>NZ_JBIVOI010000015.1:0-202730 GCF_044754045.1 Neobacillus sp. NPDC093182
CTCCTGATAAGTCAGGATGGTCCTGTAGCCATCGAAGAATGTCCTCCCGAAAGGGATCTAGCTTTTTACTTCTGCTTTGTAATGAGATGGCAAACGAAGGCGACATCTTTGCGTATTCTATCACTCTATTCCTAGAAATCTTCAATTTCCTAGCTATCGCGCTATTTGAAAATCCCTCACCGCGAAGCCTATGAACCTCGTTGTAAATCATTAGCCTTTCCACTCCTGTTAATTCCTCACTTTCCATAGACTGATTTAAGTATATAGAAAGTGGGTTCATTAAGGTAAACTGTTGATTCTTATTTGTCGAAATCTGTTTATCCTTATTTGTGGAAAACTGTTGATTCTAGTTTATCGTTTACACTGGGGACTGTTTTTGGTCGGCACTGTCCTCTTTAAAATCCATGTGAACCTACCCTGTGTATTGATGGCGCTTATTATTTGCACTGCTGTGTTCGCATAAAATAAGCTTCAGTTCAATGAATGATTTTCCTAAATAGAAATACTAAAGAGCTTGGTTCTCGAATACCTATACAATAAAACACACATGCGATAGAAATAGCCGTTTACCCTATTTAATGAAATTGTTTCCTTATTTTGGTAATTAGCGTGGCTATTCTTTTTTGTTATTAATGGGGTAAACACATAGACTTTATACCTTTTTGTACAATGAAAATTTATGATTTGTCGAATAGATATAAGTAAATTATAATGAAAACAATGAATGTACTATAATATGGAGGAAAAACAAATGAAATTTCCAAATGATGCTGATGGAGATGCTTTACATAGTCTATATAAAGATGGATTAGATTTTAAAAAACATCAATCAGTGGACTTTTTTGTTGCTGTGCCTAATAAAGCAACAGGTGAAGAATTATTGCAAGTACTAAGAGAAGAAGGATTCAATTGTTTCTTAGAGCAAGACGACGAAACGGAAGAGTGGGCATGTTGTTGTTCTAAAAGAATGTTATTAAATTATAATGAATTAATAAAAATACAGAATCAATTAAATAACTTAAGTAAACCACATGGTGGTTATTCTGACGGATGGGGCGTTTTTGTAGAATAAAAGGATTGTGGAATCAAAAAGATGCTTCCGTAGCGATTAATATCAATATTCAGCGAATTTCTGTTGATCCAAGAACGGCTCATAAAAATGAAGAAGTTGTTCGCTTTTTTCCAGTTGTCTATAGCATTAAATTACGAAGCCAATTAGACAATTTATTCATAAGAGCCACGGAGGAAAAAACAAGTAAAGTATTTTCTACATAAAAGAAATAGGTGACCCACTACCAACTGAAGAGAATTTTAAAAAAGTGAACCACAAGGCATTTAAAAAGAGTTTTGGTCAGGTATCTTTGTTTTAGGAACTCACGTACAATTTCATATTTTATACAACGGCCTACAGATATTTTAAAGAAATTATGGACTGTATCCCCAGTTTTTTTGTTTTACACAAAGTCTTTACTGCGTTTGCCTTATGATATTACTCTTAACCCTTGCCGCATACAGCAAGGGTTTTTACCTGTACATGTAGCTTTGGCACCAGCAAAGTCTGTCGGATATTGACCGAAAGTTAGAATTGACTTATTTAAATATTCAGAATAAACTTAACCTATCCGATAGGTTGATAGTCATAGAGCATGAAAAATTAATTCTTAGAAGGTGACAGTCATGAAGAGTATTAAAAAGGTTTCAATGCATGAGATGATTGCGGATGAAATCAAAAGATATATTCGCGAGCATCATTTAAAGAGGGGAGATAAACTTCCATCTGTAGCAGAATTAACATCTATCCTCGGTGTGAGCCGGTCGAGCATTCGCGAGGGCTTACGCTTCCTTGAAGGCTTTGACATGATTGAAGTTCAAAATGGAAAAGGAATTTTTGTTAAAGATGGTGATGCCTTAAAAATTGAGGCGAAGATCGAAGTGGAGCAGGAAAAAAACTCTCTATTACATATTAGTGAGCTGCGAAGAGCACTAGAGGGGAAGGCGGTGGAGTTAGCAGCCATCAGGGCCTCTGAATCTGAAATTGAAGAAATGGATCGGATCCTGACGGAAGTCATTGCCCTAAAGGATGCCGGACTAGACTCCTCCGAAGTGGATTGGGAGTTTCATAAAGCCATTTATCGGGCGTCACATAATCCGCTATTAGAGAGTGTCGCTGAATCAGTCTCTGACACTTTTAACCGGCTTTGGAGCAAACCCTTTGGTATTGTTCATATTTTTACAGATACGATCCCTTTTCACCGGACCATGCTGGATGGAATTAAGGACCGGGACCCTGCTTATGCGTTACAAGAGTTTAATAAATTTATAGACATAGTGGAAGATACTCTACGAAAAATTTAGAAAGAAGGAATAGGCATGACGAAACAGTCCTCAAATGAACATATCGTCACTCATATCGGTGATGAATATGAGCGGTTTCATGGAGCAGTGGTTCCACCCATCTATCAGAATTCGCTGTTTGTATTCGAAAACTTCGAGCAGCTGACAGCAGCGATGAAGGATGAGCAAAGCAGTTACCTGTATTGGCGTGGCACCAATCCAACGGTTGAAATTGTGGAGAAGAAAATTGCTGCGCTGGAAAAAGGGGAGAGGTGTAAGTTGTTTTCCTCAGGGATGGCTGCCATCTCATCAGCGACTTTAACCTTTTTACAATCAGGCGATCATGTTTTAAGTATCAGCAATATATACGGTCCTACAACGAAGTTCTTTACCTATATTGAAAAATTCGGCATCTCTCACACGAATACCCTCAACACAGACCTCGAGGCAATCGAGTCATTGATTCGCCCCAACACGAAAATAATCTACCTAGAAAGTCCGACGACCATGTCCTTTAAACTTGTTAATTTAAAAGCGATTGCATCTCTTGCTCAACAGCGTGGGATTAAAACAATTATTGATAATACCTGGGCTACACCTGTTTTCCAAAATCCGATTACATATGGAATTGATATCGTTGTCCATTCTGTTTCGAAGTATTTAGGCGGCCATAGTGACCTTGTTGGCGGCGCCTTAATTACGAGCAAGGAGATCATGGATCATCTTTTTTATCATGAATATCAGCTGCTTGGTGGTGTCATGCCGCCTTATGAAGCATGGCTTTTAATGCGCGGGCTTCGGACCCTGCCAATTCGGATGAAGGCACATCAGGAAAGCGGATTGAAAATCGCTTCCTTTTTAGAAGAATCTTCTGCTGTCAAACGGGTCAATTACCCTGGGTTAGAAAGCTCTCCAGACTACAGGCTTGGAAAAGAGCAGCTAAAAGGCTATACAGGCTTGATGAGCTTTGAGCTCAAGAATAACACATACGAATCTGTCCGGAAGGTGATTAATAGCCTAAAACATTTTCAAATCGGTGTTTCCTGGGGTGGTTTTGAAAGTCTTGTGATTTCACCGAACTATGGCTATAACGTCGAGCAGTTAGTGAAAGGCGGCTTAGACCCGGGGTTGATCCGAATTTCGGTCGGTTTAGAGAATGTCGATGAGTTACTCGAAGATTTAGAGGCAGCATTAAAACTAGTTTAACCATTGGTATAAAAGGGGGCTGCCCTTTTGTATATAACCACAAACATTTCAAGGGGGAGTAATGTTATGCTTCATCTCAAAAAGGGGTTTTGGGTTCTTGTTTCATTCATGTTGTTTGTTGGCATCTTGGCAGGCTGCACTAGTTCAGAGGTAGATAACGAGAAAGAGGATAAAGAGGGAAAAGTCACATTAAGGATGATTGAAAGTATTACTAGCCCAGCCAGGACTACACTCTTAAAGGAAATGATCGCTAAATTTGAAGAGGAAAATCCGAACATTAAAGTTGAATTGATTTCTCCTCCTTTGCAAAGCGCTGATGAAAAAATCACACAAATGCTCATGGCAAAAGAGGATATTGATGTATTAGAAGTTCGTGAGCAGACGGTTAAGAACTGGGCAGCTAACCAATTTATTGAAGACCTATCAGCCTATACAAGCAAGTGGGAAGACTGGAATTCGTTAACGGAAACGATTAAGCATGGAGCAACAGCTGTTGACGATAAACCTTATTATATCCCCTATGGTGTATATGAAAAAACGTTATTCTACCGGAAGGATTGGTTTGAAGAAGCTGGAATTAAGGTTCCGGAAACTTGGGATGAGTTAGTAGACGCAGCGATTAAATTAACCGATCCTTCAAAGAATCGCTATGGCTATAGCTTCCGAGGCGGTGCAGGCTCTCCGGACTATATTGAATTTATGACATGGTCATTCCTCGGGGAAAAGATTACGGAAAAGGATGCGTATTTCACAACTGAAGGTAAGGTCATGTTTGATACACCAGAAGCCAAGCAGGTGCTTGATACCTTTGTAGAAGTATATAAGAAAGCGTCTCCTCCTGATTCGATTAGCTGGAGCTACCCGGAAATGGTTCAAGGCTTTACTTCCGGAATGACTGCGATGTTAATTCAGGATCCAGAGGTCATTGTAACCGCTGAGGAAAATATGGAAGAAGGAACATGGGATACAGCTCCACTGCCTAAAGGAACTCCATCAGGGGTGGCACAGCAGCCGGCAGGAACAGCAGGCTGGGGAATCGGTGCTTTCACCAAGCATAAGCAAGAGGCATGGAAGCTTGTATCGTTTTTATCAAGTCCTGAACAAAATTTATTTTTCGCCAAGGAAAACTCACTTATTCCGATTCATTTAAGTGCAGGTGACGACCCCTATTTCAAAGAGGGCTACTTTAGCTCTTACATTGAAATGAATGCGAAGCCAGAAGAATTCTTAATCGCTGACCGTCCTGTCCACTATAAGGGATATGCTGAATACCGTGCCTTAGCTGAAAAGGACATTCAGGCTCTATTATTAGGTAAGCTATCAAAAGAAGATGTATTAGCAAAGTGGACTGATTTTTGGAAAAAGGAAAAAGAAAATCATAAATAAAGTAAATGGAGGGCAGTAGGAAAGACTGCTGCCCTTTGTTCTTTTTTCGGAGAGGAGACTATGAAACTTGAAAATACAGACTGAAACAGTTACAGAAAGAGGCTTGCCATTGTTTCGTATATCTAAACAAGGTCTTTTCATATTCCTTTGTTTACTCCCAGCAATCATACTTGTTTCTATATTCACCTATTATCCCTTGTTAAAAGGGGTGATCATGGCGTTTCAAAATTATTCGGCCTATGATTTAATGAACATTCGATTTATCGGTCTAGAAAACTTTAAAACAATCATGGCTGATATAGGCTTTAAAGAGTCACTCGTTAATAGTTTCTATTGGGTCTTTTTTTCGTTAGTTCCTCAATTCTTCATTGGATTTATCGTCGCCTTGATGTTGAGAAGGAAGTTCAAGGGAAGAGGGGTTTACCAAGCATTTATCTTTTTTCCATGGGCAATGTCGGGTTTTTTAATCGGGTTGATTTGGCGCTGGATGTTGAATGGACAAGGCGGGGTTATTAATGACCTGTTGATTAAGTTTGGAATCATTGATAGTGCCATCCCTTTCTTGGCGGACCCCACCTGGGCAATGGTTTCTGTCATTGTTGCAAATGTCTGGTACGGGATTACCTTCTTTGCGATTATGATTTTAGCTGCCTTACAATCCATTCCTGAAGATTTGTTTGAAGCAGCAAAGATTGATGGTGCCGGCTATTTCCAACAGCTTTTTAACATCACCATCCCATATATTTTGCCAACACTGATTGTCACAACGTTGCTCCGAGTCATTTGGATTATAAATTTTCCTGATTTAATCTACTCACTTACAAATGGTGGACCTGCGGGTTCAACACATATTCTATCAACCTTTATGTTGGAGAAAATCATGTTTGGCCAAAACTACGGACAAGCTGCTGCTGTTGGGGTTATTCTCATTTTTATTTTAATTTTCTTTTCAATCTTTTATCTGCTAGCAACGAAATTCAATAAAGCGGGTGATTTTTAATGGTGAGACGAATAAACTGGAAACTGTTGGTTAAGGTTGTTTTCTTATCCTTATTTCTTGTCTTCACGGTGTTCCCGCTGTATTGGATTTTCGTTACATCATTAAAACCTGCGAATGAAATGTTTACCTTCCCCATCCAATATTGGCCGGAAAACGTTACATTCGAAAACTATATCAATATCATTAAGATTTCAAACTTCGATGTTTATATTATGAATAGCTTGATTCTCTCCTTAATTGCAGGTGTTATTTCCTTAATTATTGCTACACTTGGCGGTTACGTTCTTGCCCGGTTTGAGTTTAAAGGTAAAACGCAGGTGATCTTTGCATTCTTCATTACCCAAATGATTCCCTTATTTATTGGGCTGGCACCATTATATTTGTTAATGTCCAAGCTGGAGCTGATTAATCGATTGCCTTCGTTAATGCTCATGTATACGGTGATGATGGTGCCGTTTTGTACGGTAATGATGAAGGGCTTCTTTGAAAGGATTCCGTTAAGTTTGGAGGAGGCAGCCATGATTGATGGCTGTTCACGGATAACAGCGCTATTTAAAGTGATCATTCCTGTCATGCTGCCGGGTTTAGCTGCAACATTCATCTTCGCATTTGTACAGTGTTGGAACGAATTGTTCCTAGCGGTTATGTTCATCGATAAAGAAGAGGCAAAAACTATTCCGGTTGCCATGAACTCGTTTATTACGAAATTTGATATTGATTGGGGATCGATGTCAGCCGCAACAGTATTATCTGTTATACCGACTCTGCTGTTGTTCGCTTTTGCTCAGAAGTATATTGTTGAAGGGATGACACAAGGTTCTATTAAGGGGTAGTGATTGCACTATCCCTTTTTGTATGTAGTTTCAGTGACATGGGTAAGTAATACGATTTTATGGTATTTAATCAATCGATTGGTTCATATCGACAATTGGCGGTTACTGAAGGATGTATTTGTTTATTGTTGGTTAAACGGGTTAGACTGTGTGGAATGCTGTGATAACTCGACATTTTTTAATCAATGTAGCGGGATATTGTTCAAAGCATCGTCTGTTTTGGTTAATTTTCTTCTAGGTCTAGGTCAGAATGATTTCTTCACTTAATTTAAAATTTTACATATTTAATTTGTTTATTTCTTATTATTTTGCAAACGAGGGAGAATATTGGACAGCTATAAAGCCTTTGGTACATTCTATAAGTGTAATAATTTTATATGTAGAATAAAAACATTCCTGCAGTTCGGAAACGGTAGTAACTCTATTGGATCAATTATTATGTTAAATCCTGGTGAAGCTAGCTTTGTTGATAAATCGATTGTGTTTGATGTTGAAGAAAAAACTGGAGAACTGATTCCAGATAAAACTATGAAAAGGCTGGCTGAAATCTTACAACAATCAAATAAAGAACTTCTTAATGGACGCTTTCATATTTATAATCTCTTTCCATTTCAACATACGTCTTCTAAAAACGCCGTAAAAGAAAAACAATGGTTAATCCAATCTTATGAAACAAACAAATCAATAATACAGCAATTCAATGAAGAAAAACATCCATGGGTGTTACTTGCATGGAGTACTGAAAAGGGGTCTGAACTTAATCGATTAAAAGAGCAATGGATCTCTGCGATTCATGATACGGATATAAAAGTTTTTGGTCTAAAAGCACAGGGGAAGTTAATGTTTTATCATCCATTTCCGCGGATACAGGATCATAAAGAACGTTATTTTAACGAGATCATTCGACAACTACAAAATAATGAGGGTATTGTAGTTTAACAAATACATATTATTATTTGAAAGCGAACATCAGATAAGGTGCTGAGGTTCGCTTTTTAGCTTCAAGAAGATTGTTAGCATAATTAAGCCCCTTTGATCTTATCCAATCAGAGGGGCTTTGGTTATGGTTTGTGTAGAAATAATTAAATTTCCATTCTACATCAAGGACAGGATACTGCCCAATAAGGCAGTATCCTGCCTATTTTTGTAAATTATACTTGACTTGATGTATGGTTTACTTTACATTTAGTATAACAAGTTTAACTTCTTGTAAAAATAATCATACACGGAGAGGTGAATCATGACTTATCAAGAAAAGAAAAGTATCGTTTCGGTCATTAGTGCTATTCTCATTTTCGTCTCGTATTGTTTGTTCATGTACCCGTGGTACCCAGGAGAGGGTGTGGAGTCGAGTGAGGTTTTTCATTATTGGGGTTCCTTTGTCCTTTACCTGACTTTATTTTCAATCGTTGCACATATCATGATCAGCATTATTTTCAACATCGTATTTAGACTGACGACCAATGAAAAAGAACCAGCATTTGCGGATGAATTAGATAAGTTAATTGACTTGAAAGCGTTCCGAAATTCATTTTTTGTGTTTGTCATTGGTTTTCTTTTTGCAATGGGATCACAGGTTTTCTATCAACCGTTACATGTGATGTTCATTATTCTGATTTCTGCAGGTTTCATTTCAGATGTCACCGGCTCGGTTACAAAACTTTATCACTATCGGAAAGGAGTGTAAAAATGGGTAAAAATCTTGTCGGCAATCACATCCGTAAATTACGATTCAACCATGATGAAATGACACAGCAGCAGTTGGCTGACAAGGTGGGAGTAACCAGACAAACCATCGTAGCTCTCGAAAAGGGAAACTACTCCCCATCACTGGAACTAGCTTTTCGCATCGCTCATGCCTTTAACTTACCATTGGAAGAAGTATTCTTTTATGGGGATCACACAAAGCAGTAAGAACGATCAATGCTTAACGTTTTTGAATTTATTAAGTGAGGGGATAGAAAAATGAATTCAAACAGAAAAGCTGCAAAAATTGTGGGAGTCCTGTTTATACTTGCTGCTGTTACAGCGGTGATAGGTCTAACTTTATACGATCCTATCTTAAACGGTCGCGATTATCTAATAAAAGGTTCCGAACACGCCAACCAAGTGATAGTCGGAGCAGTAATGGAATTAATTCTAGTCGTTTCAGCGATTGGAACGGCCACTACCATGTTTCCATTGTTAAGACTATATAATGAAACTATCGCCCTTTGGCATGTTTGCTTCAGGTTTCTTGAAGCAAGTATTATTACAGTTGGTGTCATCAGTGTCTTGTCCCTCCTAACCCTAAGCCGGGAATTTGTAGCAGCAGGAGCCCCAGATCCTTCATCTTTTCACTCTTCAGGCATAATCCTAAAAGCAATACATGACTGGACATTCATGCTTGGTCCACTTTTCATGCTTGGTATCAATACGATGATGTATAGTTATATATTTTATAAAACCAAGCTTGTACCCAGATTTATATCAATTCTAGGTATGACAGGAGCCACTTGTGTTTTCATTTGTTCCTTGTTCGTAATGTTTGGTGTATTCCCTCAAATTTCTTTTTGGGGTGCTATTTTGGCTGTGCCAGTAGCAGCGAATGAAATGATTTTAGCAGTATGGCTTATCGTAAAAGGATTTAACGAAAATGCCTTTACATCACTTACTGCAAAAAGTAAAAGGAAAGCGACGATATGAGAGCCATGATATGCACAAATTATGGATCACCGGATGTTTTTCAGCTCCAAGAGGTAGAAACGCCAATCCCTAAAGATCATGAAGTCCGGATTAAAATATACGTGGCTTCCGTCGGACCATCAGACTGTACCTTTCGAAAGGGTTCTCCCATCGTTAAGCTTGTATACGGGTTTAGAAGACCAAGGAACCCGATATTTGGTACGGAGCTGTCAGGCATAATTGATGCCGTTGGCAAAAAGGTAACACGATATAAAGTAGGCGACCAAGTCTTTGGGTTAAGTGCTAAGACGTTTGGCGCCAAAGCTGAATACAAATGTCTGCACGAAAACACCCCTCTGGCAATCAAACCGGCAGGAATGTCCTATGAAGAAGCGGTCGCCATCTGTGATGGTGCACCTACCGCATTGACGTTCCTTCGCGATAAAGGAAAGGTTCAGAGCGGACAACGTGTTCTGATTAATGGTGCATCTGGAGCGGTGGGGCTTTATGCCGTACAAATTGCGAAATACTTGGGGGCCGAAGTTACAGGAGTATGCAGCGGTGCAAATGTGGAGTTGGTAAAATCCCACGGAGCAGATAAGGTGATTGACTATACCCGGGAGGATTTTACGAAAAATGGTCAAATCTATGACATCATTTTCGATGCAGTGGGAAAGCGATCCTTTGCAGAATGTAAAGGATCGCTCACGCAAAGAGGTGTCTACCTTTCCACGGTACTTTCTTTATCCATTCTTTTAGACATGATGAAGACTACGGTGTTTGGCAACAAGAAAGCCATTTTTGTCACGGCGGGACTAATGCAGAACCAAGCAAATCTAAACTTTCTTACAGAGCTTTATAAGTCTGGAAAGATCAAAGCGGTCATCGATCAACGATATCCGCTCGAACAGCTTGCCGAAGCTCACCGTTATGTGGAAACGGGTCACAAAAAAGGAAATGTTGTGATAAATTTAGTTTGAGGCAGAAGCTATTAGAAGGATAAAATGCATGTTCTTTTATTCATACAAATAATCCAGTGGCTGCAGTACTACTTAGTAAGATGGGGTACACGGAACAAGAAAAAGTTCAAGTGAAAAAGGAATTTTTGCGAATGTTAGTAAAAATGGAATTGAACTCAGCAAAAGCAGAACTCATTAATGGCTTTTTCGAAACATATCTAACCATAAATGAGAGCGAGGAGGCAGAACTTATGGAAGAGATTAAACAATTAGATAAACAAGAATCCGAACAAATATTTAAGCTGCCAAATTCATGGCGTGAAAAAGGGATAGCAGAGGGAATTCAAAAAGAGAAAAAGCAAACGGCCCTTGAAATGCTTAGAGAAGGGTTATCTGTTGAACTCATTGCAAAGGTTACTAAGCTTAGTCCTAATGAGATTGAAGATTTAAGAGATACTCTATAAGCATTAAGGATGAAGAAAACTCATCTTAAGAGGGAAAGCTTCTTGGAAATGAAAACTCGGAGGGGCTTTTGTTGTATCGATAAGACAAAAATGCCAGTCAATGCCAGTCAACATCCATAAATGGCTGTTTTCTAGCTTTTTCTCATCACCCTTTGGTCCTATTATCAATATTTTGTCATTTATTTTTTCTCTTACTTTGTTTGATGAAATAATGATAGATTTGTTATAGCTGGAACTAGTACAAAAGGAACAGCTGCAATTAATTGAAAGGAGGACAAAAGAATGTGCTAGAATAAGTATTTTTTTGCTTCACAAAAGATTAATTGAATGATTTGGAGCAGGCATACGGCTATGGATTTATTCTTTAAGATTGACTTCCCACAATTACTTATTTCATCTCGAAATTTCTTCTCTTTTCTTTCAAATAAGATTTTCCTTCCTCTTGTTTCATAGTTAAGCCAAACTGCTTTTTTGCTCCGATCTTGTCGTATAAAGATTGGGCAGCAAGATTGTCATGTGCAGTTTCCCAACTCATATGTGAATAACCGTTCTCCCTCATATAAGAAATACAAGTTTGAAGTAGTTTTTCACCAATTTTTTGCCCTCTTCCATCAGGTGTTACAAATAAATCATAAAGGAAAGCCATCCGTTTAGCTTCCAATGTATTAAAAGTGAAATATAATGTAGAAAAACCAACTAAGCCATGTTGTTCCTTTTCTGCAACGAATTGAATACCTTCATAAGGGTTTTCAAGTAAATGATTAACTAGTTTTCAAAGTGAATCTTCAGTTGGACGAGGACACTTGTAGAAATCAACAATGTACTGATACATTAAATCAAGAAGTTGAGGGATATCTTGTTCTGTTGCATATCTAATGTTTACGTTCTTCACTTCATTTCCGCCTCCATTCTGGTTTTATTACAATTATTAATCTTGCAATTTTTATGCCAATTTTAAAAAACATTAAATGATTTTGCGGCGATTATTAAATAAGAAGAACAGTTCCTACAACTAAAGTTGTAGGAAGAATTCAATAAAATTAATGAAGGAGAAATGTATTTAATTCAGTAAGATGTAAATACGAGCAAAAAGATATTTATTATCTCCCGTATTCATTTCATTCTTTTTGATTTTCGGTAATGTTTGGCAAACCTTTGTGATGTTGGCCATGTAACTTTATTGTTAAAGCGAAGGTACCCCATATCATTATAGAAATCTATTGTTTATAACGATATTAATTGAAGAAAGGTGAGGAGAAAGATGATACTTGAATTGTTAAGACAGGAGCTTCTTAGTTGGGAAGGTGTTAGCGAGCAGCCACATCGGTTTGGAGGAGTGGAATTTCGCTTTAAAAATAAAGAATTGGGTCATTTACACGGTGAGAAGCTTGCTGACTTTCCTTTTCCTAAATCGGTGAGAGATGAACTCATTCAGGCAGGGCTAGCAGAACAACATCATGTTCTTCCTAATTCCGGATGGGTAAGTTTTCGAATCAAAGGAGAGCAGGATATTCCTCATTTATTAAAGTTGTTCAAAATGCAATATGACAGGATCGCTAATAAGAGTACTTGATTTTATTCAACTATAAATCTTTTTAAGAAGCTACATTTTTCAACAAAAGAAATTTTTTATAGCTCCTTGATAATATTAGCTTGATTGACTCTCATCAATAACACTAAACAAAATTAGGTTTCTATACTTCTATTAAGTGAAAATTTAACATTTTTTGTAAAAAAAATATAATTCATAGAATATAGGGGTTATAATGGAAACAAAACTAATAATCGAGGAGGAAATCAATTGAACTCGACATTACAATTTTATGGATACCATACTTGGTCAAATAACAGAATTTTTTCACATTTAAAGGAATTACCTAATGACATCTATACCCAAGAAATTCAAAGTGTTTTCCCATCGATTTCAGATGTGATTGTTCATATTTTTCTAACCGATGTTACTTGGTTTGGGGTGATCTCTGGTGACAGCTTTGAGGAAATCACGGAAAATGTGACTGAGATGAGGGAGAAGACGAATGGAAAGAGCATGGAGGAAATGGAGAAGATGTATACACAGCTAACGAAGAAGTACCATGCCTTTTTCGCTGCTCATGAAGATTTGAATTGTCCAATGAGTGTCGAACATCCTCATTTTGGAAAGTTAAATACTCATCTTTCTGAACTGGTTCAGCATGTGGTTAATCATGGCACGTACCATCGCGGGAATATAACGGCGATGCTGCGACAACTGGGCCATAAGGGTGCTTCAACTGATTATGTTTTTTATTTGTATGAACAAAGACAGTAATTTTAATAGGGGGAAAGTGGCATTCGCCGATTTTGGGGACATTTGCCAGATACCAAAGGGCTGTTTATGCAGTCCTTTTTTTATTTTTATGTAAATAAAGGGCGGGGTAGTTAATAATCATGGATTGTGGGACTAAGCTCCATGATAGCCGATGGAATCTTTCATTTATTATTTTTTATGGGAGTACTTCCTCCCATTTTAAGTGAACGTAAAAGAATAGTAAATAGGTCTATTAATATCATTTCAAATGCCCTCAATATAAAAAATTAATAATGATGCAATCTTTACCAAATAAACATTAAAATTTTACAAAGGGTAAACAAAGAATTAAAACTTCACTGCTACTCTTTTTATAGATTTACTTTTTAATATATTTCTATAAAGGGATGTGGAGATTTTATTATGAGTCATTATGAATTGCAAAAGGGATTGGACAGACGGCGCTTTATCAAAATCGGCGGGTTGAGTACATTGGCATTAACACTAGGGTCAGCGGGCATTCCGGCTAATATGTTCACGGGTAAGGTACATGCCGCAGCAAATGAGGATATCAAGCTTCAATTTAAACCGGATGGAAAATTCAAGATTGTTCAGTTTAACGATACCCAAGATGATGAAAACATTGACCGTCGTACGATCGAGTTGATGGAAAAAGTCCTTGATACTGAAAAACCAGATTTTGTTGTCCTTAACGGCGACAACATTACAGGTGGCTGTGATACACCTCTTGAGATGAAACAAGCAATAAATAATGTAGCACAACCGATGGAGCAGAGAGGGATAAAGTGGGCGATTACATATGGAAACCATGATGAGGACTCCACTCCAAAAAGTGGCCTTAATGAAGAGGACATGCTCGAAATTTACATGTCTTACAAATACAATATGAACAAGCCGAGTGTAAAAGATATTACTGGAACAGGAAATATGAATCTCCTTATCAAAAATTCCAAAGGAACGGACGCAGCTTTTAATCTTTGGTTGCTTGACAGTGGAAGATATGCTCCTAATTCTATTGCTGGTCAAGACTTTGAGGGATATCCAACCTGGGACTGGCTGCGTTTTAATCAAGTAAGCTGGTATTACGAAACCTCTAAAAATTTAGAGAAACAATGGGGTCACAAGGTTCCTTCGCTTGTATTTATTCATATTCCACTTTGGGAACATCGATATATGTGGTTTGCGAGTGTAGATAGTAGATCGGACGAAAACCACGCTAAAGCTGTGAACAAGCATAATATTATCGGAGAAAGAAATGAAGAGGAATGCCCAGGCCCGATCAATAGCGGCATGTTCTCAGCTATGCTTGAGAGGGGAGATGTCAAAGGTGTTTTCTGCGGCCATGATCATGTAAACACCTACATGGGTAACTACTATGGCATCCTGCTTGGTTATGCCGGGAATACCGGTTTTGGGACCTATGGTCTTCCGGGTGCAGATCGAAATAGATTACGCGGTGCAAGGGTTTTTAATTTGGATGAAAATACTGCAGATGTGCTAGTAGAAACACATATGGTGTTTGCAAAGGACTATGGTATCGATCTGACAGCCAATGACCAGAGCATTTCTCCAGGTCCAATCGATGAAAGCAAAAAGAAAGAAAAAGTAGTTAAATAGATTGACTTAAAACGGGTGGTAACAGTTACTACCCGTTTTATTTTGAGAGGTGATACAATACCGGCGAGGATTAAAACCCAGAACAGTATCATCATTCAGTTGAAAATTATTTTACAGATTTTGTGCCAGATTTAAAGCGCTAGTATTATCCAAAGCTTGGATAATACTAGCGCTTTTGTATTGAGTTTTTTAATTACTCCGAAATTCCAAATAACTTAGTTTCATGCAGAAGGTAATGTGATATCCTATAGAGGAAAATACGGTCAAATAGGAGAGAAAAACATTGTCTAAAGAAATATTATCTAAACAAACCGCAGGTGTTTTAAGCGCAGTTATTAACCAGCCTCATTGGAAAAAGGATGCGCTTTCACAAAGAGTGATCCAAGTATTAACAGAGATGAAACAAGCTGTGGATTCGCAAGAAGCTCACTTAGAGACATTGCTTAGAAACGTGACATTTTTGATTGAAAATACGAATCGTGCAAAAGCTTTTTTAAAGCATTGTATTAATGAAGAAAAGTTTGTTCCCCAAGAAACTTTTCATACCTTCATGTTGGACGTCCCTAGACAAGTGAACGAGTCTAATTTCTTAGCCGAAAATATGCCTCGTTTTAAGGAAATGGTGTACAAAGGTTCCACTAAAGAAGAACAAGTTGCACATGCTGAATTGGTTTATTGCAATATCAGGCTAGTAAACGATCTGCTAATTGATTTTATTGGCACTTTCCTTCAGCCAAATAACAAAGACTTTATGATCCACTTTATGGAGTATGCTTCCGATGTAGTCGTAGATACCGTCATGCACCATTGCCAGTCTATTTCGAACCTCATTCTAAAAGAAATAAACCAGAATATCAAAATAGAGGATTAGTAAACTATAAATTATCTCTATTGTGGGACAGTGGTAAACTGTCTCACAGAAGGGTTTTTTTGTTGCTGAAAATTTAATTAAACCAAACATACTGGAGTTGTGGAGCTTTTAAGAACAAGGGCATTATAAGTACTTACCATAACATGGGCTAAAGGGGAGTGCTAAAAGCAAAAGAAATGCCAATTCATAATCAAATTGGCCCCAATTCTAAATTCATCATTATACATTCATTAAGATCCTTCTTATTTAAACATGAACCGATGTTACCTCTGATATTGGTACATTTTTACTTTGGGCTGAGGTCCATTTGTAAATGATATACCTTAAAGCATTGGTTAACCCTTGAAGAACAATTAAGCTAGAAAAAGCGATCCACGCACCTGTCTGTCCTAAATCAAAAACCTGTGTTAATAGAATGGTACAAGGAATGAAGAAAACCCAGTTTAGTACCAAGGCTGCCCGAGAAAGGAAGGTGGTATCTCCTACTCCCCTAAGGCCACCCGCAAAAATGATGTTAGCCCCAAAACAGCACCATGAACCCCAATCCAAGATAAACCGTCACCAACCCGAACTTCTTCGCTTCCAGCGGTCTGCCTTTTCCAATCGCTTGACCAATTCCAACAGTAGAAGCCGCCCCGAAACCATTTGCCGGCATAAAACCGAAGGACAGGATATTTAAAGCAATTTCATTGGCCGCAATAGCCACTGTACCAAGACGGGTAATACAGGCGGTAAACACCAGCATTCCTATGCTATTAGACAATTCTGTAATCCCCAGAAATCCCTTTCTTAACCATTGAGGGATTGTAAAAAGACGGACTTAATATGCATTTTACATTCAAGAAAATGATTACTAATATTACATTTTTTATTACGATCTAAAAACTAAATGAAGTTAAATCAATACACGAAGCTTTAAAAGAAATGCTGTTATTAACCTAGTAGTATAAATTTAGGGAAAATTTGGTTTTTTTCTTATAAAACTATTTATAATAGTAATAGGAACTTAATTTGTTCGATATGCAAACCATATTATTAGGGGTGAATACCATTTGAATTTCGTTATTTAGCTTTGAAATATTACGTTAAGTGACCACGTACCATTAAGTGCTGTATTTGATCATGAGTAAGGATAATTTAATATAAAAGGATGGTGGCTTACTTGGAAACAATCCAATCTATGTTTAAGCATTTACATTGGGCTAATCAACGAATTCTAGAAACCTTACAAAACAGTGAAGAGAACAAGCAGGCAAATAATCTCTTCTCCCATACCCTTCATGCGGAAAACGTTTGGTATACTAGATTAAAAGGTGCAGATAGTTCTCATTTACCGATCTGGGCAGAGGTAAGTTTAGAATCCTGTGTAGAAATGGTTAATCAAAATCATCATAACTATGCTGAATTCCTTTCAATGTTATCCAATATCGATTTAGATCAACTAGTCTCTTACAAAAATAGTAAGGGTACAGAGTTTCAGGATTCCATAAGGGATATCTTAACCCATGTTGCTCTTCATGGTCAGTACCATCGAGGACAAATCAATCAACTTCTAAGAGCATCAGACCTAGAACCTATTAATGTTGACTTCATTACATTTAAAAGATGATGGTCCGATTTAAAACATAATTCAGGGCAATACTTATTAGGGATAATAAAAGAAAAATTTTAAAAAGTGGGGGAGCAGATTGCTTAAAAAAGCAAACGATGAGGTAGTTTCTTTTTCTGCTAATAAAAAATGGCTTGCCATTCCAGCAGCAATACGCAAAGACCTCGAACAAAATGTTTGGTGTAGTAATTGCAGCGAAGTTGTACAAATTGTAAACTATGACGTCAAAGATTCACCTCCCGGGATTGTTCTAAAAGGGAAATGTAAAAATTGTGGCAAAGATGTGGCTAGATTTATTGAATAAAAGAGTGCCAGGCACCATTTAATATGAGCGGTGCCTGGCACTTTTTACTCGTATGATTTTTCTAATTCATCAATTAGTGAACCGACATAAGCTACTGCTTTTCTGACTGGCTCTGGAGTCGACATATCCACACCGGCATGTTTCAAAAGCTCAAGTGGTTTCATGGTTCCACCGGCACGCAGAACTTCCAGCCATCGGTTAACAACTGGCTGACCTTGTTCCTGAATCAATTTTGCCACTGCAGTAGAGGCTGTCAATCCAGCGGAATAAGTGTAAGGATATAAGCCCATGTAGTAATGAGGCTGGCGCATCCAAGTCAGGCTTGCACCTTCATCGATTTCCACCTTATCTCCCCAGAATTCTGTTAGTACAGCTCTGGTCACTTCAGATAAAGTATTAGCAGTAAGGGCTTTTCCGCCTTCTGCTAACGCATACACTCTGCGTTGATATTCAGCTTCCAGTAGATGAGTGACAAAATTATGATAGTACGTTCCTAGCAGCTGAAGCACTACCCAGCGGCGCATTTCCTTGTCTTCATTATTTGCTAATAGGTGCTGCCCTAATAAAAGCTCATTCATAGTTGATGGAGCTTCAATAAAATATAAGGAAGGTCTAACATTCATGATTCTTTGATTTTTGTTTGCTAAATAAAAATGGCCAGCGTGACCGAATTCATGTGCAAGGGTGAAGCAGCCGCGCATATTATCCTGCCATGTAACTAAAATGTATGGGTGTGCACCATAAGGGCTGGAACAGAAGGCACCTGTCGATTTTCCGATATTATCGGCAAGATCAACCCACCGCTCTTTAAAGCCTTTTTCAATAATTTCACTATACTCAGGTCCCATTACCTTCAATGATTCCAGGATAAGTTGACTTGCTTCTTGGTAGGTTGTTTCTGGATTAAAATCAGGATCCAATGGTGCTTTCAAATCACAAAACTTCATGACATCAAGACCTAATGCTTTTTTCTTAAGTTCAGCAAACCGGCGCATGTGAGGGGCGAGCTCTTTAAAGATAATATCTATTTGATTGTTGTACATTTCAAGGGTTACTTGCTGTGGTTCTAGAAGCATTTGTTCAACGGACTGATAGTTTCTTAATCGAGAAAGGGTTACTTGCTTTTTTACTTCAGCAGAATAGGCTGCTGCAATTGTGTTTTTATATTGTTTAAGCGTTGAAACGAAAGAGTCATATGCTTTTCTGCGTGTTTCTGTATTTGCAGAAAACTCATAGCGATTTTCAAATAAAGCAAAAGAAACAGGTAATTCATTTCCTTTACTATCCGTAATAGGGGCAAAGTCCATGTCTGCTAATTTAGCCATGTTATAAACGGTATAAGGGGCACCATGAACCTCACCCAAAGCGGCTAATACTTCTTCTGTTTCTGGTGAAAGTCTATGTTTTTTTGTTTCAAGCAGCTCGAGTAAATCCTTTCTGAAAGGTTGAAGTTCTGAGTTCTCTTGAAGATATTTTTCAATCGTTCCTTCTTCAAGTGAAAGGATTTCAGAAGCAATGAATGATAATGCAGCAGTCATTTTTGTTCGTAGTGCAGCTAGTTTGGCTGAATTAGCTTGATTAACAGGATCAGTCCCATCAGCGGATTGCTTTAAGCTTGCATAGGTTGCTGCTTTGACCATTTTCATTAATAGTTGTTCTTGAGCGATTAAGCATGCTGCTAACTCTTTTGAACTTGTATGTAAATTACCTTTAAAGCCCTCAATCTTTGCGGTATCATTTTCAATCAGAGCAAGGTCGGCTTCCCATGCCTGATCTGACACAAATAAATCATCAAGATTCCATGTTAAGTCATCTGGAATTTCTGAGCGGGTAAGCCGTTTTTCTACTGTCTTTTCCATTTATTTTCTCCTCCTCTAAACCTTCGTGTTCCTAAGTAATATCATATATTATTTGAATATTAAAGCAAATAAAAAATGAGTCGAACTGTTTACGTTTCGACTCATTCTTTTCACCATTCTCTAGGTTCATAATTGAGATCACTAAATAATTGCTGCTTTTCCTTTTTCGTTAAATCTCTCCATTGGCCAACAGGGAGGTTTCCTAAGTGGATATTCATAATCCGAATTCGCTGAAGGCGGACAACGGAATATCCGAGAGCAGAGCACATCCGTCGAATTTGCCGATTCAGCCCTTGCGTTAAAATAATCTTAAAAACATACTTTGACAGCTGTTCCACTTTACATGGGAGGGTTATCGTATCTAGAATTTTAACGCCTTCAGACATCTTTTTTAAAAACTCCGAAGTAATCGGCTTATCTACGGTTACAATATATTCTTTTTCATGCTTATTCTCCGCCCGCAGTATTTCGTTGACGATATCTCCGTCATTCGTTAACAGGATTAACCCGTCTGAATCTTTATCTAGTCTGCCTATGTTAAAAATTCGAAGAGGGTGGTTCACTAAATCGATGATATTACCTTTGATATGTCTTTCCGTTGTGCTTGTAATCCCAACGGGTTTATTAAGGGCAATATAAACATAATTTTTGGCGACCCTAATGGTTTCACCGTTAACACGAACCACATCTCCAGGCTCAACCTGACTTCCAACCTTAGCAACTTTTCCGTTAATCGTAACTCTACCTTCTTCTATCCATTTATCCGCTCCGCGCCTAGATGTTTTTCCAGACTCGGAAATAAATTTATTTAATCGCAGGTTAAACACATCCTTAAATTCGTTCAATATGTTCTTAGAATACTTAACTGTCAGCTTAATTTCAAGGTTAAGCTAACTGTTGTTTTTACCAAAGCCAAAACTTTTTCGTGCTTGTTATAAAGTTCGAGCAGGGGAAAAAGGTTTCTCTAGACCCACTAGATGTTTTTGTTCAATAATATAGATGAGATAAGAAGTGGGTGATGAAAATGTTAGAAGAACAAGGATTTTTGGATTTAAAAAGAGGAGAGCGCGGAGCTATCGTAAGTATTATTGCCTATATTTGTTTGTCAGCTTTAAAACTAGCAGTTGGATATATAGCAAATTCTGAGGCATTGAAAGCAGACGGTTTAAATAATGTAACAGATATCATTGCATCAGTGGCAGTTCTTATAGGTCTAAAATTATCCCAAAGGCCGGCGGATGATGATCATCCTTATGGACACTGGAAAGCAGAAACCGTAGCTTCCATGGTCGCCTCCTTTATTATGGCAGCAGTGGGTCTCAAGGTTACATACGAAGCGATCGTTAGTATTTTTTACGTACAAAAAGAATCTCCAGATGTTATCTCGGCCTGGACGGGGCTTTTTTGTGCGTTCGTGATGTACTGGGTTTACCGGTATAATAAAAAACTCGCAACAGAAATTAACAGTCAATCTGTCATGGCGGCAGCAAAGGATAATCTCTCTGATGCCTGGGTAAGTGTAGGTACTTTTATCGGTATCATGGGTGCACAGTTTGGACTCCCTTGGCTTGATCCTTTAGCAGCAGTACTTGTTGGACTCCTCATTTGTAAAACAGCATGGGATATTTTTAAAGAAGCATCTCTCTATTTAACGGATGGATTTGACGAAAAGCAAATGGATATATATAAAGATACCATCCATCAATGTAAGGGCGTCAAAGGTGTAAAAGAAATTAAAGCAAGAAACTACGGGAACAACATAGTCGTGGACGTCGTCATACTCGTTAATTCCACATTAGATGTGAAAGAGGCTCATGATATTGCCACAACAGTGGAAGATGAGTTAATGAGGACACATAAGGTTTATGACGTACATGTTCACGTAGAACCTAAGTAGAATATACATAAAAACAAAAAGGATGGAGTTTTTATGCTCCATCCTTGCTAGTAATTTCTCCTCCGCATTTTATATACCAGCATATTATTTCCATCCCAGCCTCTTGTGATAATGAAATTACCACTTATTGTTTCATATAGTTTTACGCTGCCAGGATTTGATTCATCCCGTTTTTCTTTCGGGGTAACATCGGCTGCAACGTCTTCGATAGTCTTATCGGTTGCCACGTCTTCGATCGTGATTGTCGGGCTATTTTCAATATCTGCGCTTAGAGAATCCCTGTGCTCAGGTCTATGACCCCAGAACTTGAAAGAATCAAATATTGATCTTCTTTCATTCTTATCTGGCATGAAATCTCCCATTGTTTTGCACCTCCAGTAGCTTTAAAAAGCAGTAAGCAGCTGCTCCTCCTCAAAATAGTAAAACAATCCATTGTTTTTACTATATTACGTAAAACTACCTAGAAATGCATGGGCAAACGCTCAGTCGATAAAATTCTCATCAGCAAAATGTCTATTTTAGTGTTCTTCTTCAGTTTCCTCCAATTGTTGAAAGAAGGCAGTTATGATTTCGTTAAGCTGTAGTAACTCTTTTTCCCAGGCACCTGCTGGGTTATTTTGCAATGTTTGGAGGGTGCTTTCGATTAGGAATTTTCTTGGTGCACGAGTATGCATGATTTCTTCTTGGATAAAATCTATCAGTTCGTGATATTTTTCCTGGTCATTTTTATCTTGAAAGTGTTTTGAGATGCAATTTCTCATAGCACTGACGATTTTGTAAAATTGAACGATTAAATCATGATTATTCTTCTGAAGCCCAGGCAGCCATTTTTCTAAAAGCTCAGGGTCGTGCAATTGTTCATCGGCTTCCGCTACTTCGTTAACCATATTAACTAAACGATTCACACTATATCTGACAACATTACTAATTTTCTCATTTGAATCGGTTGCCAAGCGATTGTATTGGAGATTGTTCTGCAGGAGCCCCTGAAACATAATGGCACAATCTAATAAATAAGGTTTATTTTTTTCACCAAAGATATCGATAAATCTGCTAACCATCCATCTTAGTGAACGTAATCGTGCGATTCGGATAAATTGCTTTAAATCTGCGTCATTTGTGGAAGTGACTTCTTCATATAAAGCAATTAACTTATTTTTTTTATTAGAGATCATTTGCAGTTCTAGTTGTCTAATAAAGACCTCGATATCTGAAGGGCTTTTCCCAATTAATAAATCGTTTCGCTCCTTTTGGAGCTGCTTATAGATTGTTTTATAAATAGCAATTAATAGCTCACTCTTTGATGAGAAATATTTATAAAAGGTTCCTTTTGAGATACCGCTAAAATCTAAAATATCCTGAATCGATGTCGCTTGGAAACCCTTTTCAATAAATAATTGATGGGCCTTATTAATGACATGCTGTTTTCGATCATTCATTTTATCACCTATCATTCAAAGTATACTACCTGTATAAAAATATACTACATGATAATTCTGGGCTTTACAAATCTATAATTTTTAGGTGTTTTTTGATTGCAAAAAATGAACTATCGGTATATTATTAATAAAGCGTGAAACAGTGGTATAAAAAAATGTACAAAGAGTTTACACAGGGGGTATAGAACATGGAACACGTAAAAAATGAAACGAAACGTCCCCCATACGGGATTATCTCAATCCTAATGATTGGGGCTTTTATTGCTTTTTTAAACAATACTTTACTAAACATAGCACTTCCATCTATCATGGCTGATTTGGAAGTTGAGGCGTCAACTGTCCAATGGTTAACCACAGGCTTTATGTTAGTAAACGGGGTATTAATTCCTACAACCGCATTTTTGATTCAAAAATATTCTGTACGAAATCTATTTTTAGTGGCGATGGGCTTGTTTACGGCTGGAACTATTCTTGCTGGGTTTGCTCATGTGTTCCCGATTTTATTAGCAGGCAGGATGACCCAGGCGGCAGGTTCTGCGATCCTAATGCCGTTATTAATGAATGTTATGCTAGTAAGCTTCCCAATTGAAAAAAGAGGAGCAGCAATGGGGATTTTTGGATTAGTTTTAATGGGGGCACCGGCAATTGGACCCACATTATCTGGCTGGTTAATTGAGCATTATGACTGGAGAATGCTTTTCCACTTTGTTACACCAATTGCTTCGGTTGTTCTATTAATCGGTTTCTTCTTATTAAAAGATAAAAAAGAAAAAGTTGATATTCGACTTGATTTCATATCTGTATTCCTTACAAGCGTGGGCTTTGGGGGCATGCTTTATGGTTTCAGTTCAGCAGGAAAGCAAGGCTGGGATAGTCCACAGGTTTATTTGACGATTGCTATTGGTGCTATATCATTGCTTATTTCCATCATACGTCAACTTAAACAAGATAAGCCGATGCTTAATTATAGAATCTTTAAGTATCCGATGTTTGCTTTATCATCTGTTATTTCAATGGTATTAACAATGGCAATGTTTTCAGGGATGCTGTTGCTGCCGATTTATGTTCAAACGGTACGCGGCATATCTCCATTTGATGCAGGCCTAATGATGCTTCCGGGAGCAATCATTATGGCACTTATGTCACCCGTTACAGGTAAACTATTCGACAAATTTGGCGGACGCCTTTTAGCAATAATTGGCTTAGTGATCACCGTGATAACTAGTTATCTCTTTAGCCAATTAACGCTCGAAACAACGTATACTCAATTGCTGCTTTTATTCTCAGTCCGAATGTTAGGGATGTCCATGGTAATGATGCCTGTTTCTACGAATGGCTTAAACCAATTACCTGCACGTTTCTATCCACATGGCACTGCCATGAATAACACGCTTCAGCAGGTTTCTGGAGCAATCGGAACTGCCTTATTGGTCACCGTGATGTCAAACCGTGCAGAATCAAAGGCAAAAGAGCTCGGTGAAGCAGCAATGGCAAACTTGACTGAACAGCCAACACAAGAAGCTTTAGCTCAAATGCAGCAGCAAATTATGATGAGCGCAACATTAGACGGTATTAATTTTGCATTTTTCGTATCAGTCTTTATTGCCTTGGTTGCGCTGGTCCTTGCCTTCTTCATGAAACGTGTGAAGCAAGCAGAAGATAATTTAGAAGAAAAACCTGTTGGAAAAAAAGTAGTAAATAATAAACTAGCAGAAAATTAATACGAATCTAAACGTCTATACTCTTAGTGAGTTTAGGCGTTTTTTTTATTAAAATTTGCTTTTTTATTTGACATAACTCTATAGTAAAAGTGGGATTGTCTAAATAGGAGGTTTTAAAATGGAAATCAAATTAAACTCAAGTTTTAATGAAGCCTATATTGAACGCTGCAGCAAGGAAACAGAAACGATGATTGCTAATGAATCAGCGAGTTTTTTAACCAAACCAATTACATATTTAAAAGAACATAAACGTGAATTTATTTATGTAGAGTCAGCTTTGTTTGAAGAAATCGGTGTCGAAGGTGTGTCGATCGAGGTAGATGATGTCTTCGGAACCTATGATGTCATGCTGGGTTTAAAGCTTCAAAAGAAGTTTGAAAAAATGTTAAAGGAACAGCTTAATCACTCTTTACAGGGTGATGAAGCAAAATTTGATTTAATGTTTAGCCATGACGATGGTTTATGGGATTTGAACTTTGCCTTAAATTACGTAGATGCATATCGAGAAAATCTATCCATCCATGAGTCCCTTCAATTAATTCACCAGTTTTTATCTGCTTTAGTACATACCGTTAAACAAACAACCAGCTGAAATACGCTGGTTGTTTGTTTGTATCTGCGTTAAGCATGATAGTAAGGGAGGGAGAGTTTTTGAGAGTTATATCATTGTGCCCAAGTAATACTGAAATAATGGAATACTTAGGTTTGTCTGATCTTTTAGTATAAGATCCAAGTGTTATTTTATCTTATATCTAAGTACTGTTTTTAATTTTGCGGGGTCCGACTTTCTTGGATCACTTATGTAGATTTCCCGATGTCTTTTGTCGATTCGAGTCAGGTGATTGGCAGCACAAAAATCATCCATTTTTGAAAAAGTTACCGGTTCACTATCGTAATCCCCCATGTGCATACATTGGACACACAATCCCTCTTCAATAGTTTCAAATTTAACGGACCGTAACAGTACATCTGATACCTTTTTCGCACTTACTTCCTTGGCAAATGAAAAGAGTTCCGCTGTAACAAACTCTGGCTGGCGAATCATCAGCTTATAAACGAGTCTGTCTTTGTCCAGCTTTTCTAATTGTCTCCCTTCTTCATCCAAGTCCCAGACTCCTTCTAATGGAAAAACCGTATATTCATAATATCCCTCCGGAGTGATACCTTTCTTTGGAAGCATCCTGATCGCATATGATAAAGCATATAGGGCCTCCACACATTCCGTAAATGCTTCGCTGTTAGGATTTCCTTTCCCTTTTAATGTGAAGTAATGGATCGGAGGCACTGCAATTTTAGCTGGGTGCGCAGCAGGCAAATACAAATCTTTCTCTTTTTTTCTCCATTCATATTTCATCGTTCGCTCTCCTTTATGTTGGCTACATAAAAATGATATATCATTTATTGTAAAAAAACATTTTCTTTTCTACTTTTTATTTGAACCTTTTGTGCATGGTATAATTTTCTTACGTGATTGCTTAATGTTGAGAGGGGCTAGCTGAATATGGGTCTAACAAAAAAAACGGCACTTGTGCTCGGAGCTACAGGTCTAATCGGAAAAGAATTAGTCCAAATACTTAGTGAAAATGGGCACTATCAAAAAGTGCATTTATTGGTTCGCAGACCGATTGAAGTAGAATCTAAAGTATGTGAAGTACATATCGTTGATTTCGATAAACTACATCAATACCATGAGTTATTTCAAGTAACAGATGTTTTCTGCTGCCTAGGGACAACGATAAAAGTGGCAAAGACAAAAGAGGCTTTTCGTAAAGTAGATTATGAATATCCTATTGAGGCTGCAAAAAAAGCAAAGGAAAACGGTGCTGAAAAGTTTCTCATAGTCAGTTCTATGGGGGCAGACAGTAAGTCATTATTTTTTTACAGCCGGGTAAAAGAGGAGGTAGAGGAAACACTGGCTAATTTAAACATACCTTCTCTGCATATTTTCAGACCTTCATTATTGTTAGGAAAGCGGGAAGAGTTCCGGTTAGGAGAGAAACTAGCCGAAAAAGCCAGCGGTGTGTTGAACAAAATCATGATAGGTCCCCTGCGTCCATACCGAGGGATACAAGCAAGAAAAGTTGCTGCTGCGATGGCAGTGATGGCTCAATCAAATAAAAAAGGACACCATGTCTATCTCTCACATGAAATTGATTCAATGATTGGGTTTTCAGAATGGAAAAAGCTTTAAGCAAACGAATATTTTAATTTCTTATCGGGGAAAATTTAATGTCACCAACAATCATAGAGGTGGTATTAAATGGGTTTTTTAAGCAGATTATTTGGAAACCAACCGGATAAGGAGACAGAGCCAATGACAAATGTAAAATTAGCTGTCGTTTACTATAGTATGGGCGGCACGAACTACCAATTAGCAAAATGGGCTGAAGAGGGGGCGAAAGAAGCAGGTGCAGAAGTAAGAGTATTAAAGGTACCTGAGCTTGCTCCTCAGAATGTAATTGATGAAAATGAAGGCTGGAAGGCACATGTAGAAGCGACAAAGCATGTACCTGAGGTAAAACATGATGATTTAGAGTGGGCAGATGCCATCATTTTCAGTGTTCCAACTCGCTTTGGAAATATGCCTGCCCAAATGAAGCAATTTTTAGATACAACAGGGGGATTATGGTTCCACGGGAAACTGGTTAATAAAGTAGTCAGCGCGATGTCTTCTGCACAAAACGCTCATGGCGGACAAGAAGCAACGATTCTATCTCTTTATACATCTATGTATCATTGGGGTGCGATTGTTGCAGCACCTGGTTATACAGATCCTGTTATTTTCTCATCAGGAGGCAACCCATACGGAACCAGTGTTACAGTTGGACAAGACGGTAAAATGATTGAGGATGTACAAGCTACCGTCAAACACCAAGCAAAGCGTACCGTTCAAGTTGCTGAATGGGTAAAAAAAGGTAATCAATAATATTAATCGAAAGTGTACCAAATAGGTGCACTTTTTTGTTTGTCGTTATCATTCGGCAATTAATTTAAGAATGTCGAGAACTTATTTGTTAGATAAACTGTCATTGATTTTTAATTTAGCCCTATTTTTTATGTGAAAACCTTGGTTCTTTCGTAAAGGATGCCTATTATTTTTTTTATAATCTTCATTAATAGGTTCGATGTAATTTTACAAAATTTTTTGTTCACATGTGATAAATTGGTAAAAGATTAACATTGGTACAAGAATAACTCTCATTTATCAACTACTTTATTCAACGCAATTTCCCTTCAAAACATCATCTGCTAATAAGGATCACATTTCATGTTTTAATACATCGGGTTACATATTGGATAGTAGAATACGAGCATCATTTTACAGGTTGTATAATGAAATGCACTTTTGTGGTCTGTAAAATTAAAAATAGATGCAGAATTTTCAGTAAAATCACTTTTAAAAAGGAGGGCTTTTTATTGGAAAAAATACAGCGAATCTCCACGATCAATCTAGAACGTAACTTCCAAGAAGTAGAACGTGCACTTACCAATCAAGAAGCGTTGGAAGAATCCAATCGCTGCCTTTATTGCTATGATGCCCCTTGTATTAAGGCATGCCCCACAGGCATCGATATCCCAACTTTTATAAAAAAAATTGCCTCAGGAAATTTACTTGGCTCTGCGAAAACCATTATGACCTCCAATCCAGTTGGTGCAAGCTGTTCTAGAGTGTGTCCAACAGAGGAGCTGTGTGAAGGTGCTTGTGTCTTAAATCATTCCACAAAACCAATTATGATTGGAAACCTGCAGCGATATGCTACCGATTGGGCCATCAAAAATGAACAAACGCTGTTTGAGCCTGGAAAACCAAATGGTAAATCTGTTGCTGTAGTGGGCGCGGGACCGGCTGGACTTTCTGCTGCCAGAGAACTAGCACGATTTGGATATAAAGTGACGATATTTGAAGCCGCAGAAAAAGCGGGCGGGTTAAATACCTACGGAATTGTCTCTTTCCGTCTTCCACAATCTATCTCGTACTGGGAAGTGGAACAGGTTGAAAAGCTTAATGTAACAATCAAAACCAATACACGGGTTGGTAAAGATGTGTCCGTAAAGAATTTACTTAAAGATTTTGATTGTATTGTTTTAGCGGTTGGCATGTCACATGTTCCTCATTTAGGTATCGAAGGTGAAGACCTCGAGGGAGTCTATGATGCGATTGAGTTTGTAAAGGAAACTAAAAGCGGAAGATTATCAAAGGATTTTGTTGGGAAGCGTGCCGTTGTGATCGGTGCAGGAAATACGGCCATTGATGGTGCCACCTGTTCAGTACGATTAGGTGCAGAAAATGTAAAAATTTTATACCGTCGAACAGAAGAAGAAATGACGGCCTATGATTTTGAATATGAATTTGCCAAACAAGATGGTGTCGAATTCCGCTGGTTAACCGCACCTAAGAGAATTATTGGAGATGAACATGGAAAGGTAACCGGGATTGAATGTATCAAAATGAATCTTGGTGAGCCTGATCAGGACGGCCGCAGAAGACCTAATTCCGTTGAAGGATCAGAATATGTTATACCGGTTGAAGCGGTTATCAAAGCGATCGGACAAACAAGGCATTTGGAACTTATTAAGGCACTAGAACTACAGCATGATAGTGGTGTAGTAAAGGTAAATAAAGAAACCTATCAAACTTCCAATCCCAAAATATATGCATGTGGTGATGTTGTTTTTGGAAAAGGCAATGGCGATGCCATGGTGGTTACCGCTGCACAGCAAGGGAAACTGGCAGCCTATAGCATTCATAAACAATTTACAGCAGTTGGAACTGCACATTAATTTAACATTCCTAAGGATATAATTATGTAAGCGCTTTCTGATAATAAAGCATGTTTCTATAACAAAGGGGTGAATTCATTTGGCTGATTTAAGTATTAATCTTGCAGGAATAAAATCTCCTAACCCATTTTGGTTAGCTTCTGCACCTCCAACTAATTCAGGGTATCAGGTTCAGCGAGCCTTTGAAGCGGGGTGGGGCGGTGCCGTATGGAAGACATTAGGTGACCCCATCTTAAATGTTACCTCTAGGTTTGCGGCGATAAGTTTTAACGGACAGCGGGTTGCTGGGTTCAATAATATTGAATTAATAACGGACCGGCCATTAGATGTAAATTTGAAGGAAATCTATGAAACGAAAAAGAGATTTCCAAACCATGCAATTATTGCATCCTTAATGATGGAGCCAAAACAAGAGAAGTGGCATGAACTGGTTAAACGTGTTGAGGATGTTGGGGTCGATGGTTTGGAATTAAACTTTGGCTGCCCGCATGGAATGGCTGAACGAGGAATGGGGGCTGCATCCGGGCAAGTACCAGCACTAGTTGAACGTCAGACCTATTGGGTAAAAGAAGTGGCAAAAACGCCTGTTATCGTAAAATTAACACCGAACATCACGGATATTACAGCTACTGCTGAAGCGGCTTGTAATGGCGGAGCCGACGCTATCAGTATGATTAACACCATAAATAGTTTAATGGGAGTAGACCTTGATACATGGAATACGATTCCACATGTTGCTGGGAAGGGTGCGCATGGCGGTTACTGTGGTCCTGCCGTAAAACCGATTGCTTTAAATATGGTGGCAGAGTGTGCACGACATGCAACTATTAATGTTCCTATTTCAGGTATTGGCGGAATCTCGAACTGGCAGGATGCCGTTGAATTTATGTTAATGGGCGCAACGGGTGTGCAAATTTGTACCGCTGCTATGCATCATGGATTCCGTATTGTTGAAGATATGATTGAAGGACTTAATCATTATTTAGATGGCAAGGGGATTAAATCTGTCAGCGAAATCATTGGTAAATCCGTCCCGAAATATTCGGATTGGGGTAATTTAGATCTCAATTATAATATTGTGGCAAAAATCAATACCGATGTGTGCATCAATTGTAACAAGTGCCATATTGCCTGTGAGGATACCTCTCATCAATGTATTGATAGGTTAACAGACGAAAATGGGAATGGGTACCTGAAGGTTAGAGAAGAGGATTGTGTTGGCTGTAATCTTTGCTCGATTGTCTGCCCGGTTGATGGAGCAATTGATATGGTGGAAGTACCAAATGAAATGCCTCCGATGACTTGGAATGAAAGACAGTCTGCCTTGAGTCTTGCAGCAGAATGTAAGATTAATAGTCACAAATAAGAAGGGAGAAATGGTATGAAGAAATTGATAAAAAATGGAACGATTGTAACAGCCTCAGATACCTATACAGCAGAAATATTAATTGAAGACGGAAGAATAACTCAGATTGGCACAAATCTTACAGCACAGGGAGCAGAAATAATCGACGCCAATGGCTGTCTTGTTATCCCTGGGGGTATTGATCCCCATACTCATTTAGATATGCCTTTTGGAGGAACCGTGACAAAGGATGATTTTGAAACGGGAACGATGGCGGCAGCTTTTGGCGGAACAACAACGATAATTGATTTTTGTTTAACGAATAAAGGTGAACCGTTAAAAAATGCGATCCAGACCTGGCATGCAAAATCGAAGGAAAAAGCGGTAATCGACTATGGTTTCCATTTAATGATAGCGGAAATCAATGAGAATGTCTTAAATGAACTTCCTTACGTGATCAATGAAGAAGGTATTACCTCTTTCAAAGTATTTATGGCCTACAAAAACGTTTTCCAGGCGGATGATGAAACGCTTTTCCGAACCCTTGTTACAGCGAAAGAAAATGGTGCGCTTGTAATGGTCCATGCTGAAAATGGGGATGTCATTGATTATTTAACGAAAAAGGCCATCGCAGAAGGAAACAAAGATCCAATCTATCACGCCCTGACCAGACCGCCTGAACTAGAGGGGGAGGCGACGGGAAGAGCAGCGAAACTCACCGGACTGGCAAACTCGCAATTATATGTGGTTCACGTTTCTTGCGCGGATGCAGTTGAAAAAATCGCGGAAGCACGCAGCAAGGGTTTTGATGTTTGGGGTGAAACTTGTCCACAATATTTAGTTTTAGATCAAAGTTACTTAGAAAGACCAAATTTTGAGGGTGCAAAATATGTTTGGTCACCTCCATTACGAGAAAAATGGAACCAAGAGGTGTTGTGGAATGCCTTAAAGAGCGGACAGCTGCAAACGCTTGGATCTGACCAATGCTCCTTTGATTTTAAAGGACAGAAGGATTTAGGAAGAGATGATTTTACAAAAATTCCAAACGGCGGACCGATTATTGAAGATCGACTATCGATCTTATTTTCTGAGGGGGTGAGGAAGGGACGGATTAGTCTAAATCAGTTTGTTGATTTAACTTCTACTCGAGCGGCTAAATTATTTGGCTTATTCCCGAAAAAAGGGACGATTGCAGTGGGGGCAGACGCTGATATCGTCATTTTTGATCCACAAGCAGAAAGAGTGATCTCTGCTGAAACTCACCATATGGCAGTCGATTACAATGCCTTTGAAGGCATGAAAGTCACGGGTGAGCCGGTTTCCGTATTATCACGAGGGGAGTTCGTCGTGCGGGATAAGCAGTTCGTCGGCAAACCAGGATCAGGCCAATATCTAAAGAGAGCCAAATACAATGTGAATGCACCAGTAAACCAAAACGAAACCCTATCCATTTAACAGCATTAAAGAGAACACTACTTTCTCCATTCATTGTTGAACGACTCCTGCAATTGCTTGCCATACAGCAAGCAATTGCCCTAAATAACCTCAGTTGTTGTCGGTGATTGAATTTGAATATTTAAATTCTTTTAATCTTGGCTGTGTTCGATCAAATTGTTGATTTGCACCCTGTTGATTGGAGCGAAAGGCACGAAGACTCCTGCGGGAGTACGGGGCTGGGGAGACCCCACAGGCGCTTAAGCGCCGAGGAGGCTCCCCGGCACGCCCGCGGAAAGCGAAGTGCCTGTAGTGGAAATCAACAGGCCCCATCAACACAGCCTTTAGTAAAACCGAAAAGGAGTGTTCATATGAAAAAAAGCCACTTAAAGTCTTCAGATTTATTACCAATTCAACAAAAAGACAGAAAAGTTACAAAGTTAGGATATTCATTTATGTGGGTAGGGATGGTAGTCGTACTCGCTACCTTTGCGATTGGCGGTGCAGGGGTCCAAAGTCTCTCCTTGCCGCTTGTCATTCTTGCAACCATTATCGGTTCACTCGCCATCGGATTTTTCATTTCCTTAATTGCTGATATCGGCATAGAGCATGGATTGTCATTTCCTGTATACATGAGAGCTCCATTTGGGACGATCGGAACCCATATTCCTTCAATCACAAGGGGAGTTACCGCTTCAGCTTGGTTTGGGATTAATACCTATTTCGGTGCGACAGCAATGAACGGCATTTTAAATATTTTATCTGGATTTGATAATTGGTTCATCTGCTTCATTATTTTTGCAATTTTCCAATTGATTAATACCGCTTTAGGAATTAAATCGATTGAAAGATTTGCTGATTTAGCGGCGCCAATCATTCTCATAATCTCGATTTGGATGTATTCCTCATTATCGGACCAAGCCCAAGCTGCGGGAAGAGATGTTTGGAGCTGGGTAGAATCACCAGTTACCGGCGGTGCGGCGGTTACCGCTTTTATGGTTGTTATTTTTAGTAACATGGGCTTCTGGGCAACACTGAGTGCCGATATTCCATCGATTTCTCGCTACATGAAAGCTCCAGTAAATGAAAAGAACTGGTTTAAGAGAAACAAAAGTTCTTTAATCGGAAACCTTATTGCCATGCCATTAACGCAAACCTTCATGATCATCATTGGTGCAGTCTCTTACATTGCGGTATTAAATGCAGACCCAGTGGTTGCACTTCAAGAATCAGCCAGCGGAATGGTCCTTGCCGTTTTACTGTTGATGATCGTATTAGCTCAGTGGTCAACGAATACTGCTGCGAATGTTGTTCCTGCTGCAACGATTTTCTCTAATGTAGGCGGACCGAAGTTTCCATTTTGGGCGGGTGTTATTACCGCTGGAATAGTGGGTACAATCGTGCAGCCGTGGGAGCTATTTGGTGTCATCATTCCTATTCTTTTAATCGTTGGCGGCGTATTGTCAGCAATCGTTGGTATTCTCTTTGCGGACTATTATTTAATCCGTAAAAGAAGAGTAAATGTGCCGGAGTTATACGAAGACCATGGTCAATTTAGATATTGGGGCGGTGTGAATCTTGCAGGCTTTATTGCTTGGATTATTGGCGGTTATGTCTCCTATTTACTCCCGGCATATGGATTTTTAGTAGGTTTCCTGCTTGGAGCTGCTATCTATTATGTCCTGGCGAAATACTGGTGGTTTAAGAAGTATCAACAAGCTGAAATTGAAGATCCAAGTGACGCAAAATATCTAGGAATCTCAGTCGGACGTGATTGGGTGATTGAAGAAGAATTTGAGTCTGTCATCGAGGAAGCACCTGCTGGTTTAAAATTTGATTAATGAAAATTTCTGAATTGTAGGAGGATACGATGTCGGATTATCAACAATATCTTAATGAACGAGATAAGCTTGATTTTTTCATCCAAAAGGGTTTTCGAATTAATGCCGTCCATGAACACTTAGATGGTGCTTCGGTTGAGTTTTACCACCCAGCGAGTAAAGAAAAGGAAACATTGCTTATTGGCACTGCCAATGCAAGAAAGTATTTTTCCAGCTTACTTATTAAACAGAATTTGGGCATAAGATGAGTTGAGAAGGAAGAAAGGGGATTGGTGCTTATAACCAATCCTCTTTTGAAAATTGATAGTTGGGAGAAATAGGATGAAGGAGCATTTACCATTGAGGGTTTCCGATATATTATCTCGGAAGCACTTCGAAGAAGCGATCGTGATAGCTGGGGAAGAAGGTTTGAATCGGATAGTAAAATGGGTTCACGTTGTCGAAGTAACAAACATTCGAAATCTTTTAAACGGAGATGAACTTATCCTATCAACAGGGGTGGCATGGAAAGAGGATGAGGATCTGTTTGTTTCTATACTCAATCAACTAGTAGAAACAAATGCAGCAGGTCTTTGTATTGAAATGGGAACTTATTTGTCAGAAATCCCTGCAGCTGCCATCCAGATTGCGGAACAAAAAAAGTTTCCGATCATTATTTTTCAAAAAGAAGTTCCCTTTGTTGAAATTACCCAGGATATTCATACCTTTATTATAAACAAACAATACAGGAAAATAAGTGACTTGAGGGCGTTATATGATGAGGAAAAAAAGAGGGTCGAGGAATTAGAGTGGCTCCAAGGCTGGTTAGAGGGGGACCATCCTTTAGACAGTATAAACGAATATTTATTGGAACATGGGATAAAACCAAAATCTACTGAAGCCCTTGTTTTACTTGCCAAGTTACATTCATTTAAAGAGAAATCGAATCAAGATGTAACGTATATTAAGTTATTATTTCAGTCTGTTTTTGAACAGAATGGCTTTGCTGTATTTTTGGTTGAAAAAAGAAATGTGATCATTTTTATCTTAATAAATAATCGCCCGAATAAGAATGTTAAGGATCGAATAAAAAAAGCAATCGAGTCGATTGAAGATTCAGAGTTTCTGAGAAAGAAGAGTACAGCAAAGATATTTATGGCAGCAGGTAAGTTTGTTGACCGATTAACAGATATACATATGAGCTGCCAAACCGCAAAAGAAACACTCCGCATTCAACAAGAAATGTCCAAGGAGAAAACGTATTTTTATGAGGATTTACATTTATACCGCCTCATATCCCAAATCAGTAAGCATGTAGATTTACAGGAACTTGTCATGGAATATCTGCAGCCAGTCATTCAACATGATAAAAAGTATAACGGCAAGCTGTTAGAAACATTAAAAACTTATTTAGAATGTAACGGATCCAAGCAAGAAACGGCTAATAAGCTTTTTATTGTAAGGCAGACCTTATACCACCGGCTCCAAAAACTGGAGAATCTGCTTGGAAAGGATTTTATGGACCATGAAAAACGAGTGGCATTCGAGTTCATGCTGCTCGTAAAAGATTATTTATCACCCTATTTCGCGGACAGTAAGAAAAATATTACGTAGTGTTCATTATGTGGAAGAAAATGCATGGGTTATCTTACAGTATGTCTAATGAACAACTTTCAACTATACGAGATAATGAATGTATATGATTTTAATTTAACTAGGAGGCGAATATATGAGCGTAACAAAAAAGGATACAACTGTTCTACAAAATTATATTAATGGTGTTTGGGTAAGTTCAAACAGCAGTCAGACCCTAAATGTCCCAAATCCTGCAACAAATGAATTACTCACTAAAGTTCCAGTTTCGACGAAAGAAGATGTGAATGAGGCGGCTGCAGCTGCGAAGGAAGCGTTTAACAAGTGGAAAAAGGTCCCGGTGCCAAAACGAGCAAGAATACTCTTTAAATATCATAGTCTATTAAGTGATAACCATGAAGAATTAGCAAGATTGATCGTCCAAGAAAATGGTAAAGCATTTAAAGAGGCATATGGGGAGGTTCAGCGTGGGATTGAGTGTGTAGAATTTGCCTCGGGAGCACCTACCTTGATGATGGGTGAAACATTATCAGGTATTGCGGAAGAGATAGATTCGGAGATGTTCCGCTATCCATTAGGGGTGGTTGGCGGCATCACACCGTTTAACTTTCCTATGATGGTACCGCTTTGGATGTTTCCTTTAGCCATTGCCTGCGGAAATACCTTTGTGTTAAAGCCGTCCGAACGGACACCGATTTTAGCTAATAGACTAGCAGAGTTGTTCTCTGAAGCGGGAGCTCCTCCTGGAGTCTTAAATGTCGTCCATGGTGCACACGATGTCGTAAATGGATTACTCGATCATGAAGATATTGCTGCGATCTCTTTTGTTGGTTCTCAGCCAGTTGCAAAGTATGTTTACGAACGAGCAGCAGCGAAAGGAAAAAGAGTTCAAGCCCTATCAGGAGCGAAAAATCATCATATTGTCATGCCAGATGCCGATATGGATAAGGCGGTACAGCATATTATCTCTTCAACGTTTGGAAGTGCGGGGCAGCGCTGTATGGCATGCAGTGCGGTTGTGGTTGTCGGTGACAATGAACCATTCGTTAAGGCCTTAGCTAAAAGAGCAGATGAGTTGATCATCGGAAATGGAATGGATGACGAGGTATTATTAACTCCTGTCATTAGAAAAGAACATCGCGAAAAGGTTCTTGGTTACATTGAAAGAGGCATCGTAGAAGGTGCTGACTTAATCCGCGATGGCCGCAAAGAAATGAGTGACCATCCAGAAGGGAATTTCTTAGGACCAACCATTTTCGATCATGTTACTCCTGAAATGACCATTGCCAAGGATGAAATTTTCGCCCCCGTTTTAAGCCTGCTCCGTGCCAGAGATTTAGATGAGGGATTGGAATATATTCGAAAATCCAGATATGGAAATGGAGCCACCATTTATACAAATAATGCAAAGGCAATCCGGCAATTCCGTGAAGAAGCTGACGCGGGTATGCTCGGTATTAACGTTGGTGTTCCGGCAACAATGGCATTCTTTCCATTTTCAGGCTGGAAGGATTCCTTCTATGGTGATCTCCATGTAAATGGGAAAGACGGCTTGAACTTCTATACGCGTAAAAAAATGATTACATCCCGTTTTGAAGCATAAAAAGGAGGGACGGAGCATGGTTCAAACAGGTCGTCCGCAGGAAGAATTACTTGCACAGGATGATAAATATTTATGGCATTCCATGAAGCCTTATAACCCCAATGCAACCATAGTTGCCACGAAAGCAGAAGGTTCTTGGGTAACCGATGCCGATGGAAAGCGCTATTTAGATGCAATGGCTGGATTATGGTGCGTGAATGTCGGCTATGGAAGAACAGAGCTTGCCGAGGCAGCTTATGACCAGCTAAAGGAAATGGCTTATTTTCCACTTACTCAAAGCCATATTCCGGCTATCAAACTGGCTGAAAAATTAAATGAGATGCTTGGCGATGAATACGTCATCTTTTTCTCAAACAGCGGTTCTGAGGCGAATGAAACGGCTTTTAAAATCGTCCGTCAATATCATCAGCAAAAAGGGGATGTGAATCGCTACAAAATAGTATCCCGTTACCGCGGTTATCATGGAAATTCCATGGGGGCTCTAGCAGCAACCGGTCAAGCACAAAGAAAATATAAATATGAGCCGCTCGCTCCAGGATTCATTCATGTTTCTCCGCCAGATTCCTATCGGGATGATGTTAATGTAAGTGATCCAAAGGAACTTTCATCTGTAAAAGAAATCGATCGGACCATGACGTGGGAACTAAGCGAAACGATAGCTGCGATGATTATGGAGCCTATCATTACGGGCGGGGGAATCCTAGTGCCGCCTGAAGGATACATGAAGGCAGCCAAAGAGGTTTGTGAAAAACATGGTGCTCTGTTGATTGTAGATGAAGTAATTTGCGGCTTTGGGCGAACTGGAAAACCTTTTGGCTTTATGAATTACGATGTTAAGCCCGACATTATCACAATGGCGAAAGGGATAACGAGTGCGTACCTGCCGTTATCCGCAACAGCCGTTCGTAAAGAAATATACGAAGCCTTTAAAGGAACGGAAGAATATGATTATTTCCGCCATGTGAACACCTTTGGCGGCAATCCAGCTGCTTGTGCCCTGGCGTTAAAAAACCTAGAAATTATGGAAAAAGAAAATCTCTTTGACCGCTCGCGTGACCTCGGTAAACTAGTGGTCAATGAATTAAGTGATCTTCTTCAGGACCATCCATTTGTTGGCAATGTACGTGGAAAAGGCTTATTGGTAGGAATTGAATTAGTGAAGGATAAGAAGACAAAGGAACCTTTGGAGGTAACCCTGGTTAATCAAGTGATTGCAAACTGCAAGCAGGAAGGGTTATTAATTGGTAAAAACGGAGCCACTGTAGCGGGCTACAATAATGTATTAACCCTATCACCTCCATTAAATATCACCCAAGAAGATATCAATTTCATTATTAAGACGGTAAGTGACAGCTTAAAGAAAATTAAATAAGCATAAAAAAAGTCCTAAGTGCCGGAAACACTTAGGACTTTTGCTGCTCATTTATTTTATCACAATGGGTATTCTTCCGTTTAAGAGGAAGGCATCGCTCAAATGATGTCTATATTCTATTTGACCATATGAGCTTAAAGATCTGCTAGACCTAATCAGCACATCCATCCTCTGGGCAGTCGACATTTCAATCGGCTTTCCAGCTGGAATCGTAAAAGGTTCATTGTAACGGCCAAATGGCGGTACACCGAGAGACCGGCCATCGACTGCGATAACCACGACATCAACCGGAAAGGTAATCTTTATTTTTGTTTAGGCTGCACATAATAAACGGACAAGGATCGTCTGATTTCTTTTAGCGTTAATAGAAATCTGCATCCCAGCCACACCACTATTTAAACCAGCTTGAACTGTTAGTCCAGGGCGGATAGATACCGCACTGCCAATGCGTCCTGGGAAATTAACCCCCGTAACGACAAAGTAATCAGGATTGTAATCATGAAAGGCAAAGAAATCATAACTTCCACTGTCATTTTCGTGAAAATCATCATTGACTCCCGGTTCATCACCCATCTTTGGGAAAGTCTGATGTACATGATCTGCTTGCTCACGCCAAACGGAGTCGATGTCATCAATAACCCAAAGTGCTTCCACATCATAAGGAACGGTCATGGCATGCGGATCACCACTCTCTAAGTTGCCTCCAATAAAACCAGGGAAATTTGGATATTTCGCTAGGTTGGCTGCTGTACGACGAGGATATCCGCCAACATTTTTGCCATCACTAGCATCATAGGCATCAGGCGGTTCCACAATCAGAAAATCATATAAACCAAAGTCGAAATGCTGAATCGTGCTTCGATGGCAATGATAAAAATAACTGCCGATATGATTAGGCTGCCACTGATATGTGTATTCTCCCAACTCCATGGAGGTATGTCCAACACCATCATTCATGGCAGTAGGCTCGATTCCATGCCAATGTACAGTGTGTGCAGGCTGACCGTGAGCTTCCACATAACTATGAAATACTACACCGCGCGGCACCCGTATCGTAGGACCAGGAAACGTTCCTTCCGATGCCTCAGGAACATCAGGATTTCCAATTAGAAAAAATCCAAGTTTTCTGCCATCCCACATCGCAAGGTCTCTTCCGTGCATAAGGTGGACTCTTTGGTTTTTTGGGATACTCATGACAGCTCCTGGTATAGTTGCAGCAACAAACTCAGGGACTGGATTGGTTGGATTCAAGAGCTCAGGGGTTGGCGGACTCTCTTGTGGTGGATCAAACGATTTCACCCATTCACCCTCGTGTCCAGCCACAAATAAAGACCTTATTTTAACCTGTTTTGAGTATTCAACCTTGTTCGGCTGGTACTAAATAACTATTCATTTTACAGATTGAAAATTCCTTTCTTTACCACATCTTGACAGCAATTTTTTTATCGAGGATATCTTTTTAAATATGACAAATTACACGCACGATTGTTTCGTAAAATAGGCAAAAAGACTCAATTGAAAACGAAGGGAATCAATTGTTGACTTTATAACGAACAGGTGGAGGCAAAGAAAAAATTTAACGTCGAAATTATTCTATGTATAACATTTTACTAAATCCAGAGATTGAGATTTTTTACACGATAGATTTATTTTTATGGATAAAACATGCTATAGTAAATTGACCATTTAGGGTAAATAGCTTTTAATTTAAAGGATGAAATCGATGACGAAGACAGTTTATTTGAAAGAGTGGCAGCAGGCGCTCCAAAATGAAATACTTTTTTTAAAAAAATACGGCAGTAACAAATATAGAGTGACAAACGGCAGGCTGTTATCTAACGATGGCACATTTACCTATTATTTTGACACTGCCTTTTCATTAAAAATACCAGTTGGTTCCTCCATCACGGTTATGTGGGGCGGAGTAAAGCAGGGAGGACGGACCCTTTCTTCTGAAGGGAAGGGGATCATTGTTCAATTAGAGCAATCGTTAGGTGATTTAATCCCTGAAGCCTATATCTATCACGATCCTTGGGAGCTGCTTGAACAGCTCATCGAACGGTTAGATGAAGTCAACAAAAGCAAGCAGAAACGTTTAAGAGTCAACCGATTAATGAACCCTTCGATGCCCGCAAAGCATCCCGTAGAAAAGATTAAAAGCAATGTTCATGAATTAGTGCTGCGCTCAAAATACAACCCGGTCACCTTCGTGTGGGGACCGCCTGGAACTGGAAAAACCTATACCCTTGCACGGGTTGCTGCAAATAAATATTTTCAAGAAAAAACGGTACTTATTCTTTCCCATAGTAATCAGGCAGTTGATGTATTAATCAGTGAAATTTCAGCATTTATTAAAAAGAAAGACCGCTTCAAAGAAGGAGATGTACTTCGGTACGGATCTAATACCGGGGTGGGAGAAGATAGCGATGAAGCACTTACCATCAGTCAGCTCTTACAGAAACAGGAAAATAGTCTTGTAGAAGATAAAGAAGCATTAATAGAAGAAAGAAAAAACCTAAAACAAGATATAGCCCGTTCCTTTAGTAAAAGAGATACGAATCAGCTATTGGATCTTGAGAAAAAGATTGCAAGAGTGCTTGAAAAAATACGTCAAAAAGAAATAGAGTATGTAAAGAATGCCCTTGTCGTTGGGTCTACGCTTGCCAAAGCAGCTAGTGACCCTGCTATTTATGGTAAGGAATTTGATGTTGTTATTGTGGATGAAGCAAGTATGGCCTATGTACCACAGGCAGCATTCGCGGCTTCACTTGGTAAAAGAGTAATCATATGCGGAGATTTTAAACAATTACCGCCCATCGCTTCTTCTAGGGACTCCCTCGTCACGGAATGGCTGAAAGAGGATATTTTTCATCGAGCAGGTGTGGCAGATTGGGTAGAGGAGGGTAAACTCCATCCGCATTTATTTTTATTGAAAGAACAGCGAAGGATGCATCCCGATATCTCTGCTTTTACCAATCGATACATTTATCATTCTCTTGTAGGTGACCATGAAAGTGTACTTAGTAATAGAAAAAAAATCGTTGATCATGCACCTTTTCCAGGGAGGGCTGCGATCCTTTTAGATACAAGTTATATGGGTGCTTTTTGTATTAATGAAAAAAGTTCTAATTCAAGATCAAATCTATGGCAGGCTCTGATTTCTTTTCAATTGATTCATGAATCCTATCTCGGCGGTGCACGTTCCATTGGATATGTAACACCCTACCGGGCACAAGCAAATTTAATGGATCTCCTGCTGCAGGATTTATATGAAAAAGAACGATTATCTACAGATATTGTTTCAGCTACCGTTCACCGCTTTCAGGGCAGTGAAAGGGATGTAATGATCTTTGATACGGTTGATTCCAATCCACAGGAACGGGCGGGAATGCTATTAACTGGAAAAGATAGCGAACGACTCATTAATGTAGCCATTACAAGAACAAAGGGAAAATTAATTCATGTCTGTAATATCGCTTTTATCCGCAAACATGTCTACAATAGAAAAACGATTAGACAGCTTGTTGAACATCAAGAAAAACATCAACAAAGTGTAAGAACAAAGGATATTGGCACTTGGATAAAAAATCAGCTTCCTAATTTAAAGTGGATCCATGCACTAAAATTAGATAAGGTTCTCAAGGACATAGAAAATGCCCGTTCTTCTATTGTTATTTCCTTACCAATAACTATTGTTTTGCCAGAGTCATGGACAAATGTTTTAGTTCATCGCAATCCGTCCGCCACACTCACCGTTATTTCTGAGAAACCCATTCCAGAAATACAGCCCGACTCATGGCAGGAGGCTGGATGTTCGTTCCCGTTTGTCGTCATTGATGAGCATATTCTCTGGCTCGGTTTCCAGCTAGGAAGAGGAAAAGGGTTACAGCCTCCCTATATCGCAGCTAGATTAAATTCGGAAAAGGTATGCGATTATTTGATCGGACAGTTAGTAACAAATGACTTAGACTAAAGAACTCATGTAATATTTTAATTTTCAAAAAACATTCTTGACATTTTGCTCATTTCTATAGATAATAAATAAAATTACAAAATGTTAATGGTAAGGGATTAGTAAACTTGGGAACGTGATAGAGAGTGAAACCCACAGGCTGTAAGGTTTCTCACGGGAAAGAGGTTGAACCTGCCCTATTCACACCGCTTATGAAAACATAAGCCGTTTTCCCTCGTTACGGAGTCAAAGTGGATGCTTTTGGGCATCAATGAAGGTGGTACCGCGGAAACGATTCTTCCGTCCTTTTTATAAGGACAGAAGAGTCGTTTTTTTATTTTTTTTAGAGGGGTAAGAGTAGGATGAAGAAACAACTTGTGGTTGTAAAAATAGGAAGCAGTTCGTTAACAACAGCTTCAGGTACGATATCTGAAGAAAAAATCCGTGATCATGTAGAAGCACTTGCCTGCATAAAAGAACAAGGCCATGATGTCATCCTGATCTCATCTGGAGCAGTCGCAGCAGGCTTTGGGGCGTTAGGGTATCCGACACGCCCGAAAACCACAGCAGGAAAGCAGGCAGCGGCAGCAGTCGGCCAGGGATTATTAATGCAGCATTATCATTTGCAATTTAAAGAGTTCGGGATTGTCCCAGCCCAAATTCTATTAACTAGAGAAGATTTTTACAGCCTTGAGCGGTTTCATAACCTTTACAATACCATATCGGAGCTTCTTCAAAGAGGCGTTATTCCGATTATTAATGAAAACGATTCTGTTTCGATTGAGGAATTAACCTTCGGTGATAATGATATGCTGTCAGCGCTTGTAAGCGGGTTTTTACATGCGAATGCATTAATCATCTTAACGGATGTAAATGGCTTATATAATGGAAATCCAAAAGTGATGAAGGATGCGAAGAAATATGACTTCATTCCGAGGGTTAACGATGACCTGCTTGAAGCAGCAGGAGGCAGTGGTTCTTCCGTTGGAACAGGCGGAATGAAATCGAAGCTGCTGGCAGCGAAAAAGGCACTTTCCTTCGGCGTTAGTGTCTTTGTCGGGACCGGTCAGGGCAGGGATAAGCTTTCCAATATTTTAGAGGGTAAAGGCGATGGAACTTATATTGGAGGCTCTTTCCAGACACAAATGCAAAAGAAAAAGCAATGGATTGCTTTTCATTCTCATACAGCTGGCATTGTGGAGATTGATGACGGGGCAGAAGAGGCAATTCTTACAAATGGGAAAAGTTTGCTGCCTGTTGGTGTTACAAATGTTATTGGTGATTTTAATGCGATGGATGTTGTCGAGGTTCACAATCAAAGAGGTGAATTGATTGGCAAAGGACAAATCTATTATTCTTCAAAAAATCTACAAATGGTCAAAGGTTTACCTGGTGAGAAAACGAAAAATTTTTCAATCAATAAACGTGCAGAAGTGATTCATCGAAATAACTGGGTCTCTCTGCCAGAGGAGTGAATTTTGTAATGAGTGAATTACTAGAAAAGGCCAAAAAACTAAGATTAGCCTCAAAGGTACTTGCTATTCTTTCTACCGAAGAGAAAAATGAAGCCTTAGCAAAAATGGCTGACCGATTACTGACAGAGAAAGAATTAATCCTTACTGAAAATGCTAAAGATATTCAAGCAGGAAAGGAAAATGGATTTTCGCCTTCTTTGCTGGATCGGTTATTGCTTACCGAAGCAAGAATTGAACAAATAGTGGAAGCGATTCGCCAGTTGATCGAACTTGAAGATCCAATCGGGGAAACCATAGAAGCTTGGGAGCGCCCGAATGGGTTACAGATTCATACGGTTCGTGTTCCGCTTGGTGTTATTGGAATGGTGTATGAAGCTCGTCCGAATGTAACCGTTGATGCAGGAAGTCTTTGCTTAAAAGCGGGCAATGCGGTTCTGCTAAGGGGAAGTACTTCGGCTCTTCATTCTAATAAGGCACTTGTTAAAGTAATGCGTGAGGCTTTAGCTGAAAGTAAGATACCAGCAGATGCCGTTCAGCTGCTTGAGGATACGAGCAGGGAAACCGCTTCGCAAATGTTTAAACTAAATCAATATCTTGATGTACTGATTCCCCGCGGAGGTGCGGGTTTGATTCAATCTGTTATTGAAAATGCGACAGTGCCTGTACTTGAAACGGGTGTTGGGAATTGTCATATATTTATTGATGATACAGCACAAAAAACAATGGCGGTTGATATTACGATTAATGCAAAATTGCACCGTCCTTCAGTATGTAATACGGCTGAAACTCTTCTCCTTCATGAGGATTGGCCATATATCTCAGAAATCATTCATTCCTTAAAGGAAAAAGGAGTGGAGCTTAGAGGGGATGAAGAGCTTGCTGCTCAATATCCATTTGTAAAACTAGCGGTTGAAGAGGACTGGCAGAACGAATTTTTAGCACCAATTTTAGCTGTTAAATTAGTTAAGAGTGTGAAGGAAGCCATTCAACATATTGACGAGTACAGTACAAAACATTCGGAAGCGATAATCAGTGAAAACGATGAAAATGTACGGTTATTTTTCCAGGCAGTGGATGCAGCTGTCGTCTATCATAATGCCTCCACACGCTTTACCGATGGAGAACAATTTGGCTATGGAGCGGAAATTGGAATTAGTACACAAAAACTGCATGCACGCGGACCAATGGGGCTTAGGGCTATTACTACTTCAAAGGCAATTGTGCAGGGTACAGGTCAAATTCGTTCATAATAAGTATTAGAGAACAAGGTAGATTCTTGTTCTCTATTTTTTTAATCATTGATTATGTGAGAAAAGAATTCTGTTATAATATTATTCAAACATATATTCTTATTTGGAGAAGGTGAGATTCTTGACTAATACCATTCAAATAGCGGTTAGGACCCTCGTGGAACATGTTTATAGCAGTGGCAGTATTGATTCCAGGTTTAGAGCACAGTCCACGATGTTAGATGGAACCAGAATTCACCAAAAAATCCAACATACATATCAAGAATCTGATCAAAAGGAAGTTTATCTTCGTGCTGACCTGTCTTTTAAAGACCTCGTATTTACAATTGACGGCAGGTGTGATGGTTTATTATTCCGTGATGGAGTCGTAATTATAGATGAGATTAAATCCACCTCTCAGCCGTTGGAACACCTTGGAGAAGAGGGTCTTCCCGTTCATTGGGCACAAGCAAAAATGTACGCTTATATATATGCGAAGGATCATCAGCTTCAGGAGATTTTTGTACAGCTTACCTATGTACAGGTTGAAAGTGATGAGAAGAGATATTTAAAAAAGTGTTTTACATTTGAGGATTTAGAGGTTTTTGCTCATGAGGTAGTAGAGAATTATTATCCTTATGCTAAATTACTTTATGATCACCGAGAAGCACGGAATGAAAGTAGTAAACAACTTGTTTTCCCGTTTGAATCTTACCGTGCTGGACAAAGGAAACTAGCTGGCGGTGTTTATAAAACGATATCAGAAGAAAAGAGTTTGTTTGTAAAAGCACCAACTGGGATTGGCAAAACGATTTCAACGTTTTTTCCTGCTGTTAAAGCAATGGGGGAGGGGCATTTAAATCGTATTTTTTATCTTACAGCTAAGACCATTACCCGGACAACGGCAGAAGAGGCTGCAGAGCGAATGCGGTCTTGCGGGCTATGTATGAAGTCCGTTACGATTACGGCTAAGGACAAGGTTTGTTTTAAGGATGAAACGAAATGTCAAAAGGATTATTGTGAGTTTGCTGATGGCTATTATGATCGAATAAATGAAGCGATTTTAGATATCGTATCGAATGAAACCTCTATGAATCGTGAGGTAATCGAGAAATACGCCCGCAAGCATACCATTTGTCCTTTTGAATTCTCGATTGATCTTGCTTATGTCGCTGACGCTGTCATTTGTGATTATAATTATATTTTTGACCCTCGCGTTTCGTTAAAACGATTGTTCGAGGATCAGAAGAAATCCACACTTTTATTAGTCGACGAAGCTCATAATCTGGTTGATCGCGGGAGAGAAATGTTCTCTGCCTCCTTAAACAAAGATTCATTTCTCCAATTGAAAAAGGAATTTAAAACTGTCAATAAGGTTATATATGATTGTGCTTCTAAGATAAATGCTTGGTTTATTTCTATGAAAAATAATCATGGAGAGCAGAGTGAATTTACTTTAGAGCAGGTGGATGAAGAATTGGTCGAGTTGTTAACCCAATTTAATGAAGGTGCTGAACTTTATCTACAAAAAGAGAACGCGCAAAACCTCCTGGATCTGTACTTTCAAGTCAATGCGTTTTTGAAAATAGTTGAGTTACTTGATGACCACTTTGTAACCTATGGGGAGAAAAATAAAAATGATGTGACACTAAAGTTGTTCTGCATCGACCCTTCCAAATTGCTGCAGAAGATGGGGAAAAACTATCGTTCGAAAGTCTTTTTTTCTGCCACGCTATCGCCGATATCTTATTACCAGGATGTCCTAGGCGGGCATGTGGACGATTATACCCTGTCGATCCCTTCGCCATTTAAAGAAGAACAGACAGATATTTTTATCAAACCGCTTTCGACTAGATATCGTGACCGAGAGAGAACAAAAGAGCCAATTGCATCCATGATCCATTCCTTAGTTCAAAATCGACCGGGTAATTATTTAGTCTTCTTCCCGTCCTATCAATATTTACTTGCGGTATATGAACAGTTCGTCACAGAATTTCCGGGAATCCATACCTTACTTCAGGGTTCGGGAATGTCTGAGCAGGAAAGAGAAGCATTCTTAGCAGAGTTCCAACCAAATCAGACAGAGACGCTGGTTGGATTTGCCGTACTTGGCGGAGTTTTTTCAGAAGGTGTCGACTTAAAGGGTGACCGGTTAAATGGAGTGGTGGTGATCGGTGTAGGTCTGCCACAGCTTTGCTATGAACGTAATCTTATCAAGGATCATTTTAATCAAAAGGAAAAAAGCGGTTATGATTATGCCTATGTATTTCCTGGAATGAACAAGGTATTACAGGCGGGTGGACGGTTAATCCGTTCGGAAGAGGACCATGGGACCATTGTGCTCGTAGACGACCGATTTTTACAAAGGCACTATCAAGAACTGCTGCCACTAGAATGGCGGAGTTTTACGGTCATATAGGAGCATTTTTATCAAATTGGATGAAAGTTTGACTATTTACTCTAAATTAACTAAAATTAGACTATATAATCTAATTTTTGGATACGAAGGTGTAATGATGAATCATCCTATTTCCATTTTTATACTTGATGTAAGTAACTCTTCATCCGCCGAAATGGGAGAAGAATTGACGGATTACCTAGATGAGCTTGTAAACTGGATTAATGTTTGGATGAAGGAGTTTGGTCATTGCAAGGTAAAACACCGTGCGGGCGATGAAATTATTTTTGCAGGTTATGGCTATTCAACTGCCTATATTATCGCATTTTTTATAAGCAGGGTTTGGAAGTATAGCGACCATACCCCTTATTTTGGTTTATCATTTGGTGATAGTGATAAAGAGTTAGAAGAAGTCGATATTGAGAAATGGATCCACCCGTTAATTAAGCAGGCAAGATATGCGAATGATTTATTAAAACAAGAGCAAGACAGGCCGTTATTTAAATTTGAACTGGATCAATTTTATCAAAATATATCACACTTCCCATATAACCAGTTCCGGAATGAGTTTGAGGTTTTAATCAATTCATTATTACGTTTACAAATGACGATGTTAAAAGAGCAAACACCTATTCAGGAGCAGGTTTTTACTTATTACCTTATCTTGCAGCAGCAAAAAGCAGCAGCAAAACTGCTTGGAAAAACAGCACCGACAATCTCTAGTCATTATAAAAAAGGGAAATCTGAAGAAATCATTAAGGTTTTTACCGAATTGGTCACCATCCTAGATTCACTGCAGGAAAAATCATATATCGATAAGCCGAAGAAAGCAAATAGTGAATCATTAATCGAATCAGTTCGAAATCATTTAAAAATAAATCATATGAAGCAATGATGCAGAGAGGAGTTTCCATGCTAGTATTATCCCTTATTCTCGCCCATCTCATAGCTGATTTTTATTTGCAGACCGATGAAATGGTCGTAGATAAGATGAAAAATATTAAGAAGCATACCGGCCACCATTTTCTTGTAAATCTACTTGTGCTGACTGTTTTTTACCTTTTTTCATTTAATGAACTAAGTGTTTTTACCAGTCTCATTTTTCCGTTGCTCTTTATTGTGAGCAGTCACTTTCTAATCGACATCCTGAAAATTAGGCTCCTTGATACCTTAAAAATAAGCAATGAAGAAAACCTAAAAAGAGCTAGTTTCTTTATAATTGATCAGCTCATACACCTTGGACTGATTCTGCTTGCGGGACAGTTATTTTTAGGAGTTAGTCTTGCAGGATTCCAAAAGTTTTTACTGCACGAGAAAGAATTAGGAGCTATAAACTCAGTTTTATTCATTATCATTGTGATTATTCTTGCAACGAGTGTAAGTGGGCATATGATAAAAATCCTATTAGGTTCCCTGCCTAATCAGCTTTTAACCTTTGAAGGTAAATATACATTTAAAAATGAACGGCAAGAGGCTCAATATGCCAAGAATCATACGGGTAATAGAGCATTGACAGAAGAATACAACTATACGATTTTTAGCAAACATGACCTCTCTCGGGGAAAATTAATTGGCTATATTGAGAGATTACTAGTCTTAGTGTTAACCTTTTATAGTGCGTATCCCGCAATTGGATTTATTGTTGCTGCAAAGTCGATTGCACGGTTTAAACAAATGGATGACCGGAACTGGGCGGAGTACTTTTTATTGGGAACGCTGACATCGATGTTCATAGGGATTACGCTGGGAATACTTCTGCGGGAAGTGTTGACGTAGACACCACTGATTAGAAAAAATCATGGTGTTTTTTTGTGATTTGTATTTTCTATGTCATAATTAAAAAGGAGGTGGGAAGAATGATGCAATTAAAAGGTAAGAAAGTTGTTAGTCTTGTTCATCATGATTTTGAAGATCTTGAATTATGGTATCCCATTCTAAGACTAAGAGAAGAAGGGGCTGTTGTTCACTTAGCAGGTGAGAAGGCTGAGGATGAATACATAGGTAAATACGGTGTTCCGGCAAAATCGGATTACTCCTATAGTGATATTAAAGGAGAAGAGTACGATGCTATATTGGTTCCAGGAGGCTGGGCACCTGATAAGATCCGCCGCTTTCCTGAAGTCCTTTCACTGCTTCAACATTTCGAAGACAACAAAAAGCCGATTGGACAAATCTGCCATGCAGGGTGGGTTTTAATTTCTGCAAAAATATTGCAGGGTAAGAAGGTAACAAGCACACCTGGGATTAAGGATGATATGGAAAATGCCGGTGCAACTTGGTATGATGAACCGGTTGTGGTCGACGGACACTTAGTCTCAAGCAGACGCCCGCCGGATTTACCGGATTATATGCGCGAATTTATTAAAGTTATCGAGAAAAAATAAGTTATTTTTAAGCATTATTTCCATCCTTTTTAGAGATACTTATGGAATGAAATGCTTATTCTTTTAATGAGAGGGAGATGTAACGTGGCCAATATTGAAGTAGGCGAAGTTTTTACGATTAGTGATGAAACAGATCAGGAGCAGGAAGTAGAAGTATTAGCTTCCATCAATATAGAAGGTACCAATTATGTGGCTGTTGGTTTTGTAGAAGATATTAAAGAGGAAACAGAAGAAGACATTGATATTTTCTTCTTAAAAGTTGATGAGGATGGAGACTTAACGGCTATCGAAAGTGACGATGAGTTTGATAAAGTATCGGCTGCTTTTGATGAGATTATGGATGAGGAAGAGGAATAGGAAAAAGCTGGCTTCGGCCAGCTTTTTTTAAAGAATAGATTAGTGTTCGTGGGAGTCAGGTGGAGTAACACCCATGTAAAATCCATTAAAAAATGCTGCTGTCCAGACTGTTCCATCAGAGTATGTTACCGGAATACCTATCATCATTGTTTTATGGGTAACATTGTATATTACTTCAACGTTTCCTACGCCATTCCACTTATATCCCTCTTGTTTTATTAACTTTTTTGCGTTTTTTAATTCATTTGATTTTAAAAGGTCAGAAACAATTTTATTTTTTTCAGCACCTGTAATTTCTTCTGTGATACACCCACACTCGCCATGTGCAAAAGCTACATTTCCCGAACCAACAAACATCAAGAAAACAATTAAACTAGTACAAAGTAATGTTACTATCTTTTTCATAAATTCTCCTCCTTTTTATGTACTACTTATATATTCCTCTATTTCTCGACAATTTCCTGCAAACATTGTGAAAAATTTCGGACAATTTTACTAGTACTTGTTACTCATGCTTGATGTTTAGTTTTTTCATTCGATACTGGAGGCTTTGGCGGCTTAGTCCTAGTACATCAGCCGTTCTAGTAATATTGTAATCATGATTTTTCAAGACATGTTCAATATAGGACTTCTCAAAGTATTCCATTTGATCCTTTAGTGAACCTGTGATATCATTCCCGTCTTTCAAAAACATATCAACGGAGACAGAAGAAGAGTTTCTTTCTTTTACATGCAATTTGCTTCGATATTGATAGGGTAGATGCGAGTACTCAATGAGTTCCTCATCATCCAACATAATGTTCATAGCCGCTTCAATCAGGTGTTCTAGTTCACGAACATTTCCATGCCAATCATACTCTAGAAAAGAAGCTTCGACCTCTTCTGATAAACCTTTTACATTCATTTGAAAGAGATCGTTGTACTTCTTAATAAAAAGCTGGGCCAGGAGAGGGATATCCTCTGTGCGCTCCCTTAAAGGCGGAATGAAGACAGTGACAACTCCAAGACGGTAATACAAGTCCTTCCGCATATGGTTATTGGTTACCGCATCAATCGGGTCCTCGTTTATATTTGCGATCACTCGAACATCAACTGGTGTATCTTTCGTATCCCCAACCCGGCGGATCGTTTTTTCTTGAAGTGCACGAAGCAGTTTCGCCTGAAGATTTAGATTAAGAGAATTAATCTCATCAAGTAACAACGTTCCGCCATTGGCCTGTTCAAATAATCCTGGCTGGTCGATGGCTCCGGTAAATGCACCCCGCCTTGTGCCGAATAGAAGACTTTCTATTAAGTTATCAGGTAAAGCCGCACAGTTTTGAGAGATAAAGGGGCCGGAAAACCGACTGCTGGCATTATGTATACTTTGGGCAAACAGCTCTTTCCCAGTGCCTGTTTCTCCCACAATTAAGACATAAGAAGAGGTCCGTGCCGCACGCTTGGCACCTTCAATGACTTCCTTCATCACTAGACTGTTTCCTGTAATACTATCAAAAGTATATCTAGTGGTACCTTTACGCGTGATATTCCCTTTTATTAAACGTTCCAGCTTTGTCACGTCATTGGCTATTTCAACAGCACCCAACAGTTCTTCGTTTTCATAAATAGGAATGGTATTGTTGTTGGTGGTGATTTCCCGGCCTTTGTTATTAAAATAGGTTTGTTTAACATTCTTTGTCTCTTTTCTATCTTGAAGCGCTTTTACAAGTGTGCTAGATTGATCTTCCTTAAACATAAAGACATCTAGCAGATTCTTATTCATTACATCCTGGATGTCCATCGATTCCATTTGGGCCATTTTATTATTATAAATAACCGTATTCCCTGAAGCATCTACAGCATGGACCCCAACATCCACTTCATCTAAAATCCTTTTATACATGGAAATAAGATACTGCAGGTATTCAACTGTCATTTTTGTCTGATCCATGAGAGTCATTCCCCTTATTGTTTATCTTTCTATTAAAACAAATAATCCAAAATAGCGCAAAATATTTTTGCATTAAAAATAATTTATAAATTTGGCGCAAAAATATTTTGCATTTAATAACATAAATCCCTTATTTATGTAGATTTTATGTTTGGCACGGAACTTGCAATATTATATTTTGTACAAACCACAAGGGGGACAAAAGAATGAAACCGTATACGCATGAACCATTTACTAATTTTACAGAAGAAGCAAATAAACAAGCATTTCAACAGGCTCTTTCGTATGTTCAATCCCAGCTAGGAAAGGAATATCCAGTTGTGATTGACGGGGAATCCATTACTACCGATAAAAAGATTCAATCTATTAATCCAGCAAATAAAGAGGAAGTCATCGGAAGTGTGTCCATGGCAGACCAAGAACTTGCCGAAAAGGCCATGCAAACGGCATTAACTGCATTTGAATCCTGGAAGAAATGGAAGCCTGAACACCGTGCCAATATCCTATTCCGTGCAGCTGCGATGTTACGCCGACGTAAACATGAATTTTCTGCTTATCTTGTAAAAGAAGCTGGAAAGCCATGGAAGGAAGCGGACGCAGATACCGCTGAAGCAATTGATTTTATCGAATATTACGGTCGTCAAATGCTTCGTATTAAAGAAGGTTTTCCTGTTCAAAGCCGTGATGGTGAATACAATCAATATCACTACATTCCACTAGGTGTAGGAATCATTATTTCACCATTTAACTTCCCATTGGCCATTATGGCTGGAACAACCGTGGCAGCAATCGTCTCTGGTAATACCGTGCTATTAAAGCCTGCAAACTCAACACCAATCGTGGCTGCAAAGTTTGTAGAGCTTATGCATGAAGCTGGACTGCCAAATGGTGTATTAAACTTTGTACCAGGCAGCGGGGCGCAAATTGGTGATTATTTAGTTGATCATCCAAAAACTCGTTTTGTATCCTTCACTGGTTCTCGTGAGGTAGGCTGCCGAATCAATGAACGAGCTGCAAAAGTTCATCCAGGACAAATTTGGATTAAACGTGTGATTGCTGAAATGGGCGGTAAGGATACCGTTGTTGTGGACAATGATGCTGACCTAGATTTAGCAGCAGCAAGCATTGTTTACTCTGCTTTTGGTTTTTCGGGTCAAAAATGTTCTGCTGGCTCACGTGCGGTTGTTCATCAAGATGTTTATGATGAAGTGCTTGAAAAAGCTGTGGTGTTAACAAAGACACTTACACTTGGTAACCCAGAAGATCTTTCTAATTATATGGGTCCAGTGATTGATGATAAATCATTTAAGAAGATCTTGAATTATATCGAAGTTGGTAAACAAGAAGGAAGGTTAATGACAGGCGGAGAAGGCGATGACTCTGTGGGTTACTTTATCCAGCCAACGATCTTTGCTGATTTAGATGAAAATGCCCGGCTTATGCAGGAAGAAATTTTTGGTCCAGTTGTCGCTTTCTCAAAAGCTCGTGATTTCGACCATATGATGAAAATCGCTAACAACACCGATTACGGCCTAACAGGAGCATTAATTTCAAACAACCGTCAACATATTGAACGTGCCCGTGAGGAATTCCATGTTGGAAATCTCTACTTTAACCGTACTTGCACAGGAGCGATTGTTGGATATCAGCCATTTGGAGGTTTTAATATGTCAGGGACAGATTCAAAAGCAGGCGGTCCTGATTATTTATTGCTCCATATGCAAGCAAAAACAACATCTGAAACGCTATAGAGGAGGAAGTCACAATGAATACGATTATGAATAAAACAACTGAAATTATCGAACAAACACAAAAATTTGGTGCCAATAACTATCATCCACTTCCGATTGTGGTATCAAAGGCAGTGGGAGTATGGGTGGAAAGTCCAGAAGGAAATCGCTATATGGATATGTTAAGTGCTTATTCTGCGGTAAACCAAGGACACCGTCATCCTAAAATCATTCAAGCCTTAAAAGACCAAGCAGATAAAGTAACGTTAACATCACGTGCTTTTCATAATGATCAGCTTGGTCCATGGTATGAAAAAATATGTAAATTAACGAATAAAGATATGGCACTTCCAATGAATACAGGTGCTGAGGCTGTTGAAACAGCTCTTAAAGCAGCACGCCGCTGGGGCTATGATGTGAAGGGAATCGCTGACAATCAAGCAGAGATCATTGCTTGTACAGGCAACTTCCATGGCCGGACAATGGGTGCCGTTTCACTATCATCTGACCCTGAATATAAGCGAGGATTTGGTCCAATGCTTCCGGGCATTAAGCTCATTCCTTATGGAGATCTTGTGGCGTTAAAAGCAGCCATCACTCCAAATACGGCAGCATTCTTAATTGAACCAATACAAGGTGAAGCAGGAATTATTTTACCACCTGAAGGTTTCTTAAAAGCAGCATCTGATTTATGTAAAGAAAACAATGTATTATTTATTGCTGATGAAATTCAAGTTGGCTTAGCTCGGACAGGAAAAATGTTTGCGACTGAATGGGAAGAAGTGAACCCTGACATGTTGATTTTAGGAAAAGCATTGGGCGGCGGAGTATTCCCGATTTCTTGTGTTGTGGCTAACTCAGATGTACTAGGTGTATTTAACCCAGGTTCACATGGTTCTACTTTCGGTGGAAATCCACTTGCTTGTGCTGTGTCCATTGCAGCGTTAGAAGTCATTGAGGAAGAAAAACTAGCAGAACGTTCATTTGAATTAGGTAGGTACTTCTTAGAACAATTAAAAACAATCAATAATCCTGTGATTAAAGAAATAAGAGGCAGAGGTTTATTTATTGGTATGGAACTGACAGAAGAAGCAAGACCTTACTGTGAGCAACTAAAGGAAGAAGGTTTATTATGTAAAGAAACACATGATACCGTTATTCGTTTTGCTCCACCGCTGATTATTACGAAGGAAGAAATCGATTGGGCAGTTGAGAAAATTACTAAAGTTTTTGCTTAAATACTAATTTCATATTCCACTAAACTAAGAGGTGTCTAACCATGTCCGTTAAGACAGTGATAAATGAAATGTCAAAAGAACTGCAAAAGGAAAAAGAATCTTTAAACTTATATTATTCTACACAAACTGTCATACAGGAAGCGCTAACCAAATTAGGTTATAATAGCGAAATGTACGAACTATTAAAAGAACCGATTCGTTTATTAACGGTCCGAATTCCAGTTCGTATGGATGATGGTACGGTAAAAGTATTTACCGGGTACCGTTCACAGCATAACGATGCGGTTGGACCAACCAAGGGTGGAGTCCGGTTCCATCCTGATGTAGATGAAGCTGAGGTAAAAGCCTTATCGATCTGGATGAGTTTAAAGTGTGGGATTACTAACCTTCCTTATGGTGGTGGAAAAGGCGGTATTATCTGTGACCCAAGAAAAATGTCCTTCAGAGAACTAGAGAGATTAAGCCGCGGCTATGTTCGTGCAATCAGCCAGATCGTTGGACCAACAAAAGATATCCCTGCTCCGGATGTATATACCAACTCACAGATTATGGCTTGGATGATGGATGAGTACAGTCGTTTACGTGAGTTTGACTCGCCTGGATTCATAACCGGTAAACCACTAGTATTAGGCGGATCACATGGACGTGAAACGGCAACGGCACGTGGTGTTACCATTTGTATTAATGAAGCCGTCAAGAAAAAAGGAAAAGAGTTAAAAGGAGCTCGTGTAGTTATCCAGGGGTTTGGAAACGCAGGCAGCTACTTAGCTAAATTTATGCATGATGCAGGTGCGAAGGTAGTGGCTGTTTCCGATGTATATGGCGGGGTTTATGATCCTGACGGCCTGGATATCAATTATTTGCTTGATAGAAGAGATAGCTTCGGTACATTCTCACAGCTTTTCAATGAAACGATTAGCAATAAAGAATTACTTGAATTAGACTGCGACATTCTAGTGCCGGCTGCTATTTCGAACCAAATTACTGAAGAAAATGCAGCAAATATTAAAGCTAGCATTATCGTTGAAGCGGCAAATGGACCTACCACGCTTGAAGCCACAAAGATCTTAACAGAACGTGGAATTCTTCTTGTTCCCGATATTCTTGCAAGTGCAGGCGGTGTAACGGTTTCTTATTTTGAATGGGTGCAAAATAATCAGGGTTACTATTGGTCTGAAGAAGAGGTCATGGAAAAGCTTGAGAAGGTAATGGTTAGTTCTTTTGACACAATTTATCAACAGGCTCAGACCTATCAAGTTGATATGAGATTAGCGGCTTATATGGTTGGGATTAAGAAGGTAGCAGAAGCATCCCTATTTAGAGGCTGGGTTTAATCGAAACAAAAGCCTTGCAGAACACAATCTGCAAGGCTTTTTTACACGCTTTTATTTAATAAATCGTTTAATTTGTCTTAGTGCATCTTTTCGATTTGGATATCGGAATGGTAAATCAAAGGTAGTCGTTTGTTTTAAGATACTCTTCTGGTGAGAGAAGACATCAAAGCTGCCCCTGCCATGGTAGGCGCCAATTCCACTTTCACCAACACCGCCAAATGGAAGGTAAGGTGAACTAAGGTGCATAACGGTATCGTTTAAACAGCCGCCGCCAAAAGAGATCGAACCCAAGATGGAATCTTGGAATTCTTTACTTTCAGAGAAAATATAAAGTGCTAATGGCTTAGGGTGATCATTAATTTTTTGAATCATGACTGCTTCATTATCATATTCAAGGACTGGGAGAACCGGCCCGAAAATTTCCTCCTGCATCACGGGGTCATCCCACGTAACACCGCCAAGGACTGTCGGCTCAATTGTAAGTGTATCCTTCGAATAATTGCCGCCATGAAGGATTTCACCGCTCGAAAGTAAGCCGGTCACACGATTAAAATGTCGTTCACTTACGATTCTCGTAAATTCACCATTTTTTACGATATCTTCATATAGCTCATTAATAGTTTCTTTGAAGGTTGTTAAAAATTCTTCCTTGATGTCTTTGTGTACATATAAATAGTCAGGTGCCACACATGTTTGACCTGCATTAATAAACTTGCCCCAGGCAATCCGTTTGGCTGCTAATTTAAGATTCGCGTCATGATGAACGATACAAGGACTTTTTCCTCCTAATTCTAGCGTAACCGGAGTTAAGTGCTTTGCAGCCGCTTCCATAATTACCTTTCCAACTGAAACACTTCCAGTAAAAAAGATATAATCGAATTTTTCTTTTAATAACAGCTGAGTGGTTTCGGCATCTCCTTGAACAACAGAAATGTACTCTTCAGGAAATGTCTTATTGATCAGGTCTGCCATAAGTTTTGATGTCTCTGGTGTTAATTCAGAGGGTTTAAGCACCGCACAATTCCCCGCAGCAATCGCACCAATCAGAGGAGCGATAGCTAATTGTAAAGGATAATTCCAAGGAGAAATAATCAATGCAATCCCATATGGTTCGGAATAAATATAGGCCTTAGATCCTATTTGCGTCATTGCCGTTTTTACTTTCCTTGGCTGCGTCCAATCTCTTATATGTTTGAGCGTAAAGCGGATTTCCTCAAGCAATATTCCCATTTCGCTAATATAAGAGTCAAAGTCACTCTTATTCAAATCCTTTTTAAGTGCTGCCATAATTTCAGTCTCATGTGAGCGAATCATGGCTCCTAAGGATGTTAATGCTGCTATTCGGTATGAAACATCTTTTGTTTTACCAGTTAGAAAGAAATCACGCTGCCTTTTCAATAAATGACTAAACCCTTCCATATGCGCACCTCCTCCTAGATAATGATATTCTATCACAACATATTTTAATCACCAGTTTTGATCGAAGCAAAATGGAATAAATTTGTATGAATAAAAATTATCGGAGAATACTATGATTAAATACAGCGAAGGAGATAGCAAATGTCTATTGAAACAGGAATGAAATATCAAATTTCTCAAAGCATCAAGGGGAATTTTAATTCTGCAGAATCGTTAACGGTTACGACTAACAATGGGATTACCGTTCAATTTACACTAGAAGATGGAAAAGGTCATGGGTCAATGCCACTGGATCATTTAAACTATTTATTAAAGCGATCCAACCTTACCCCGGTAACTTCTAATAAGAGAGTACTTTTAAGTTCAGAAAATGAAGAAAAAATAGGATGACAAGCAAACCCTCCATTTATGACAAGGAGGGTTTAACTTATTCTTTTTCTTTCATTAGCATTTTTAATAAGTAGTCAGCATAGGCTTCAGAGATTTCTTCTGCACTTTGAGGACCATTTTGGTCATACCATTCTTGGATCCAGTTGAGAGCACCCAAGATTATTAAACGTACCATTTTTACGTCCACAGAACCAAACACCTGTTTATCTATACCTTCATGAATGATTCTATCAAAATAGTGAGAGTAACTTTTTCTCAGCTCGAGCACTTCTTGCAGCTGCTCTTCTGAGAAATTATGATTCGGTTTCGATAGCGCCATAAACATTGATTTCTCACTAGTAGCTAGTAGAATATGTTCTTTAATGGCGCTTCTTAGCTTTTCAATTGGGTTACGATCACTTTCGATAACTTGCTCAATTCCATCCAGACAGATTTCCATAATCATTAAATGGCATTGATACAGAAGGTCATCCTTATTCTTAAAATAGTAGTACATTGATCCTTTTGTCATGAGAAGTTTTGCAGCAATTTCTTCCATCGTGGTTCCTTGGTATCCTTTTTCAATAAGAACGGCCGCAGCAGAACGAAGGATTTCCTGTTTTTTTTTCGCCATTTTCTGCGCTCTAAAAGAGGACATGCTCTTTCCCCCCTAACTATTAAACTTTGTAATCTTAAATATAGGACAGCTAATATGAAAAATCAATAAATTTTAAACATGAGTTCAAAAAATAAACCAATTGTAAAATTATAAGAAAATTGCTATTATTTAAAATATAGATGTAAACGGTATCATAAGGTATTTTTTTATAAGGAGATGATAGTTTGTTACCTCTTGAAGGTATACGCGTTCTTGACCTCACAAGACTTCTGCCTGGCCCTTATTGTTCATTACTACTGGCTGATTATGGAGCAGATGTAATAAAAGTGGAAGATCCCAAAAGAGGGGATTATGCCCGCTGGTACGAACCAAGAGTAAACGATGATCAAAGTGCTATGTTTATCTCATTAAATCGTAATAAACGCAGCATTACCCTAGACCTTAAAGACGAAAAGGATAAAGTGGCGTTTATTTCTTTAATCAAAACAGCAGATGTCCTGATAGAATCATTCCGCCCTGGGGTTATGGATCGTCTAGGTCTTGGATATGAGGAGTTAAAGGTACATAATCCAAAACTGATTTATTGCGCAATAACCGGTTATGGCCAATCCGGACCCTACGCCAAAGAGGCTGGACATGATTTGAATTTCTTGAGCTATTCGGGGCTGCTGCATCTACAAGGTGCTCCAAACGAAAAACCTCTCATCCCATCCGTTCAAATCGGTGATATTGGCGGAGGAGCATTGATGGCTGCAGTGGGAATCTTACTCGCCATTATTGAAGCGAAGAAAACGAACACCGGTCAATTTGTGGACATTTCCATGCTTGATGGTGCTCTGTCATGGATGCATACGATTCTGCCAAACTACTGGACCTCCGGTGAAGTGCCAACTCGCGGGGAACTAACTTTAAACGGCGGGAAAGCATGTTACGAGATTTATAGAACAAAGGATGATCGATTTATTTCCGTTGGTGCACTTGAATATAAGTTTTGGGAAAATTTTTGCAAAGTCATTGGTAAGGAACAACTAATAGACCAATTAGAGGAACCACTTGAACAACAGCACATAATGAAGCAGGAAGTTCAAGCAGCCATCCAACAAAAAACATTAACGGAATGGCTTGAGCTTTTTGAAGGTATTGATGCCTGTGTCTCCCCAGTCTTAACTCCAGAAGAACTCGTAGATCATCCGCAAATTAAACATCGTCAAATGATTGAAGACATCACCCATCCAGAAGTGGGCGTAATCAAACAAATAGGAAATCCTATTAAACTATCAAGTTCAACTGTTACAACTAGACGGCATGCACCCGGTCTGGGGGAACATACTAATGAAATACTGAAGGAACTAGGTTTTTAAAAAAAGAAAGGGGATTAGAAGATGAGAATACAAGATTCCATTGCTTTGGTAACGGGCGGTGCTTCGGGGCTTGGTGAAGCAACTGTCCGAAATATCGTAAAAAACGGCGGTAAGGCGGCAATTCTTGACCTCTCTGAAGAAAGAGGTGCGAGTTTAGCAGAAGAATTAGGGGAAAATGCGGTTTTTTACAAAACGAATGTAACAAGTGAAGAAGATGTCGAGAATGCGATCAATTCAGCGATTGCTCAGTTTGGCAGTATCAATACCGTAGTGAATTGTGCAGGTATTGCTATTGCTGAAAAAACTGTTGGCAGAAATCAACCGCATAGTTTTGATCATTTTAAAAAGGTCATTGAAATCAATTTAATTGGGACCTTTAATGTCATTCGCCTTGCTGCTGCTCAAATGGTCAACAATCAGCCAAATCAAGAAGGTGAAAGAGGAGTAATCATCAATACCGCGTCTGTTGCCGCATTTGATGGTCAAATTGGGCAGGCCGCCTACAGTGCCTCTAAAGGCGGTGTTGTTGGAATGACACTTCCAATCGCTCGCGACTTGGCGAAATCTGGAATCAGAGTGATGACCATCGCACCTGGTTTAATCGAAACACCTCTTTTCGCTTCATTGTCTGAGCAGGCTAAAGCAGCATTGGAATCCCAGGTTCCATTCCCATCCCGACTCGGGCGTCCTTCTGAATATGCACAATTAGCTCAGTCGATTATTGAAAATGTCATGCTTAATGGTGAAACCATCCGATTAGATGGCGCTATTCGCATGGCCCCAAGATAAATTTTTAAAAAAATTATATATATATTGGAGGAAGATGAGATGCGTGAAGTTGTTATTGTGGAGGGTGTTCGTACCCCAGTTGGAAAAAGAAAAGGGTTATTAAGCAACGTTCGTCCAGATGATTTGGCTGCAAAAGTATTAAGAGAATTAGTAAATCGTGCAGGCATTTCCCCAGGAATCGTGCAGGACGTCATCATGGGCTGTGTCTCACAGGTGGAAGAACAAGGTCTTAATATAGCGCGTAATGCAGTGCTAATGGCAGATTTCCCTATCCATGTACCAGCAACCACCATAGATCGTCAATGCGGATCCGGTCAGCAGGCGATTCATTTTGCAGCACAAGCCATTCTAAGCGGGGATATGGATGTTGTCATTGCCGGGGGAGTAGAGAGCATGACACGTGTCCCGTTGGGTTCGACCCGTCAAAATTCAACATCCAGTGAAGAGCTAACATCAAGGTATGAAATTATTCACCAAGGTTTATCAGCAGAAAGAATTGCTGATAAGTGGGGATTTACACGTACCCAGTTAGATGAATTTTCTGTAGAGAGCCACAATCGTGCTTTAAAAGCCCAAATAGAAGGCAGATTTGATAGAGAAATCATGCCGTTAGAGGTAACCCTAGAGGATGGAAGTACAGTTGTTGTGAAACAGGATGAGGGACCGCGTAAAGGTTCCACGATTGAAAAATTAGCAACGCTAAAAACCGTCTTTAAAGAAGATGGAAAAATTCATGCAGGAAATGCCAGCCAAATGAGTGATGGTGCTGCAGCTGTATTATTGATGTCACGTGAAAAAGCGGAGGAGTTAGGGCTTAAACCGAGATTCCGAATTGTTGCCCGTTCCGTAGTAGGATCTGATCCAACATTGATGCTGACGGGTCCAATTGAAGCAACAAGACAGGTACTAGCTAAAGCAGGGCTTACAATTGAAGATATGGACACCTACGAAGTAAATGAAGCATTTGCTCCGGTACCAATGTGCTGGTTAGAAGAAATTAAGGCAGATCCTAAGAAATTGAACCCTAACGGGGGGGCCATTGCCCTTGGACACCCACTAGGTGCAACAGGTGCAAAATTGATGATTTCCATGATGCATGAATTAGAAAGAACAGGCGGCCGCTATGGTTTACAGGCAATTTGTGAAGGCGGCGGAATGGCCAACGGAACAATCATTGAAAGAATTAGTGAATAAGAACGAATAAAGGGGAATAAGCAGCAAAAATTTATTTTTGTTGCTTATTCCTTTTTAATTAGGCTGTGTTAAAGCTATTTGTTGTTTTTTGCACCCTGTTAATTGGAGCGGAAGGCACGAAGACTCCTGCGGGAGGACGGGGCAGGGGAGACCCCGCAGGCGCGTAGCGTCGAGGAGGCTCCCCGGACCGCCCGCGGAAAGCGAAGTGCCTGGAGTGGAAATTAACAGACAAATTTAACACAGCCAAAGGTAAATAAGAAGTAAGAGGGAGGAGAAGGGTTTTTGTTCAATGAATTCGGTGTAACACAAGTAACCATACCGCTGCCTTTTCGACTAAATCATGTAAATTGCTTTTTAGCTGAAGGGACAAACGGGTGGACCATTATAGACACAGGACTAAATAATGATGTATCCAGGGACATATGGAGACCTATCATAGAAAAGCATGAAATAAAGGACATCATTCTTACTCATTACCATCCAGACCATTTTGGCTATGCAGGCACACTACAGCAGCTTACAAATGCAGAGGTATGGATGACAGAAATGGATACGGAGGCTGGGTTATCCTATTGGGAGAAAGATTCTTTAGGAATTGTAAATAAAAACTATGATACATGCGGGCTTCCTGATAATTTATCTCAGCTGTTAACGACGGATGAACAGGGTTTTAACCCACAGGTAAAGCCTTATCCAACTGTTCAACATTTTCTTGAAGAGGGAATGAAAATCGTATTCGGCAAATACGAATACGAGGTTATTTTTACACCGGGACATTCCGATGGATTAATCACTTTATTTAATAAAGAGAATAGTATCTTATTTTCAACCGATCATATTTTACCAAGAATTTCTCCCAATATATCCTACTGGTTCAGGGGTAATCGGAATCCATTACAATCTTTTATGACTTCCTTGGAAAAAATTAAAGTTTTGAACGTTGACTATGTAATCCCTTCTCATGGGAAGCCATTTAGAAATGCCAATCAAAGAATTGAAGAATTATTGGCACACCATTATGAAAGATTATCAGAGACGTATGAAGCTATTAGACGACCAGCAACCATCTATGAGGTTAATCAACAGTTGTTTCGAAATTTGAATATCCATGAAACTCGTTTTGCTGTCGGCGAAACACTTGCTCACTTGGAGTATTTATATGTAAACAACCAATGTAAAAAATTTCTTCAGGATGGTACATGGTATTACGAAAGCATTTAATTTTATATTTTGCGCAGTGGTTCTAAGCTTTGGTAAGGAGGTTAGTCATGGAAACTATTTTTACACTTCAAACACGAAAAGAAGATATAGATCAATTAGGTCATGTGAATAATTGTAGATACGTTCAGTTTTTGGAGGATGCTCGTGTAAATTGGTATGAAAATTGCGGAATATCTTTAAAGGACTTTCGAGAAATGAGTATTGGAACGGTTGTTTTAAAATTGGAGGTTTTGTATCGAAAGGAAGCAAATTTAGGAGATCATTTAAAAATTATTACCCGTTCAGACTATTTAGGGAATACAAGTTTCGTATTAAAACAAGATATTTATAATCAATTTGATGAACATATTACAGATGCCAAAGTGACAATGGTCATGTTTGATACGTTATTAAGAAAAGGTATAAAAGTAATCGATCAAATCGCTCAGAATTTTAGATAATCTTTCATTTAAAACAGAGCATTTTTGTTTGAAATAAATGCTCTGTTTAACTGCAGTATTCATTATGTATACCTGCAGAACGAATATCGCATGTTAATCCTTAAAAAGCTGTATTAGAATAAACCGCTATTAAAACAACCGCTTTGCAATCCCCAATATTTTTCACCGTGTGAGGAACACTTGCATTCCAGCTAAAGGAGTCACCTTCTTCTAAAATAACAGAATCTTCCCCTTGCTCTGCGAGGATTTTTCCCTCCAGCACTAAATGACATTCTTCCCCTTCATGTGCATGGGCATCGCCAATCGAGGCGCCTGGCGGAAATTCCACACTACGCAAACTTAAACCACCCATGGATGAGATATGTTCAATTTTTAACTGATTAAATGAGGTCGTTGTTCGGGCATCTTTTCTAACTACGCGTAAATGTTGTTTTTTTTCTAATAATAAGTAAGGTAATGGAACCTCTAAGTAGCTCGCAATGGTTTGCAGCGTGCTAATCGACGGTGAGGTGTTATTGTTTTCTATATTGCTGATAAATCCTTTTGACAGTCCAGTACCTTCACACATTTGGGCTATTGTGATTTTTTTTCGATTTCTAATTGCACGAATTTTTGCGCCGATATCCAGTTTGATCACCCTTTATTGTTTCCTAATATAGAACATATTTATATATTAGCAAAAATGCCATTGACAATCCATAAGATTCGCTGTTATCCTATAAGCAACAAATGTTCATATTTAAAAACATTTTATTTTTTGTTATTGTGTTTATAAATATGAATCCTTATTAACTATTAAAATACTTACAGAAGGGATGATATAAATGAGTGAACCGATGATTTATGAGCTTCGCCGTCCAAATGAGATCGATCCTGATAAAAAGTATCCAGCATTGTTTATCATGCATGGAATTGGCAGTAATGAGCAAAACATGCTGTCTTTGGTAAACGGATTAGAAGAACAGTTCTACATTTTCAGTATTCGCGGTCATCTCACGCAGCCTCCAGGCTATGCTTTCTTTACTATTGAAGGGTACGGGAAGCCGCATCGAGAAGTGTTCGATGAAGGTGTAAACAGGCTTACAAGCTTTATTGACTATGCTTGCGAACAGTATCCGCTAGATACATCTCATTTATACTTATTAGGTTTCAGCCAAGGTGCAATTTTAGCAATGACGCTATGCTTAACATTAGGCAATAAAATAAAAGGAATTGTTGCACTTAGTGGTTACATTCCGGCCTTCGTAAAGGAAGAGTATGAGATTAAACCTGTGAATGAAGTTTCCGTATTCATTTCACATGGAGAAATGGACCAAGTGCTTCCTTTTGAATGGGGAGTTGCCAACAACGAGTATTTTGGTCAGCTTGGTGCAAATGTTACTTTTAAGACATACCAAGAAGGACATAGTGTTTCCTTAAGAAATCTGCAGGATTTTACCAACTGGTTACTACAGGATTTAAAAAAATAATTTATTAAGGGAGAGGTAGAAAAATGAAGAAAATAGAAGTAAGTACATTAATATTACGTTTAGTATTAGGGGTTACGTTTTTTATCCATGGATTAGTGAAATTCCAAGGCGGAATTGAAAATATCGTGGGCTGGTTTGATTCCATTGGCTTACCAGGTGTTCTTGCCTATGGTGTTGCAGTGTTAGAAATGGTTGGAGGACTTGCTTTAATCATTGGTTTAGGAAGCAGAATTGTATCAGCATTGTTTGTTTTATTAATGCTTGGAGCGACTGTTAAAGTGAAATTAGCAGGCGGTTTTTTAGGAAATGGTCAAGGTGCTGGCTGGGAATTAGATTTAGCATTACTAGCAATGGCATTATTTATTGCCATCAACGATAGTAAGATGTTTGCGCTAGATAAAGTGTTTTTTAAAGGACAAAATAACCAGACACAATCACTTTAATACAGGAGGGAAAAGTACTATGATGCCATCACTGTTTATCGCTCATGGTGCACCATTGCTTGCGGTTGAAAACAATGAGTATACTCAATTTTTAAATCAACTTGGACAGACTTTACCGCGCCCAATGGCGATTGTTTTATTTTCCGCCCATTGGGAGTCTAGAGCACAAAAAGTAAGCAAAGTAAACGAATATGACACCATTTATGATTTCGGTGGATTCGACCCGGCATTGTATACCATTAAATATCCAGCTAAAGGTTCAGAGGAAATCTCTAATGAAATAATGGATTTATTCAAACATAATGGTATTCCTGTTGAGGTAGAAACGAAACGGGGGTTGGATCATGGTGCGTGGGTGGTGCTTCGATTACTTTACCCAAATGCAGATGTTCCTGTGATTGCGATGTCTGTCAATCCTGCTCTTACACCGGAAGAACAATATAAGGTAGGAAAATCACTGGCTGCATTACGTGCTAAAGATGTTTTAATCATTGGCAGCGGGGGAACCGTTCATAATTTAAGAGCCGTGAATTTTGCGGACAATGGACAAGTAGATACATGGGCGGTTGAATTTGATGATTGGTTAGCTCATCATCTTCATACATGGGATACAGATTCATTGTTTAAGTACGATTCACTCGCGCCAAATGCACAATATGCTGTACCTCCATATGGCAATGAACACTTTGTTCCGATTTTTTATGCTATGGGGGCAGCAGATGATAATAAAAAAGCGAAACTATTACATCGCAGCTTCCGATATGGCAACCTAAGTCATAGTGTATGGCAATTTGGAGAGTAACACGTTTTTCAGCTATATCTACAAAATTTTGGCCGATATCTTGACATACTTAGAGATATCTACACACTTTTGAAAATATCTACAAATGTACTATTAATAGGTATCCTGCCCAATTAAAATCAACGGCAGGATGCCTTTTAATTTTTAAAAAAAGGGAATAATAATTCTAATTAATTGAAATAAGTGTTTGATTATTGATATAATAATTCGGTTATTAATATAAAGAATGTATAAAAGTTAATAAGGTGGTTAATATGAATCAAGATTATCGAGTGTTACTGTATTATAAATATGTCAATATAGAAAATCCGGAGGAAGTTCAACAAGAGCATCTTCAGCATTGTAATGAGTTAGGTCTTAAGGGTCGGATTATTATTGCATCTGAAGGAATTAACGGTACTGTGTCAGGTACAGTTGAGCAAACTGATGCTTATATAAAATATATGGATGAGCACCCGCTTTTTGCAGGTACTGTCTTTAAAATTGATGAAGCCACAGAGCATGCGTTCAAAAAAATGCGCGTTCGTCTTCGACCAGAGCTTGTTACTCTACGTTTAGAAGACGATGTGGATCCTCTTGCTATAACCGGCAAGCATTTAAAACCGAAAGAATTTTTCGAAGCTATGCAAAGTGAAGATACGGTTGTGATTGATGCACGTAATGATTATGAATATGATTTAGGTCATTTCAGAGGCGCAGTTCGACCTGATATATTAAATTTCCGTGATCTGCCAGACTGGATTAGGGAAAATAAGGAGCAATTCGAAGGTAAAAAGATTCTTACGTATTGTACAGGCGGTATCCGCTGTGAAAAATTTTCAGGCTGGCTTGTAAAAGAAGGGTTTGAAGATGTTTCACAACTAGAAGGCGGTATTGTGACCTACGGAAAAGACCCAGAAGTTCAAGGGGAATTATGGGATGGACAGCTTTATGTATTTGACGAGCGTATCGCAGTCCCAGTCAATCAAAAAGAACATGTGGTGGTAGGTAAGGATTATTACACAGGTGAGCCTTGTGAGCGTTACGTAAACTGTGCAAATCCTGAGTGTAATAAGAAGATTCTCTGCTCTGAGGAAAATGAACACCGTCATTTACGCAGCTGTTCACATGAGTGCAGAATACACCCACGAAACCGTTATGTAGCTCAGCATGGATTAAGCCAAGAAGAAGTGAATGAAAGGTTAATGAATCTTCAATCATAAAAAGAAAGGCTGCACGCTCATAGTAGAGTGTGTAGCCTTTTTGTTATTTCTTTGCTACGACATCGCTTGATTTAAGTAATTCATCGTATATTGCTGTTGTTAAGCTATGATCACCTTTGCTGTCATGACCAGCTTCCCACAGCATCATCCCGCCAAAACCGTGATCCAGTGCTAAATTCGTCTTCTTTTTAATCGTTTCAACCCCATTATAATGATAAGTGGTTCCGTTCATACTCACCGTATCATTCACAGCATTTGCAGGATCACTGTTGACGATAGCTGCATAAGAAACCTGTTTAATCGCAGGGTCTTCAGGCTGAGCATAAAAAGGCACTCCTAAAACAAGCTTTTCTTTCGGCAGATTGTTTTGATCAAATAGATTTGCCCAATAGTTTACTATTTTCTCCGTAAACGGATAAGGAGATAGATTCGCTGCGTTGTATCCGCCGTCCCACTGGCCATCATAGGCCATAATATTTACATGGTCGACAAATTGGAAAGTAGAAGGTTCATATACAACAAAGCCCATCTCGGTGCCTGTCACCGCATGAATTTTGGCATAAACAGCAATCGACAGCTCTTTTCCTTTTGGATGCAGCTGATCGCTCAGCTCCTTCGCAAATGCCGCCAAGTTTGCCGCGTCGGCTTTTGAACGAGGATGTTCGAAATCGATATCAATACCGTCAAGTTGTTCACGGTCTACGATGCTAGTAAGTTCATTCACTAGTCGTGTTCTAGAGTCGGGATTACTGATGGCTGTTTTAAATGGCTCGTAGGATTCCCCGCCATTAATATGAAACCAGCCGCCAACAGCTAGAATTACTTTTGTATTGTGTTTGTCAGCTTCCTTGACCATCGCTCGTAAATTATTGATGGCTGAGTCACCATTTAGCAATATTCCCCCATCCTGTGTCGGATGAGCAAACGAGAAGATAGCATGTGTTAACTTGGAATAATCAACTACATTCGGATCACGAAAATCCTGTACATAACCCAATAATACTTTAGATTCCTCTATACTTTCCTCTGGAATCTCTTTTTCTTCGAGATATTTTTCTGATTCTGAAGCTTTTTCTATTTTAAGCGATTTCGATGCTTGTTCTATTTTGTTATTGGAATATAAAACTCCTGTAAAAATTCCCCCTGTAAAGGTAATGAGGATTACCAGGGCTAGGAGGAGATTGCGTTTCTTCATAGATTGTATTCCTCCCTACTATTCTCTGACTTTAAAATTGTATCAAAAAATAAGAGGAGGAAGTGTTGGTAATATCAACCTTGCGAAAAAATGGAAAATAGTGAGTCCTAATTATTTGTTAAATGAGCTCAAATATTGTCTAATTATAGTAAGACTTCTAGTGAAAAGGAGATTTACTTCTGTGTGGGCTGTTGGAATAGGAATTATCTTACTATATAATATATTGATATTTTACATTGGCTATAATATTTGGGTTTGGCTGAAGCAAATTAGTGGTGACCGAAAAAGTATAAAAATAATGTTCTGGGTTGTACTCGTTCTTTTTGCTTATTCTTTCGTTTTCTCACGCTGGCTGGATGAGAGTTTATTTTTTACATGGCTTGGGGCTGCGTGGCTGTCGTTATTTTATTTTTTAATCTTGCTGCTGCCAGCAGCCAATATAGCCGTTTTTTTAAGAAGATTTACGAAGCTACAGAAAGAAATGTTTGTTAAAAGGACAGGATACACCGTTTTAATTGTGCTTGTTTGTTCATTCTTATTCGGAGTATTTAATGCATACAGTCCTAAAGTGACAACATATCAAATTAATATCCCGAAACAGGTAGAAGGGAAACAAAATCTGAAAATTATTATGGCTTCGGATATGCATTTTGGGGATTTATCGGGAAGCGGGCAGGCTAAAAAACTCGTGGAGTATATTAATTCTGAAAAACCTGACTTAGTACTTTTTCCAGGAGATATTATTGATGATGATATTACACCTTTTCTTGAAAAGGGAATTCCAGAGATACTAAAACAAATCCAAGCTCCTGTTTATGCTTCCTTAGGGAATCATGATCGTGATGACGCGGATCTTGTAAACATTTTTAATAATAGCGGCATGAAGGTCCTAGATGACGAGGTCTTCAACCTTCCTGAAGGGATTGTCCTTGTGGGCAGGAAAGACAGAGGGTATCAGGATGTTGTAAGAGCAGAGCTTCCGAAGTTAATGAAGCAAGTCGATTTAGAGAAACCCGTTTTTCTTCTTGAACATCAACCATATGATTTAGATATTGCCGAAAAGAACGGGGTGGACCTTATTCTATCGGGTCACACACATCGAGGTCAGGTAGCACCAGGGGACCTGATTACGAACATGATTTTTGAAAACGACTTTGGCTATCTGAAAAAAGGGCAGCTCCAATCGATTGTTTCATCCGGCTATGGTGTGTGGGGACTGCCGCTCCGAATTGGTACACGTTCAGAAATTGTCCAAATTAACGTTACCTTTGAGCCTATAAAAAAATAATAAATCAAAAAAATCTATCTGGCTAACAGATGGATTTTTTTTGATTTAAGTAAAGACAGAAGATTTCAAAAATATTATGATGGTTTTAGAATACCAGTTTTTGGAGGTGAAAATGTGTTTCCTATCCTTTGGCCGATTGCTGTATTTTTATATATTAATAATCGGAAGGACACCTATATTAAATGGATTTGCTTGTTTTTACTGATTGGCGGCGGTGGCAGTTATTTTGCTTTAATGCATAGTGTAGTAAAACCATATTTCCTCACAAAAGGAATCCTATCAGCTTTGGAAGCTAATATTCTCACTTTTTCAGTCCTTTCTTTTATGTGTATGTTTTATTTCCTGTTGCCCTATGTGTTTCTTATGAGCTCTTTTGCGCTTACAAATAGAGTTTCGATGTTTTTAAGGGTTGTTTTCCTTTTTCCTTCAATTATTTTTTTTATTTTAGAAGCTCAAACCATTTCAGAAGGAATCAATTTAAATCTTCTGCATTTCTGGGCTGGGCTATATATAATTACTGGATGTATGATCTACATCTACTCAATCTTTAAGTCAGGAGAACAAGGGGAAAAACGAAATCATCTCCGGCTGTCGATCATTTTTGTGCCCATTATGATCCTCATTTATTTAAAGGATTTTCTATTTGTTGAAAGCATTATCCTTATGGAAAGCAGCATTTATTTCAAACAAAACATCAACTGGAGTTTAAACAGCTTTTATATCGATTTTTGGCTTCTCTTCCTATTGTTTTTTTACAGTATTCGTTATGGAATTCTAGGAATAAAACTAAGATTTGAGAAGCATAGACTAAACGCCTCTATAACTTCCATGTCGTTTGGAACCACGATAATTAATCACACGATAAAAAATGAAGTCCAGAAAATCGAATATATGCTCGAACGTGCCAAGGACCATGTGATCCAACAAAACGAGACGGAAACGATTCAATCACTGGATAAAATTGCAGCTATCACAAACCATCTCCAGGGAATGGCCTATACCATCAAAGAAAAATCAGAAGAAGTAGAATTAGTAGAACATATCGTTGATTTAAAAGACGAACTAGCCAAAGTGATAAATCCCCTTATGCCGATAGTAGATAAGAAGAACATTATTCTCGAGGTGGTTTACAAGTTTGATGGCACCCTTAGATGTGATCCTAACCATGTACGGGAGGTACTTTCAAACCTTTGTATGAATGCCATCGAGGCGATTGATCATGACAAAGGGTTCATAAAGATTACTGTTAAAATGGTTAAAAGTCAGTTGGCCATTGATATCCGTGATAATGGATGTGGAATTGATAAGAAAAATTGGACGAAGGTGTTTGAACCATTTTTTACATCCAAAAAGGTCACCACTAATTATGGACTTGGTTTAACGTATTGTTATCAGGTGATGAAAAAGCACCGAGGAAAGTTAACGATTGTGGAGAGCGAGAAAAATAAAGGAACGCTAATTAGAATGACATTTCCAAAAAAACGACTTCTCTCCAGTAAGGTTAAAGGGGGAATATCAAGTGATAAGAGTTTTGTTGGTTGAGGATGATCCCTTTTGGCAGGAGAGCATCTCCACTGATTTAAGTAAGGAGCAGGATATAATCGTAACTGGAGTTGTATCGACAAAAGAAGAAGCAGTAGAGGCTGTAAAAGCTTCTAGGATTGATGTTATTTTGATGGATATTAACTTAACGGAGAATAATTTAGACGGTATTGAGGCTGCAAAAGAAATAAAAAGAATAGGACAACATAATATTATTATGTTAAGCTCTTTAAATGATAAAGATGTAGTCATACAATCATTCAAACAGGGAGCAGTTAACTATATCACAAAATCAAGCTATAAAGATATCCTTAAAGCCATAAGAGAAGCCTTCCATAATAGCTCATCCATCCATGCTGATGCAGCAAACATCATGCGAACAGAGATGATTTTATCGGACTTAACACCTTCAGAAAGAGAAATTTATGAGCTCAAGAAGCAGGGCTACAATAAAACACAAATTTCACAGATGCTCTATAAATCCATAAACACGATAAAAACACAGCTTCGAAGTATCCGGGATAAATTAATGTAAAAAGGAGCTCCGCATAGAGCTCCTTTGATGTTAAGAACCGTTGACCAGTTGACGTGCTGTCTGTTGTTCTTTTCTGCCCTTTACGATGGGATAGGCAATAGAGATAAAGATAAAGGCGAATAATATCGGAGAGATAAATATACCAAATGGGATGACAAAACCAAATGGACTTACCATTAATAAGAATCCTAGTTTTCGCTGCGGAATCTTCGATAACCCAATGGCTAAACCAAACAGCACAATACTTAATGGAAAGATGATAAAGGCTGCCATAATCACCTCACCAAGGGGTGATGGGGCAATTTGATTTTCCAACGTTTGTGGAACATATTCTAGTAATACCGGCTTGATAAATCCACTGGCTGCCTTCATGAAAATTTGAAAAACAAATCCAATTACTACACCCACCACTGCAATGAAACCGAATTTTCCAAGTTTGTCTGCATGGTTAAAATAGATTCCTAGCATACCCATTAAAATTAGAATGTGGGCAGTCAAATCCACCGCTGTGACCCCTAACGTTTCTGGCCATAAAGCAAACCAGAGTGGAAGTGTGGCGAACAGGATTGCTCCACAGATCCCGATAAATGAAAACGCTGAAATTCCTTTTTGAACTGTCATGTTTTATTCCTCCTAATTGTTTTTACAATTTGATTATAGGAAGAAATCGCTATTACCGGGAGGATGAACTTTTATCACCCCCCTAACCTAAATGAGCCCAATCACTACCCCATTGGCGATAATAAAATGGAGTATATTTTTGTCTAAACACGGATAATTCTTTCAACTTGCAATAGTATTATAGTGGTGCATGAAATTTTACCTTGAAAAATGTAAGCGCTTTATTCGTGTAAAGGAGTGAAGACAATGGAAAAATTAACCCCCTTTGAGGTTCAAGAAAAGTTATCCTCCGTTCCTGACTGGAGATTAACGGATGAAAAATGGATTGAGCGCAAGTATCGTTTTCGTGATTATCTAAAAGGAATTGATTTCGTTCAATCAGTTGCTAACCTATCTGAGCAGGTAAACCATCACCCATTTATTTCAATAGACTATAAGGTCGTAACAGTAAGAATTTCGTCCTGGAACGCCAGGGGTTTAACATCTTTGGATTTTGAATTAGCCACAAAATATGATGAATTTTATTTACAAACGAAAAGTTAATTTTCTTCTAGAGGGAGAGATTTCTATATGGGGGAAGCAAGGAAAATTCCGAGACATCTCCAAAAATATGTCGTCGACCAACAATATGAGAAATACACACCGATTGATCATGCTGTTTGGCGTTATGTGATGAGGCAAAACCATAACTATCTAAAAGACACTGCTCATCAAGCGTATGTTGGCGGGTTAAAGTCTTCTGGGATATCGGTTGAGAAAATACCGAATGTTACTGACATGAACAAAGCGTTAGAGCCGTTCGGCTGGGGTGCAGCAAATATAGATGGTTTCATCCCAGGTGTTATTTTCTTCGACTTTCAAGCACATGGAATCCTGCCGATAGCCTCTGACATTCGTAAACTAGAAAACATTCAATATACTCCAGCACCTGATATTATTCATGAGGCTGCAGGTCATGCACCAATTCTATGTGAAAAGAAATTTTCTGAGTATGTAAAGCTATTTGGACAGATCGGTTCAAAAGCATTAGCTACAAGTGAAGAGCATGAATTATTTGAAGCAGTACGTACCTATTCAAATTTATTAGAAAGCGGAAAAGCAACAAAAGCAGAAATCGACGCAGCTAAAGCTACATTTGAAGAAAAACAAGCTGCTGTAACCGAATTATCAGAAGCGGAACAAATTTCTCGTTTATATTGGTGGACCGTAGAATACGGCCTGATTGGCAGTGTAGATCAGCCGCAAATCTATGGTGCTGGATTATTATCTTCTGTATCGGAAGGAAGAAGCAGTTTAACAGATTCGGTAAAGAAAATTCCTTTCGACCTGCAAACTGTTATAGAAACCGGCTTTGATATTACCAAACCACAGCCGCAGCTTTTCGTGTGTGACAGCTTTGATCAGTTAATCGATGCAGTGATGGAATTCTCGAAAACGATGGCGTTTAAGGTTGGTGGAAACAAAGGTTTAGATAAAGCACTTCGTTCGAATCATACGGCTACGATTCAATATAGCTCAGGTCTGCAGCTAACCGGAACCTTACGTAACCTCATCAAGGATGAAAAAGGTGAAGCGATATATATCCAAATAGAAGGACCTTCAGCCTTGTCCTATCAAAATACCGAATTGCCTGGGCATGGAAAAGCCACACATCAAGACGGTTTCGGAGCTCCAATTGGAAAAATAGCAAACAGCCTAAATCCATTAGGGGAGCTTAATGATGAGGAGCTTAAAGGAATTGGAATAGAGATAGGAAAAGAATCTACTATTGAGTATGTGAGTGGCGTTAAGGTTTCCGGGACACCTCAACATTTCCAGCGGAAAGATGGCAAACTTCTGCTGATATCGTTTAAAGATTGTACGGTTTCATATGAAGATCAAACTTTATTTCAACGTGATTGGGGCACGTATGATTTGGCCGTTGGAGATCGAATTACCTCCGTTTTCGCTGGTGCCGCAGATTCAGAGCAATTTTATGCAGATTTAGAGGAAGTAGTAACAAAACCACTTGTAAAAAGGGAGTTATCTTCGTTAGAACAATTGTATGGGAAGGTTAGAAGTATCCGCGAAACCAAAGTAAAAAACATGGAAGCAGTGCTGGTAGAAGTGATTGAAAAATTAACCACTGAGTTTAAGGAGGATTGGCTATTAAGGATTGAAATAATGGAAATCCTTGTAAAACGGAATCTCCTGCCAGACCAGCAGCTATTGCTTAGAAACCAGCTTGAAGATATAAAGCTTTTTCACGAGGAGTTTCCAGTGTTAATTGATAGAGGTCTAATGTTAACCAATGCATGATGTATACGAAAATATCGATGATTAACAATACCCCGCCCATTGAATATACTTATTAAAGGTTGAATCGATGGGCGGGTTTTCAATGGAAATTCAACTAAAGGAACTGGTTGGAGGGGGAATTGCCCTTTCGGAAAGCGGATGATCTCTCCACCATTGATAAAGAAAAACCTTAATAACCTGGGAACATGAAGGGTACACTTAAGGAAATAAGAAGTATAAATTAGGTGAAATATAAATGAAATTACTTTGTATAGACGGTGGCGGCATCCGGGGGATATTTGCAATTTCGATTTTACGAGCATTGGAAGAAGAAGTGGGCCATCCTGTTGGAGAGTTGTTTGATGCTGTTGCTGGTACAAGTACTGGAGCAATCATCGCTGCCTCCGTTTCACTTAATAAAAACATGAGAGAAATCTATGAAAGCTACAAGCATTATGGCGGAAAGATTTTTACGAGACAGGCAAAGGTTGGACTATTCAAAAGTGTCTACAGTGACCGAGCATTAAGACATCTTTTAAAAAATGCATTCGGTGAAGTGGAGCTAAAGGATATAACCAAGCCGCTCCTTATTCCTGCTGTGGACATTACGCATGGAAAACCGTTTACGCACCGCTCCAACTACGGGCATCCTGATTGTGATGATTTATCGATAAAGGTATGGGATGCTGTCCTTTCTTCCTGCTCAGCACCTGTCTATTTTCCTCCTAACAAAATAGGGGATCAATACTTATCCATAGATGGCGGGCTATGGGCGAATAATCCTTCATTAGTCTGCTTAACCGAAGCAATTCATTTCTTCCAAAAAAGTATGAAAGAAATCAATATCTTATCGATTGGCACTGGATTACAGAATATTGATTTTACGAACAACAATGATAAGTATTGGGGAATCAATCAATGGCTCCCGTTTCATTTGCCTTCGATGAAGGTCACACCAAAGCTACTCGATTTGGCCCTTCACCTTTCATCAGAATCTGTGACCTATCATTGTCAGCTTCTCCTTAAGGAACAATACCTTCGAATCAATGAAGATTTAGGAGAGGAAGTACCGTTCGATGAAGTCAACTATATGGATATACTTAGTGAATTGGGGAGAAATGTCTTTCAGAAACAGAAAAATGATATCCTTTCTTTTATAGAAAATTAACGGACAAAACTCGCACTTTTAGAAGCAGCGGGTTTTTTGTTTGCTGTCATTCAATATTTTTACCCTTTTGATACCATACTATTTTATGAGGTGAAGAGCATGTACAAATTGTTGTCGCATAATGATTTAGATGGGGTCGGGTGTGGTATTTTAGCAAAGCTTGCCTTTGGGGAGGATGTAAAGGTTCGTTACAACTCCATATCTGGTTTAAATCGAGAAGTAGAGTGGTTTTTTGAAAACGGAGATAAGAACACGTTTTTATTTATTACCGATTTGTCTGTAAATGAAAAAAATGAGCAGAGGATTAACGAGTTTTACCAAGATGGCGGAAAAGTACAGCTAATCGATCATCATAAAACCGCACTGCATTACAATGATTATCCCTGGGGTCATGTGGTTGTAGAGGATGAAGAAGGGAAATTAACTTCTGCAACCTCCCTATTGTATCACTATCTTCTTTCACATCAGTTCATCGAGGAGACCGCTGCAATCACAGAATTTGTTGAGCTGGTTAGACAATATGATACGTGGGAATGGGAAAAAAATGATAATCAGGAGGCCCAGCGTCTAAATGCTTTATTTTTTCTCGTATCCATTGACGAATTTGAAGAAAAAATGATTACACGTTTACAGACTAGTGAACATTTTCATTTTGACGAGTTTGAAAAGAAAATATTAGACATGGAAGAAGATAAAATTGACCGCTATATTCGAAGGAAAAGACGGGAGCTGGTACAAACTGAACTCAATGGTCTTTTTGCAGGTGTGGTCTATGCTGAATCTTATCACTCTGAATTGGGAAATGAATTAGGGAAAGAATACCCTCATCTTGACTATATTGCGATTTTAAATATTGGCGGGAAGCGGATGGGTTTCCGAACCATTCACGATCATATTGATGTTTCTGAGGTTGCCGGACAATACGGAGGCGGGGGGCATGCAAAGGCGTCAGGCTGTTCGTTAACCGAAGAAGCCTATACTAGTTTCGTGACCGAAACCTTTCACCTAGAACCGATTCCAGAGGACGCGAGACGAAATCGTTATAACCTTAAGGGTTCTGAGTTTGGTACTTTGTATAAAAGCAGAAGAGAAGATTACTTCTTGCTTCATCAAATAAATGACCATGAATGGGCGATTCAAAAAGGGCAAAAACGCTTGGAACAAACCTATGCTAATTTTGAAGAAGGGGAAAGCTACTTGAAAAGGAATTATGAGGTCTGGTTAGTAAAAGACGACGATTTTGTTCAATATCTCATGAAACAAGTTAAAAACCATATCCACTGAAAAAACCACTACAGAACAAATGTTCTGTAGTGGTTTTTTAAAGAGTATTATTGTTTTAGTTGATTTAAATCCTCAATACATTCCTGAACAAGTGTAACTGCCTGACTCATCGCTGCTCCTCCGCCAAATGCAGCCGTAACACCAACTGCTTCAAGGATTTCCTGTTCAGAACATCCTTGATCAAGACAACCTTTTGTATGGTAAATAATACAATATTCATCTTGTGAATAGAGGCTAATGCCTAATGCAATCAATTGCTTTTCCCGTTGAGTTAAAGCTCCCTCTTTAAAGCACTCTTCTGTAAATGCATTGAAATGTCTAGCAAACTCCGGCATTTTCTGAGTAAACACACCTAAACCTGCTTTATACTCGTGAAGGGCAGCTTCAGTGTTATTCATAGCTTCAAATTCCATTCTTATAATCAGCTCCATTTCTAATAATCATGAATCCAAAATTAGTATGAGCAAACAAAGAATGGATTAACCAACATTAATATTCTCTGTGGTAGTTTTTAAAATAGGATGTTAATGAGCAAGGGGGTCTTTCCATATCCGGTACAAATGCACTGATCTTGGTTAAAAAATAACATGACTCGGGAAAATGGTGCTCTAGAAACCGCAGCGTTGTCGCATTTAGGACTTCTTTTCCTTTATATAGCGTAATAACATGTTCGACCAATTGGTTAAAGGCAAGCACTGTTCCGCTAACTTCACGAGCAAAGGTGATTTGGACTGGGAAATGAGGAGGCATAAACCGTAAATACCCTTTTATCGCGTCATTTTTTAACATATGTGCAGAAAAAAGCTTACTTAGTGTGTTTACTTTTTCATGAAGGATAAGTTCTACACCATCAAGTGCGCGATTTAATAATGAAGCATGACCTAGCTGATCCTCTAACCAAAGGTCTAATAAATCAACTAATGGAAGCGGGGGATAATCGGTTCCATTCATGTAATACTGAAGGATCCGTAAATATTCACCGTTTTCATTTAAAGTACCATTAAAATAGGTTGGGGTAATGTTGATCAGTATTTTATTATTTAATTGTAAGTTAAGAACCTTTCCTTCAAAGCGGTAATAATCATAAGAAACTTGAGCAGAAAGCCTAGAAAATTCCACTAATGCCTGAGAATTTACATGACTGTCCTTTGGAATTTGTTCCAGCTGATTTCTTAGCTTAGTAAACCTGCCTATAAAGTTCACAGCTTCTTCTATAAGGTTTACCTCGACGGGTGATAAATAATCCCGAACAAAAACGGCATGATCTAAAAGTATATTTACCCAAAAATAATGCTCTTCCCAAGGAGAAAATGGATTTAGGTTTTTCACCGGTAACCTCCTTTATTTGCAATCTGTCTCTCTTATACAAAATATTATTCAACTTTTTAATAAATGTATAAATTACCATTGTTAGCAAAAAATAAAAGAAAAAGATGGGGCGGGTGCGAATGCGAATGCGTAAAGATCGCAATCGCTTTTTGAAGGATTTCAAACTGCAGAGAAACCTAATACAAACACCTACGAGTGATAAAGAAGACCTAAAATTAGCTGAAGAATCAATATTACAGCAATTTATTAACAATTTTAATAATAGTTCTGATTTAAGTGTTACAGAGTTTCCGCATTTAACAGTAAAAATTTATTACTTTAGTTATCTAATTAATAAGGATCATTATGAACAATTTTTATCAAAACTAAGAAATATTACGCTAGAAGAGTTACAGTCTTATTTAAACCATTCAGAGTTTAAAGTACTTTCCGATATGAATAGTGTAGAAGAAGCCATATTATCTGGGAGTGCTATCTTTTTCACCGAGAAACTAGCATATGAGCTTCCTTTTAAAGAGGGAAAAGGTCGTTCTATTTCACCATCTGAAACAGAAACGGTCATTCTTGGTGCGCATGATGCTTTTGTGGAATCTGTTGATGTAAATTTATCTCTTATTCGAAAAAGAGTAATGAGTTCACAACTCAAGACGATAAAATTGCATGTGGGTAATAAGTCAAAAAGGGCTGTATATTTACTATATATCGAAGGTGTAGCATCTGATAAAGACTTAGAAGAAATTAAAAAACGGATTCTATCGATTCATAACGATGGTATTGTAGATACGAATATGCTTGTTCAATTTATTGATGAACATCCAAATTCACCATTTCCACAATTTTATACCACAGAAAGACCAGATGTAGCGGCATATAAGTTGTTTGATGGAAAAATCATAGGGTTAATGGACAACAGTCCGTTTGCTTTTTGTACACCTGTCAGTTTTTTTGATTTTATGGAATCAATGGATGATTTCGGGCAAAGATGGATTGTAGGTACTTTTATTAAGGTAACTCGATATATTGCCATTTTAGTTACCCTTTTATTTACTGCCTTATATGTAGGCGTTACAACTTATCATTATGAAATGATTCCGCAGGCATTACTTCCGACATTGCTGGAATCACGAAGTAAAGTACCGTTTCCTCCTGTTATTGAGGCGCTGTTTTTAGAATTCTTGTTAGAGCTGTTGAGAGAAGCTGGTGCCAGGCTTCCAACAAAAGTTGGACAGACAATTGGTATTGTAGGTGGTATTGTAATCGGGCAGGCCGCTGTACAGGCAGGGATTACCAGCAATATTCTCATTATTGTGGTTGCGGCATCTGCCATTGCATCCTTTGTCGTACCCAGTTATTTATTAAGTGCATCAATTAGAATTGTTCGTTTCGGATTTATTATCATCTCTGGATTTTGGGGTAATCTTGGGATAATTTTTGGTATGGGGATCTTGATTATCCATTTAAGCAGTCTGACCAATTTAAATTCTCCCTACTTATTGCCAATATCGCCTATGTATTCTAAATTCTTTAAATACTCACTAATAAGGGGTCCATTTAAGAAAAAAGCCGAAAGGGGATGATGATCATGCAAATGAAAGAAAAATTATCACCCTTTCAAGCTTCCATTTTAATCTATTTAATCCAATCTGGTGTTACATTATTTTCTTTGCCGCGACTTGTTGCTGAAGCCTTTGGGACAAACGGATGGATTGGACTTATCATTATCTCTATAATTGTAAATATCAATCTAGTTCTCATTTGGCTCGTATTTAAAATAAGTAAAGGGAAGTCCATGTTTGAAATTATATCCATTTTTCCAAAATGGATTACACTTCCATTTTGTTTGTTCATTGCCGTGGTATGGATGCTGTTAGGAATAATGGTCATGGTTAAGTTTACAATGATCATTAAAGTATTGTTCTACCAAAACGTGTCACTTATTTACTTACTCTCAATGTTTTATATTTTAACGTATGTGTTGTTAAAAAAAGATCTTTATCAAATCGCAAAATCAACGGTTGTAATATTTTATTTTACCGTTTGGACTATTTTTTTATTAGCTTTCCATCTTCCAGAATTTAGCTTTATCCGGCTTACACCGTTTATTTTTGAAGGCGAAACGGATATGTTGAAAGGGGGAATGTCTATTTTTACAGCCCTTTTAGGTTATGAATTGTCCATTTTATTTATCCATATGATAGAGAGAAAACAATTAAAATCTCTTATAGCAGGGAATTCGATTACAGCAGTGATTTATTTCGGTGTGACATTCGTCAGTTTTGGTTTTTTCAGTTTTGAGCAATTATTAAGGGAAATATACCCAGTGGTAACCTTGTTGGGATATATTTCTTTTCCTGTCCTTGAAAGGGTAGAAAATTTTACTTTTTCGGTTTTTGGCTTAAAGGTACTTATGACGACTGTTATGTACCTATGGGGTTCAAAGGAACTTGTACAGTATCAGTTTAAAAGGATAAAATCAAACTTTCTCTTAATTGGCATTTTGACGATTAGTTTTTTTGTGTCGTTTATTCCCAAGGTTATTAAAGAAGTAGAACAATGGTTAACGTATATTACCTATGCAGCTACTGTAATTGCTTTTCTAGTACCGATATTTTTATTGATTACAGTTCTATTCACGAAAAAAATGAACAGGAAGCAAGCCAATGAATAAGTTATTTTTCATCATAATATTATTTTTTCTGACTGGATGTGCCGAGCAACGTATTATAGATGATTTAGCTCTTGTTAACGCTGTAGGCTACGATCTCACTGATAACGAAACTAATCCCATAAAATTAACAGGTACCTTTCCAATCATAACAAAAGACGGGAAATATGATCGAAAAACGATTATAGTGGAGGGAAAAACAAGTAAAGAGGCGAGGGAAAAAGTAAGAGTTAAAACTAATTTAAAACTAGAAAGCGGACAAATTCGTGTTTCCTTGTTTGGACAGGAATTAGCTAAAGAAGGGATGTTGCCTTATTTACATTCCATAGTTCGTGATCCAAGTATCGGTACAAGACTAAAGTTGGCTTTAGCTGAAGATGAAGCCAGTGATGTTTTAATGCTGCAGATAAAAAGCGAAGGTCAAAATGCGACATATCTAGAACAGTTTTTAACAAAATTGAATAGAGAAAATTTGAGAACAAATTATAATATTTATCAATTCCTTAGAGACTACTATGATGACGGAATAGATCCGATCCTGCCGGTCTTTAAAGTTGAAAAAAATAACATCGCCTATAATGGTATTGGTTTATTTCATGAAGACAAACTTGTCGATGTCCTTAAACCTTCTGAAGCCCGATATCTTTTCCTTTTTCGAGAAGAGATGAGACAAGGTAATTTCGTCGAACAAATCGACGTAGGAGAGAAAGAAAAAGCCTCAATCATGCTTTCTTATGAACTTAAGGAACACCGAATTAAGGTTCAATCAATGGAAAATAATCAAAAGAAAGCCTCGATTTATATAGAATTAGTAGGGGATGTTCTTGAATATTCAGGGAAAGAAGAAATTTCAGATCCAAAAATACAAAAAAAAATTGAAAATATTATTACCAAGAAAATTAATCAGGAGGGTAAGGAACTAATAGTAAAGTTGCAGAAACTCAAAGTAGACCCACTTGGAATTAATCGATTTGTACGAAATAAAATGCACTACAATGAATGGAAAGCATTAGATAAGTATCAATCCTACCAGGATATGAACATAGATATCGAGGCAAATATTATTTTGAACAGTTCAGGAAAATGGAAGTAGGTTTAATAAGAAATTTAAGGAAAAATCATCTTTCATTTGTAAGAATTTTCTATATAATAGAATGAGGTGGGAACACTACAGTGTATCTGCGGTGCTCTATTTTTATCTGATTAAAAGATGGAGGGGAAACATTCAATGTCTAATGATCATGAGATTTTATTAGATAAAGGAAAACAAAAAGATCCTAAAATGAAAGCAGTAAGGAAAGAGGGCGAACCGACCCCAGCTTTCATAGGGGCTTCCTGGGGTGCGCTGTTAGTAGGTGTTACGGCTTATTTCATTGGCTTGTTTAACGCAGCGATGCAATTGAATGAAAAAGGATATTACTTTGCGGTTTTAATATTCGGGCTCTATGCAGCGGTATCTTTACAAAAAGCAGTTAGAGATAAAGATGAGGGAATACCCGTTACGAATATTTATTATGGAATTAGCTGGTTAGCACTTATCGTATCGATTTCATTAATGGGCATCGGTTTATACAATGCTGGAAGTATTGATTTGAGCGAAAAAGGATTTTACGGGATGTCATTTGTTCTTAGTTTATTTGCAGCCATTACGGTTCAAAAGAATATTCGAGATACACAGAGAGCAAGAGAAAGAGAGTAGTTTTATCTGAGATATGGTCCGTCTGGCTGGCCATTTATAAGGAAAAAACGACAGTAATGATCTGTCGTTTTTTTCGTTACCGGATTATTTTTTTTTTAATGACTTTACATATTCTTGTACCATTTCAGTGGTAACATTTTTTCTAAGTGAAATGATTCGCAGGTTAATTCTGTTCATTTTATTGGTGACTTCGTTAATTTTATCTGTTGTAAAAGGTTTTCCTTGTTTACATAATTCGACGGCTTCTTCTATATATTTTTCACGCAGCTCGTCCAAAGCTTTAAACTCCTGGTAACTTTGATTTTGATTTTTCGCATGTTTAATTAAGTCTTTATGTACACTCATGATTCCACTCCTCAATGATTAACTTTTATTATCATACCATAATTCAAAAGGAATCAGGCACGGCACTTAAGCAAGATTTTTGTTTTTATAAACGTAAGTGCTATTATTTTAATGAAGATGAAAAGGAGATGCTTCTATTGGTTAAAGAGATTGTCTTAGATGAAACATCGATTAACGTTTACAAGTATGAAGAAGAAAAAGAAGATCATTTACATAAAATTTCAATCGAATTTAACGTAACGAGTGAGGAATATCATGATATCACGACGCTGTTGTACAAAGGTACATTTGACGTAAAAGTTCCTGAGCGAGATTTATCATTTAAAGCGAGTATCCAGCAATACTCTACTTCCTTTACAAATTTATATATTACAGGGCAGGTCGGAGAATTTAAATTAAGTTTACTGGAAGTAAGAGAATAGGAGAGAAGGGATGGTGTAAAAATGAGGTTAAGCATTTTGGATCAAGCGCCCATATCTTCTAATCAGAGTGCTGGAGAGGCACTTGTAGAATCTATGAAGTTAGCCCAAGCAGGTGAAAATTTGGGGTATACAAGATTTTGGATTGCAGAACATCATGATTTACCTGGCCTTGCATGTTCTGCGCCGGAGGTAATGTTAGGTTATATTGGAGCAAATACGAGTAAAATTAGGATCGGCTCAGGGGCTGTATTATTACCACATTACAAACCATATAAAGTAGCCGAGGTATACAATATGCTTGCTGTGTTATTTCCTAATAGAGTCGATGTGGGGATTGGCCGGGCTCCCGGTGGTTCAGCAGAAGTAACCAATGCTTTATCTGATAACTTCTTACAACAAGTGTGGAATATGCCAAACTCAGTGCAAGATTTACTGCATTTTATAGACAATACAGTTCCACCTGAACATCCCCACGCGAAAGTGACTGCAGCTCCAGTGCCAACACTTCCACCAACGCCTTGGCTGCTGGGTACTAGTAAAAAAAGTGCAATACTTGCTGCAGAAAAGGGACTTGCATACGCATTCGGACAGTTTATGAGTGACCAAGATGGTGCTGCCATAATCGAACAATATAGAAATCATTTTCAACCGAGGAAACAAAATGAAGTTCCACAAGTAATTGTAACTGTTACAGCTATTTGTGCAGAAACCACAGAAAAAGCAGAAGATGTGGCTTTAAGCTCACTGGTATGGGGTTTACAAAGAAAAAAAGGAGAAGGGCAGAAAGGGGTTCCTTCCATCCAAGAAGCGAAAGACTATCTTCAAAATGAAGATAAAACGCTACTGGAAGGGATTAGAGAAAGTATGATCATAGGTAATCCTCAACAAGTAAAAAAGAGAGTAGAGAATCTGCAGGTCCGATACAACGCAGATGAAATGATGATTGTAACCATCACACATTCACCGGAAGATAAAATTAAATCCTATAAATTGATTGCAGAAGAAATTTTACATAACAGTAAGGAGCAGGTTTCGTAGAAATAAAAGGGAAGAGTTATATTAGTTACAGGGCTTGGTGGGATTTGAACCCACAAGATACTTAACAGATTACGTTTGAAACTGTTAGTTGCTCTACAATTGAGCTACAAGCCCTGTTTTTATTTTGGTTTTAAAACAAAATATTATGCATTCCTTTTAGTAATTTCCTCAGTCACAACAAATGCAAGGTCATCGTTTCCAAACAACGATAAGACACCAAGCAGTGTTTCATCTCCAATTTCTCCAGCTTCATCCTTAGGTACGACTAATTCCATAGCTTCTTTTAAAGCCATGTTCGAAGCCTGATTAGGGTAGGCACGCAAATACAATTCCTCAGGATTTAAATCATGGTTGATACACCATTGAGCAAATACGAGGATCATCATTTTTTCCTCGCCCTGATAGTTTTGAATAATTTTTTCTTCTAACTGTTTTTTATCCATTAAGTAAGAAAACTCCTTTAATAACATCATAAATCCATTATATCGAATTTGGGTGATTCAAAGAAGGATTTTGTAAAGATTGAAGGGAAGAGTAAAACAGGAGAGATACGTGAAGAGTGACAAAAAAGTATTTAATACCTTGTAATAATACGAATGTATGTGTTAGTAGGAGTTACTATTTGAAAACACACTCCAAACTCAATTTACATTGATAATATTTAATGAATTGATAAAAAATAGTAATTAAGAAAGGAGGGATTGCGAATGTCTGTGAAAAAGTGGGTAACAGGATTGGTCGTTTTGCTTGCAATGATTGCGGTTGTGACAACATCAGGCTCACCCGGCGTATTTGCCGAATCCCGTGTTGCAACACAGCCTTTAGAGACGATGAAAGCGATTGAAGTCGAGTTGAACGATGATTACTTTAATCCTAAAGTCATTACTATTCCCAATGGAAGAACGACAACGTTGATATTGAAAAACGTAGGTAAGAAAGAACACACCTTCACAGTAAAAGAACTTAGAATTGACGCCGAAGTCCAGCCAGGAAAAGAAAAAACCATTACCGTGACACCTGAAAAGTCTGGTACATATGAACTGATATGCCGGTACCATTTCAATGAAGGAATGGTTGGAAAAGTAATAGTCAAATAACAAGCAGGGCCAATTGGGCCTTGCTTTTTTAATAGGCAACGGTAACTTACTTATTATTAAAAGCCCGACATCATTATAATAGTTAACTTTCCTCTTTATTTCTCAAAATTTTGAGTATCTGTTTTTTAAACAAAGATAACTGTTTTTTCACTACAATCATTTTCAGAAAATAAATACAATTTAACGTGTAAGCGATTTCAACTTAACGAAAGAGAGGTGAAGCGATGGTCAAACATTTTTGAAGGTAGTTTAAGTTCTCTTTTTATCTAAAAATGTTAACGTTAACAATTCTTTTTTTGCCTAATACTAATTTTTAGTCTGGAGGAAAACCATGTTTAAAAAATCTAAAACGATACTTGCTTCTGTCCTATCACTATCAATGATAGCTGAATTTGTTCCGATAAAACAACCTGTGTTTGCTGAAAATGAAGTACATACTTCAGCCCTATCCGCCCCACGTGGAATAGAAATCTCTTCTGTAACCCAAACGTCTATTTCATTAAAGTGGCAAGCAGTAAACGGGGCTGAAAGTTTTAATATTTATCGAACAAAATTAGGTTATAAGGATTATAAATTGGTTGGTAACTCACAAACGACCAATTTTACTGATGAAAGTGTCGAAAGCGATTCTAGTTATTTATATAAGGTTTCAGCAGTAAGTGCTGCAGGAGAAGGGGACCGATCTGCAGAGGTTTTAGGTATGACACAATGGTCCTTTCCTAACCTAATTAGCAAAATTGATATTAGCGCAGCGGGCACAGGAAATAGGATGCGTATTGGTGATATGAACGGAGACGGCCGCCAAGATATTTTAATGGTGCAGCCTGCCTTAGTAAGAGATGATGCTCGGAACCCTCGATACGTCGGACATTTGGCAGCCTATGATATAGAAGGGAACTTATTGTGGCAGCAAGGAACGGTTGATCCGAGAGTGACAACGAGCGGAGCCGATGAGCCTGCTCAGATTTATGATATTGATGCTGATGGAGAAAATGAAGTATTGACCGTCATGCAACTAGCTGAAGATACAGAAAAGTATTTTTACATTTTTGACGGGAAGACAGGTGAGATAGAGAATAAGCATAAACTTCCAGATCAAAGAGCGCATGATGCTATTTTTATCGCGAATTTCTCAGGTAACAAAACTCCACAAGACATCTTATTGAAGGATAGATATTCAAAGATTTGGGCGATGGATAAGGATTTTAACCAACTATGGTATTATCCAGGAAACACTGGACATAGCTTGCTACCTTTTGACTTTGACGGAGATGGAAAAGATGAATTAGTGAACAACTATTCCTTAATTTCTCACGATGGGAAAGAGATTTGGAGAAAAGATTTACCGGATCATGTTGATACTCACTGGGTAGCCGATATAAATGGTGATGGAGAACAGGAAATCATTCTTGGTGGGTCCGATACTTATGCTTTCGACTTTGAGGGTAACCAACTATTTAGAAATAGGGATACAGTAGAGCCACAACAAATATTAGTAGGTGAGTACCGTGTAGACTCTCCTGGTCTGGAGCTTGCAGGACTAGATAGAGTCAACAGAGGGAATCCAGGTCAGGATGGAATGTTCCTGTTTACTTCAAAGGGCGAAACTTTATACCATGAACAACGTGCTAAGGGAGATTGGGGAAGTATCGTACGTCCTCTAGACAACTGGACAGGAAGTTATACACCACTTATCACTGCATATAGAAGAGGGATAGATGCAGACAATCCGAATGGAATTGTACCAAAGCTATACGATGGATACTTTAATCCAATTGTTACCTTTAACGAACATACGGATGCAAAAGAGCAAGTAATGGTAGCAGACATGAGTGGAGATTCAAGGGATGAGTTAATTGTTTATAACCTTACAGGAGAACTTGCTGTATATATTTACTCTAATGGTACCAGCAATTTAAGGGAGCATATTACTGGTGTAACACGCATGCCAGATTTCAGAAACTACAACTTTAGCAGATATGATTCCCGAAGATACGATTTATCCATTAAAAACCTTGTTCCTGCCGGGATAAAGGCTTCAGTAAACAATCGTGCCGATATAGATGTAAGCTGGATTCCTATACTAGGTGTAGAAAACTACAATATTTATCGTTCATCAACTGCAAATGGCGAATATACCAAGATTGGATCTTCTACCACCCCAGAGTTTACTGATCGTACTGCACCTTTAGGTACTTCTTATTACAAAGTAACGGCTGTAAACAGCAAAGGGGAATCTAATTTACCGATAGTTGCTTCCAGCGAAACGATTCAATCAAGTGGAATTCTTGCACCTGTAAAAACGGATGAATCTACCAGCTACAAGGCAGGTAGTACACTACCAGTTAAGTTCCAGTTAACAGATAAAACAGGTAGCTACCTTACTGGAGCAACTGCTAAGATCTATGTGGAAGACTCTAATGGATTATCTACAAGTGCAGCGGTAGGAGATCATCAATTCCGCTATGATTCTACTGAAAATCAATATATTTTTAACCTTAACACGAAGTCAATGTCAGCAGGTAAATACAAAATTAGAGTTGATGTGGGTGACCGTACCATTTATTCTTTTCAAATATTCTTAAAATAAGCGGTTAAAAACAAAAAAGAGGCTGTACTAAAAGTATAACTTTTTGCTGCTAGCCTCTTTTTTATAAATATTAACCCGTCGACTATTTTTTTATTTAGAACATGTTACATATTGCCTCAACCATATTATTAACTAGGGAAGAAGGGAATAAAACATAGGAAAAGTGGTGTCTACTATTCATATACATAATTACGTAAAATATAAATTTGACGTAATTAACCTTGTTAGGTAAAATATAGAAGTGAGGTGATTTTATGGTAAATCCATCAAAACAAAATAATTTTAATAAATTACAATCTCTTCTTTCCGAACTTCCCTGGTATGTTGATGAATATATCAATCATAAATTAAGAAAGCTTTCGACTGCTTCCTTGTTTAATTACTGCCATGATTACAAAATCTTCTTCAACTGGATGATCCGTGAGCAATTATTTATCGGTAATGTTCAGGATATTCCTTTAAGCCGTTTAGAGCAAATGACAGTTATTGAGATTGAAAGTTTTTTAAATTTCCTTCATTACGAATTAAACAATAAAGAATTAACCGTTAATCGGAAATTATCAGCGTTAAAGTCCCTGTTTAATTATCTGCAGAACATTGCTGAAACCCCTGATTTACAGCCTTATATTAATCGAAATGTATTGGCCAAAATCGAATTTAATGAAGTCAAAGACAGCATGGAAACCAAAGCTGCTAAAATGGAAGGTAAAATCCTTCTTGGTGATGAATACGAAAAGTTTCGTTTATTTATTGCTCATGATTATGGTGAAGTAAACAAAGAAAACAAAAAACTCTATAACTTTCATCAATTAAATAAAGAGCGTGATACGGCTATTGTTTCATTAATTTTGGGGTCAGGACTTCGCCTTTCAGAGTTAATTGGGATTGAATTAGACGATATTGATTTTAAAAAGTACTGTGTAAGAGTGATTCGAAAAGGAAATAAAGAGCAATTCGTGTACTTTAGTCAGACTGCGATGGCTGACTTGCAGGCATATCTAGCTGTGAGAGCCACTAAGTACAAGGTTGAAAAAAATAATAAGGCTTTATTTATTGCAGCGGCAATTGGTCCAAAAGGAAAAACACGAAGACTGACAGCACGATCTGTTGAAAAATTAGTTGAAAAATATGCGACTGCATTTGGTAAACCATCATTATCTGTACATAAGCTGCGTCATTCCTTTGCTACAAGATACCATGCAGAAATTAATGATGTACCAAAATTACGCCGGCAATTAGGTCATTCATCGATTCAAACGACCATGATCTATACACATATCAAGAATGATGATTTAAAAATTGCTGTAGATAAAATGGATATGCCAAAAGAGGAATCATAATGAAAGTCAGCAGAATAACCTGCTGACTTTTTCTTTTTTATCAGTTTACATAATAATGTTATTGAAACAAATTTATGCATTATCTCAAAATCCAAGTATACTTAAGAAAATGAGACAGAATGAAAATTTTCGCTTTTTTCCACTCATTATTATATCTTTTTGATTCGAAAAATACTCAAAAAACACAGATTTACCAGTGTTCTTTGAGTATTTTGTGTACGTGGTAAATCGGTATGGCTCCTGCCCTACTTGCCGTTTTTGCTAGTGTGAACACTTGTTGTATTCAGATTCCATTGATGGTCTCCATATTTCCATGTAGACTCCACAAACGCAATTGTGTCGGCATTTGCTATCCCGGTAATTCTTTGTACCCCTTTTAACATCATCTCACCTGTTTTTAATTTAACGGGCTTTAGAGAATGAAATGAATTTACAGTTAATTCTGTTGGCTCATTTAACCTCCCTTTATAATAAAGACCAAGCTTTTTGTAATATTTTTTCCGATCCTTCAAGTCAAACATATAGGTCTTCCCTGTTTGACCAATCGTAATTTTCGCTTTATAGCCGTTTTCAAAGGTACTGGCAATGTCTAATGGTTCTGGAACAACCAATTCCTTTTTGATAAAATCCTTAAATGTATATAAATAATTAAGGGTAATGCCGCCGCTTCCCCCCGTTAATACATTTGAAAATAAATCTTTTACTCCATCCTGGTTGAGATCTACTAGCTTTAATGATGCTTTAGACCCGCTTTCAAGCGGAATTTTGTACTGTTTTTCATCGGTAGTAGCTATATCAATATAAATCTCTTTCAAATAACCCTCTTCATCTTCATATGGAACCCCTTTTAACTGAATGCTTTCAGTGATTCCATCTCCAGTGACATCCGATTCATGTGTTGAAATCGTGACGGTTTTAGCTTTTTCATCGAAGGCATGAACACCGGTAATCGCAGTAACGGACATGAGAAAAAATGCAGCAGCAACTAGTAGTAATTCTTTTTTCATTCTTTTCCCCTCCAAAATCTGATACATGTAGTATGCCCCAATTTTGGTAAAAACATGAAAAAGACTCCCAATATTTTGGGAGTCTTTGATCATCATTTTATTCTGCTGCTTTAGGTGTACCTTCTACCTTCCAAATGGTGATAACTTTTCCATTATCGTTTTCATCAAGGATAAATGAACCATTCGAATAACGGTCATTTAAGCGAATTTCTGATGTTACCACAGTTTCAATGTAACCTTTTTCTGTTTGAATGTAGATGGTATCCTCGTCATTCGCAACGACAAAGCCCACTACACGATGAGGATTTGCTTTTAGTTCTCGTAAAATGACAACCCCGCGTTTAGCTCGTGTGGTTTTTTCGAATTCCTTCAGCTTCATTCTCTTAATGGAACCGCGCTGCGTGGTGATCACAATGGTTTCTTTACTGTCTGGAGTAATAACCTTACCGGCAACAATAACGTCTCCATCCTTCAAATTCATACCTTTTACACCGGCTGCTCGAACACCGACGATACTAATTTCTTCTTCATGGAACCATAATGCATAGCCGAAATTTGAGATTAAAAACAATTCTTTCGTTCCATCTGTAAGATGTACATCAATTACTTGATCATCATCCTTAAGATTAACACCCACTAATGGCTTGGAATAGCGCTGTGCTTTATATTGCTTAAGTTCTGTTTTCTTTACCATACCATTTTTAGTGACAAATACTAGATAAGCATCAATCTCAAAATCTTTCACTGGAATCACTTGAATGATATCTTCATCTCGATCAATTGGAATGATATTTGCAACATGCTGCCCTAGATCCTTCCAGCGAATATCAGGCAGTTCATGAACAGGACAGTATAAGTAATTCCCTTTATTCGTAAACAGGAGCACTACGTCCTTTGTGTTCATATCAAGCTGAGCAAGTAAACGGTCTGAGTCCTTCATGGCCAAATCTTGTCCATTAGAAGCAGCAAAAGAACGCTGGCTGGTCCGTTTGACATACCCTTCTCTTGTAACCGTTACAATAACATCCTCACTAGGAACCGTTACTTCAAGATTAATTTTCAATTCTTCAATTTCTGCTTCTATTTTTGAACGGCGAGGATCAGCAAACCGTTTTTTGACGTCTTTTAATTCCTTTTTTATGACGGATAGTAGTTTCTTCTCACTTAATAAAATCGAAGTCCATTCTTCAATTTTATTAGCCAATTCTTCTGCTTCTTTCTGCAGGGCAGTGATATCAGTATTGGTTAAGCGGTAGAGCTGTAAAGAAACGATCGCTTCCGCCTGTGCTTCAGTAAAAGCAAATTTGGCAATTAAATTATCTTTCGCGTCACGTTTATCTTTTGAAGCACGGATGGTCGCAATCACTTCATCAAGGATCGATAATGCTTTCATCAAGCCTTCAACGATATGCTGACGTTCCTTTGCTTTGTCTAACTCAAATTTTGTTCTTCTAAGAACCACTTCTTTTTGGTGCTCAATATAAGCATCAAGTAATTCACGTATACCTAATAATTTAGGACGTTTTTTAGCAATGGCAACCATATTAAAATTGTATGCTACTTGCAAATCACTATTTTTATATAGATAGTTTAGGACACCATTGGCATCCGCATCTTTCTTTAATTCAATGACAATTCGTAACCCCGTTCGATCTGTTTCATCACGAACCTCTGATATTCCTTCAACCTTGCGATCGAAGCGGAATTCATCGATTTTCTTAACAAGATTCGCTTTATTCACTTCATAAGGGATTTCGGTCACGACAATTTGCTGCTTGCCGCCCCGTACGTCTTCAATATCCGCTTTACTGCGAACAATGATTTTCCCTTTACCAGTTTCATAGGCCTTTTTAATACCATCAATCCCTTGAATAATACCCCCAGTTGGAAAATCAGGACCCTTAATCACCGTCATTAATTCATCAACCGATACGTTAGGATTGTCCATTCGCAAGATGACTCCGTCAATGACTTCACCAAGATTATGCGGCGGAATATCGGTTGCGTACCCTGCTGATATCCCCGTTGAGCCGTTTACCAGAAGGTTTGGGAACATCGCCGGTAATACAGTTGGTTCCTTGGACGTATCATCGAAGTTAGGAATAAAATCGACTGTTTGTTTTTCAATATCGCGAAGTAGCTCTGCAGCAATCGCGGATAGGCGTGCCTCCGTATAACGCATCGCTGCTGGAGGATCACCATCCATACTTCCGTTGTTTCCATGCATTTCAACGAGGACATTTCTTAGCTTCCAGTCCTGGCTCATCCGCACCATCGCTTCATAAACGGATGAATCACCGTGCGGGTGATAGTTACCAATAACGTTACCAACTGTTTTCGCTGATTTACGGAAGCCCTTATCATGGGTATTCCCCTCAACATGCATGGCATATAGTATTCTTCGTTGTACTGGTTTTAAGCCATCTCTCGCATCTGGTAAGGCCCGTTCTTGAATGATGTATTTACTATATCTTCCAAAACGATCGCCGAGAACATCCTCTAGAGGTAAGTCACGGAATTTCTCATTTGTGCTCATTCTTCAGATTCCTCCTCAACGACCATAATATTTTCATTTTCAAGGATCGTATCATCTTCTTCTAACCCAAACGCCACATTGCTTTCAATCCATTTACGGCGAGGGTCAACTTTATCACCCATAAGCGTGGTGATACGTCGCTCTGCTCTTGCCGCGTCATCTATTTTCACACGTATTAATGTCCGTGTTTCTGGATTCATCGTTGTATCCCAAAGCTGGTCTGCATTCATCTCGCCAAGACCTTTATAGCGCTGAATCATATAGCCTCTGCCAACCTTTTTAATGGCACCCTGAAGTTCATCCTCGTTCCAGGCGTATTCAATGATTTCTTTTTTACCGGCGCCTTTACTCACTTTATATAAAGGAGGCAGCGCGATAAACACTTTACCTGCTTCAATTAGCGGTTTCATATACCGATAGAAAAAGGTTAACAGTAATACTTGAATATGTGCACCGTCTGTATCGGCGTCGGTCATAATAATGACTTTATCGTAGTTTACATCTTCTAGATTAAAATCAGATCCAACACCAGCGCCAACCGTATGAATAATCGTATTGATTTCTTCGTTTTTAAAAATATCCGCAAGCTTCGCCTTTTCCGTATTGATAACTTTACCACGAAGTGGAAGTACGGCTTGAAAGCGGCGGTCACGGCCTTGTTTAGCTGAACCGCCTGCGGAGTCACCCTCAACCAAGTAAATCTCATTTCTTTGCGGATTTCTTGATTGAGCAGGTGTAAGCTTCCCTGATAAAAGAGCATCAGACCGCTTTCGTTTCTTCCCGCTGCGTGCGTCCTCCCGTGCTTTTCTTGCTGCTTCACGGGCTTGGTAAGCTTTAATGGACTTCTTAATCAATAACGCGCTGATGTCTGGATTTTCTTCCAGGAAGTAAGTCAGGTGTTCAGAAACAACTGCATCGACTGCCGATCTTGCTTCACTCGTACCTAATTTTCCCTTCGTCTGCCCCTCGAATTGTAATAATTGCTCGGGAACCCGAATCGATATAATCGCAGACAATCCTTCACGAATATCGGCACCTTCAAGATTTTTTTCCTTTTCTTTTAACAGTGCAACCTTTCGTGCGTAATCATTAAAAACACGCGTCATAGCCGTTTTCGAACCTACTTCATGTGTTCCGCCGTCTTTCGTCCGGACATTGTTTACAAACGAAAGCATGTTCTCTGAATAGCCATCATTAAATTGAAAAGCAAATTCCACTTCAATCCCATTATGGCTTCCCTCAAAGCTAACGACGGGATGAAGGACATCTTTTTCTTCATTTAAGTAAGAAACAAAGGCCTCAATCCCATTTTCATAATGAAAAACTTCATGAAAATCATTACGATCATCAATGATTTCAATCTTCAATCCTTTTAAAAGAAACGCTGACTCTCGTAACCTCTCACATAAGGTTTCGAAATTATATGTGGTGGTAGAAAAGATGGACGGGTCCGGCTTAAAGTGAATCGTTGTACCTGTTTGATTGGTTTTCCCGATTTTCTCCAAGGTCGTAACCGGTTTACCGCCATTTTCAAACCGTTGTTCATAAACAAAGCCGTCTCTTTTTATCGTTACCGTTAACCATTCAGATAAGGCATTAACAACAGAGGCGCCAACACCATGCAGACCGCCGCTGGTTTTATAACCGCCTTGGCCAAATTTACCGCCGGCATGGAGGACAGTTAAGATAATTTCTGGAGTCGGTTTCCCCATTTTATGCATGCCCGTTGGCATTCCGCGTCCTTTATCCATTACGCTTATCGAGTTATCTTTGTGAATTTTCACAATGATTTGGTCCCCAAATCCACCCAGAGCCTCATCGACAGAGTTGTCGACAATCTCGTATACAAGATGGTGTAATCCGCGTGTATCAGTGCTCCCGATGTACATTCCTGGTCGCTTCCTGACGGCCTCCAGCCCCTCTAGTACCTGTATGGCATCATCATTATATTCAAAAGCTTTCTGATTACTTGCCACTAAAATACCCCTTTCATTCCCTGCAAAAGAAAAAACATCTGTTAATTGCTATCTTTATGAGTAAGTTTATTCATTCGTGTAAAAAAGTTATTTCCATAATTTAGAACGAATGTTTGCCGCTCTTAATTGTACCACATGTTTACGGCGTCTATGCTTTATTTTAGCGATTTATTTCGATTTGGCAAATGTCAAAATTAAAACAACATAATTTTGTAACACGACCTATCGAAAAAAAAAGAAAAAAACTGCTAAATGTTAGCAGCATTTTTCTTTGATCCTTATTTTGTTAAAGCATGTGCCACTTTAATACAAAGGTCCATAATGACTGTATACCCTTTTTCTTTCAAAAACTCGTAGGCTTCCTCATTTACCAAGCCCTGCTGTGCCCAAAAAACATCGGCGTCAACTTGGTCAAATTCTTTCGCAACATCAAACAATTGTTCTGAACGACGGAAAACATTAACGATATCAATATGTCCCTCAATATCCTTTAAGGAAGCAACCGCTTTCACTCCGAGCACTTCATCAACCGTTGGATTCACTGGAATGATCTCATAACCTGCTCTTTGCATCACCTCAGAAACCATATAAGAGGTTCTGTCTGGTTTATCACTTAACCCCACAACAGCGATGCGTTTCGATTTCTTTAAAATTGCTCCAATTTCCTCTAAAGATGGATTTTCAACTGCCATGAACAAACACTTCCTTTATTTCCTGAATTTTACTAGCTTCCTTTTACTATAACACAATTCGATTTTTTGCCAAAAAAAATAGCTCCTGGGGTTCCGGAGCATATAAGTATCGAGTTTTGGAGTGATTAGGAAAGAACCTTCGGAACAGATAAAATAAAACGTGATCCATCCTCCGTATTTTGAATCCTAACGAAACCATTCATCTTTTCAATATACATTTTCGTTATATAAAGGCCATTCCCAGTTCGGCCCCCATTTATTGTGAAATCCGGTTGAGATAAGCTAGAGATTAGTGCAGGATCAATACCACCTGCATTATCAGTAAACTCCACATTAATAAACTCTGTATCATTGGAAATCTTGATCTTCAGTTTTCGATTTTTTATATGGTTTGTATCAAAAGTTTCTCTCACATATATTAATATATGTAAAATGATTTGACTGAAAACAGTTGGAAATCCATAGACCATTTGCAGACCTCGGTATTCGAAATCTACCTGAATATCGTGGTTCTTTAGGCAGGAGAAAAAAATTGACAATGCTTCCTCAATGGAATCTGAAACAGAAAAGGAACTCTTTTCTTTCTTAGTGCGATAGAACTCTCGAAAATCATGATTGGTTTGCGACATATGTTCACCTCTTTTATCTACTAAATTTTAATATCAGAAAACCGTTCAGTTACACAGTTGACAGGCAGCGGTTTTAACGACTTTTTCTTAAATTATATTTCGGGATAACAATTATTTTCAATCGCTGCCGAAAGGGTTTGAAAATTCTCCATATATTTGTAATAAAATAGACTTTAATTGTTCTTAACTTAGACAGAATATTATTTTAAAAGATGCAAAAATAGACCAGCTATGTGGTCTATTTCTGTGTTACTGCCTTATTAGGGTCGATATTCATCGCAGTCCACGCCGTCTGATCACCAAAGACTCTTGACCAGGAAGCCATACCTGCCAGTTGATAAGTGGCTGCAAGTTTTGCCCGCTTCGTTAACGATAATTCATCCTCAATCCATACTTTATAAGTGGCATTCTCTTCTGCTGCAAAATATTCAGCGTAATTTTGGCCGCTTGCCTCATCATACACAGGCTGAATTCCTTTTTCTGCAAGCCATTCTTTCACCTTCGCCATTGACATAGATTGAGAGGAAACCTCTGTCGTTCCATCATCTTTCATTTGTTCCTTCCACAATCTAGTATATAAAGGGACACCTAGTATTAATTTTTCTTTTGGTACTTCTTTTAACAAGTTTTGCAGGTTCATCTCTACCCATGGAAGACTTGAAACACTGCCGGCAACAGGAGACGATCCCGGGTGTTCATCATATGCCATAATAATAAGGTAATCCACAATACTTGCAAGCTTATCTCTTTCGTAGAAGGATGACCAATTATTGTTTTCACCTGCATAAAACGTAATGTCCATGGAAACAACTAACCCTGCTTCATGCAAATACGGTGCTGCTTCCCTCATCAATTGAGTAACAAGTGGACCATCTGCGGGATAGACATTTTCAATATCAAAGTTAATCCCCTGTAATTGGTACATTTGACTGAAATGAAGAAGCTGGACGATAATCTTTTGACGTGTTTCAAAGTCCTTTAACGCTTCATGCGTTAGTACCGGATCAAACGAATTTGAAAATAATCCCCATACTTGATATCCCTTGGATTGTGCCCATTTACTATATTCTAAAGACGCTAAATTACTTATTGTCCCATCATTTCCAGTTAGGGAGAACCAAGTTGGTGACACAACATTTACACCCAGCATATCCGGTATTTGGGTATGGTCTGGATTCTTCGTGTAGATCGCTTCCCAGGTTAGTTGAATCGGTCCGTTAATTTTTGGAACAACTGCGCTTCCATTTTTCTGTGAGATGGTGATCGTAACCTCTTGGTTTTTCTCTACATATTTCTTGTTGATGTATCCACTAATTCCATTTTCTTTTCTTACTAAATAAAAATCATCTTCCTCGCCCTCAATCATTACAGTCTCTTTTTTTGACATTTCCGAAGTATAGGGTGCTTTTAGAGAAGGCTCTGTTCGTAATCGCAGCTTTTCCGGATGTACATCCTCAGCAATGATTTCCCCTTGCACATACTGGTCACCGTTTTTTTGAATCCAAAGGACTCCCGTATCCTCTAAAACCTTATACTGAATGGGATAATAGGCAAGAAGCGGCTCGAGTGCCACATATATTTGGCCTTCTTTCGAGATAATCGGTGATACTTGAAGTTCCACCGGCTTTTGATTGACAAAAAAGGTTAAGGAATCAGTCGGCATTTGGATGACTTTATCTGATGTAGTAATGATAATAGACTTTGATTTTTCATCAAAAATAATGCTGTTATCTATGTTCTCCTGCATAAATGTAAGTGGAAGAAAGATAGAATCCCCTTCGATTAGTGCATTTCCCCGCTGACTTCCCTCGAAAAGGATCGGATTTTTTTCGGTAAAATAAGCTGCTCTTTCTTTTGATGCAAACGGATATAATAAAAAAAGAATAGAAGACGCAATTAATAGAATTGCAATCATCAATCCTCCTAAGATCCATTTTGGTGATAATGATTTCTTTTTCTGGTATTCAATTTGTGCCATCGTTGTTCCTCCTTACTTCTATCGTACGGTATCAACGAAAAATTGAGAAGGTATTTTTACGTACTTTTTGAATTAGTTAAAAGCAGTAGTGTTTTTTCACCAATACATGGTAAAATAACAGGACATGCACTATTTATAGAAGGAGAATTCGTTGATGGTTCAAATTATTTTAGTTCTACTACTCGCCTACCTGCTAGGATCCATTCCGTCAGGTTTAATCATTGGGAAAGTTTTTTATAAAACAGATATCCGCGAACATGGAAGTGGAAATTTAGGGGGAACAAATACTTTTCGAACATTAGGAGTAAAAGCTGGTATTGCTGTAACATTGGCTGATATCCTAAAAGGGACGTTAGCCGCTTCCTTGCCTGTTATATTTGGACTAGCTGATATAAATCCTTTACTTCCTGGGGTATTTGCTGTTATCGGACACACCTATCCAATCTTTGCTGGCTTTAGAGGCGGTAAAGCAGTAGCGACATCTGGCGGTGTTTTATTGTTTTGTTCCCCGCTAATGTTTTTAGTTATTTTCTTGGTCTTTTTTGCAAGTCTTTACATGACCAAATATGTATCTCTATCATCGATGCTCGCCGGCATTTGCGCTGTGATTTATGCCGTCATTGATGGGGACATACCTCTCCTAATTGCCGTCACTCTTTTGGCGTCCTTTGTGATTTATCGACATCGTGCAAATATTAAGCGAATCATGAATAAAACGGAACCTAAAATTAAATGGCTTTAAGGAATCGAATTTGGTTCCTTAAAGCCATTTTTCATGAATGGAATAATAAAAATATAAAAACGGAGTCCCGCGATCGGAAACTCCGTTTTTATTTTTTTATTAGCTTAAATGCAAATTTACCGTCTTCATTCCTGCTATAGTCAAGTTTTGTCTTGTCAAAGTGTACATAATCCTCACCATGAATCAGGATTTTTACCCTGCCAAATTCAAATAGCTGATCGCCAGTAATTTTCCGCTCTTCCAGAGACAGATTTAGTTTTGGGCCGCCTCAGCCAATCCCCATACTCAACCGGACGAAAAGTTCCTCATTAGGGGTCTGCTTTTCTCTCTCAATTACATCTTCTAATATCGTGCTAGCACTCTCCGTTATTTTAAACATAAAATCACGTCCTTTATTTTTTCGAAAAATGCAGGAAAAAGTCGAAAAATAGCATATAAATATATTATAGTATTGGTAGAATGGATTAAAATATTTTGCCTCAAAAACAGATGATGAAGGAGAAATTATGAGAAAGAAAGCAATCCTAACGTCCGTATTGATCATTTCTGCGTGTATTCTTTTTGCTTCGGTACTTCTGATTCAACAACACAATAATAAGGCTGCCGCCGTCAAAAAACATCCTGTCAAGGAGCATACTGCCAGATTACAACCGGTTATGGGCAGGACATTGACAGAAAAATTAACCATTGGTGCGATCGGAGACATATTGATTCATGATACCGTTTATCAGGACGCCTTTAATGGAACGCAATATAATTTCAATCCTGTCTTCGAAAATGTAAAAGGTATACTAGAATCGCCAGATGTTCTAACCGCGAATCAAGAAAGTATGTTAGGCGGCGCTGGCATCGGTGTTTCAAGTTATCCCATGTTTAACAGTCCCCATGAAGTCGCAGATGCGCTCGTTAATACCGGGGTGGATATCGTTTCTCTTGCAAACAATCATACGCTGGACAAGGGTGAAAGAGGAATTCTTTCCGCAACAGATTATTTAAATAGTATTGGACTGCCTCATGTTGGCAGCTTTCTAAATGAAGAGGATCGTCAAAAACTTAGAATCATCCACAAAAATGGCATCAAATTAGCTTTTCTATCTTATACATACGGTACCAATGGAATTCCGGTACCAGATGACAAGGATTTCTTAGTAAACCTGATTAATCGGGATGTCATGAGTGAAGAAATAAAGCGGGCTAAAAAAGAGGCGGATGTTGTGATTATGAGTATTCATTGGGGAAATGAATACCAGCGAATTCCTACAAGTGAACAAAAGGATTTGGCTAACTTCCTGGCGAATGAAGGTGTAGATATCATTTTCGGCTCTCACCCTCACGTACTTCAGCCAATGGAATGGATTAAAACAGAAGATGGCAGGAACGCATTCGTTATTTATTCCTTGGGTAACTTCATTTCTGGACAGGTCCGTGACTATAAGGATATTGGCGGTATGGCTACAGTTGAAATAACGAAACAGGTAACGGAAACTGAAAAGAAAATAGAATTGGCAAACCCTGCTTTTTATCCGACCTATGTCTCAAGCCAAAGCAATCGAAATTATCAAGTAGTCCCCCTTGAAAATGCAGGCTCTTTTGGACTTGATAATGCTTCGGCTAAATATCAGGAAATTCAAGATCATATGACTCAATGGCTCCGTTAATTCGGGGCCTTTTATAAGTTTTTGGAAGGATGTTTCGGAATGAAACAAAATGATTATCAAGGTATTTTTTTATCATTGTTGTTTATTGTCTTAGTTTTTTTCTTTACGAGAAATTATTATAGTCCCTTCTTTTGGATGATCCTTGGTTTATTCCTGCTGCTGGCGTTCCTCAGGGAAGAGAACCGGTTATTTACCTGGGTCATTATTTCCTTCTTTGGGGGGAATTTAATTGTCATTTATGTAGATAAGTTTATCGAAGGAATGATTGTGGATCCTTTCTTCCGGTTACTCATGAATCAAATATTGTTTATCATTCCTATCCTTTCAATGTGTTATGTCATCAAACAGTTCAATAAAAGGATTAGCTTCTTTTTTAAAATACCGGAATCTTCTAGTATTCTCTATATCGTTTTACTGCTTATGTTTACAGGATTCAGTTTTTTATTTTTTATAAAGGATGGGATGAACGTTTTCCTCTCCCTCTTCACATTCTCACTTCTTCATGCCGCCGTGCAGGAAGTGATATGGCGGGGTATTCTGTTAACACAAATGATTAAGATTACGAGTGAAAGAACTGCTATTCTGTTTGCTAGTATAGCCTTTGCCGTTAATACGACAATATTTGGATTCTCTCCCGCTGTTCTTCTGTTGTATCTAATATTAGGCTTGATGTTTGCCTTTTTAACAACAAAACTTAAAATCATTTTGCCTGCTATTGTTGTTCATACAGTGGTGTTACTGTTCTGTTTCTTAAATGGCTGGATCCAACTGCCAATTTTATAGAGTGAAGCAACATCATCGATAATTACAGGAGCTTTATTATATAATAACAATAGAGGTATTTTTGAAAGGAGATACAGATGAACATCCAAATCAGCAGTGAAGCAGCAGCGTGGTACAAACAAGAGCTTAATCTAAAAAACGGTGATTTCGTCCGTTTCTATGTCCGTTATGGCGGATTTAGCCCGGTACAAAAAGGATTTTCACTTGGGATATCAAGTGATGAACCCAATGATATTGGTGCAAAGACAACCGTAGATGGAATTACTTTTTATATTGAAGAAAAAGATTTATGGTATTTCGATGACCATGATCTAATGGTTGACCTTCACAAAAAATATGAAGAGCCGGTTTTAGATTATAAAAAAGCATAATCAACATAAATCAAGCACACATGAGGTTCATGTGTGCTTTCCCATTACATTCTCTCAAGGTGCTCGACCACTTGCTCACATATTTCATGTGTCCTTAACGAATCTCTTGCCGTAATCGATGGGGAATGGTTACTGCGTATGGCATTAATAAATTCAGCGACTATTTGTTCAAATCCTCTTTTATATAATGTAGAATCCCAGCTGTTAAAAGAAACTGCTATTTCTTTCTGATCTTGATAAATCGTTAATTGGTCTAAATCATAAGCGACCCTTTTTTCATTTGGTCCCATTACCTCTAGCTTTTCTTCAACCGCTCCGCTGTCGCGATTCATTATTGCCAGTGCTGTCATATCTTTAGAGATAAAAGTAACCGCCACATGATAAAGCATTTCATTGCTGACTCTTCCTTGAACGTTGAAGTCTTCAATTTCACCTTTAAACAGGTACCGGACCGTATCTAAAACATGAATAAAATCATCGTAAACAAAGGACCGAATGGTACCAGGAAGTGCATGGCGATTTTTTTGCATCATAATCATATTTGGATTATTCACTTCTGCCATAGACTGATAAAATGGAGCAAACCGCCTGTTAAAACCGGTCATCAAAATTAGTCCTTTTTTCTCGGCTAATTCAACAAGCTCCTTGGTGGTTTCCAAGTGATAGGTAATCGGCTTGTCTACATAAACATGAATACCATTCTGTAAGAGTTCTCTTATAAGGTTCTCATGTGATTCCGTTGACGAATGAACAAATGCTCCTTTTATCCCGCTTTCAATGATAGATGAAAGACTAGAATGAGTATTTGAAAAGCGATATTGATTACTTACTTCCATTAATACTTCGGTATTTCTAGTAAATAAATGGATTTCGACACCAGCCAGCTTACTAACAACAGGCAGATAAGCTTTCTTCGCAATATCGCCAAGCCCGATGATTCCCAATTTCATCATGGTTTCATCTCCCCTTTTATCCCCAAATATGATGCTGTAATCCTTCTTTATGTAATATTTCTTTTTGTCTTTCTCCGATTAAATCGAAATGTGAATAGCCGTCACGGCGGTGATGAATCCATTCTTTTTTCAACCCATATTTTCTTCCCCATTCAGCTAGTTTTTCAAGGTCATGGCAGCCTACCTTGGTAACCGTTTTGCTTCCTGGGAAGCGGTCATCCAGCCAATAATGAGTTAAGAATGCAATTTCACCCTCATCGATTTTTTGCTTCCACTCTTTTATTTCCTGTCTTTTGATTCCAAATGCCATAAATTCACCCCAAAGCTCATTCCATTACTTTTTCTTAATTTCTTCATACTTCAGGAACCATTCAGGGAACGCCTTTTTAAATGCGATCGGTCTAAAGTTGTCCTTTTTGACAACGATATGGGTCGAAGTTCCTTCTGCACAAACTTCCTCGTCACCATTTATGATGGAATAGCCATAAACGGTTTTAAGCCCGTCATTTTTCTCAATCCACGTTTTTACGAAACCCCTATCGCCGTAACGTAATGGCTTTTTATAGGTTGCTTGGATGTCATAAACGGGCGCAAAATACCCTGCGTTTTCCATATCTACATAACTATATCCAAGATCCTCAATCAATCCGCTTCTTCCGAGCTCAAAATATTTCAAATAGTTAGCATGATAGATGACTCCCATCATGTCGGTATCCGCATATAAAAGTTGAATCTCTCTTGTTGAAATAAATAAATTGTCCATATTTCTATTCCCCTTCCCTGTTTAAAGGAAATTTATTTAGCGCCTTTTCCACATCTTCACTTTCAATATGAATGGCTTTTTCTAATAAATCCTCATCTTGTGCTGCTCCCATGAGCCTCATAGCTTGGGCTTGTATCATCTCATCAGCCAAATTGGTAGCAAATCTTCCGTTCCCCTTGAAGGTATGATTTTCAATACTTTGTTTCAAAAGAGTTCTGGACCCTTCAGTTAGTTGGTATTGATAGCTTTCTACGTACGTTTCGATAATCGCAAGCAGTTCCTCCGACGAATAATCCGGGAACAGAAAGAATTTCTTAAACCGAGAGCGCAGCCCAGGATTGCTCTCTAATAGCTGGTCCATTTCTTTTGGGTAACCCGCAAGTACCACTACAAGATTTTCATTATGCTTGGTCATTTCATCAACGAGGGTGTCTACTACTTCTTTACCAAAATCTCCTGCACTTTGGCTTAAGAGTGAATAGGCTTCATCAATAAATAACACGCCGCCTAGAGCTTCTCGTATCTTCTTCTTTGTTTTTCCTGCCGTTTGACCGACATATCCGGCAACGAAATCTGCTCTGCTTGCGACAATTAAATGACCTCTTTTTAACATACCGCATTCCTTTAGGAGTTCCGCATAAATTTTAGCCACTGTTGTTTTTCCAGTGCCCGGATTGCCTGTAAACACGGAATGCAGCTGAATCGGTACTGTTGGAAGCTTTTTTTCTTTTCTAAACTGCTGCATTTTAACAAAGGAAACGAGCGTCTCCATTTCACCCTTTAACTGTGTCAGTCCAATTAACCGTTCTAATTTTTCAAAAGGTGATTCCCGGTGTTCATCCTTCTCCACGCAAAAGTCTTTTTTATCCAATAACGTGTAGGTGAGAATATCTTCATTTGAAATGGGGTGATCGGACCCTTTTTTAAAAATAGCATCTAACACAATATTCCGTGCGGATCTTGCATTGCCAAATGTATCATCGACCCGTTCCTGTTCAAGACGATGGTTGATTTCTATCTTGGCTTCCTCCGTAAGGATATAGTCGTTTTCAGAGGCAATTTTTTCAGCGATTAATAGTAATTCCTCGTTGGAGTAATTGGGCAAATGGATGAGATTGGATTGAGGGAAACGGCTCCTTAATCCGGGGTTAGCATCTAAAAAGATTCGCATTTCATCTGGATATCCTGCTAGAATAACAGCGAATTTTCCCCCATATTCTTTTCCAGTCATAAGCGAAACAAGAGTATCAACAGCGGTTTGCCCATAATCATTTCCTGATTGCCCCTCACGTTTTAAACTATAGGCTTCATCAATGAACAGAACCCCGCCAACCGCTTTCTCAACAACAGCTCTGACGTTCTCCTCTGTTTGACCTACAAAGGCCCCTACGAGCTGTGAACGGTCTGTCTCAATTACTTCTGAACGAGGCAGAACCTCAAGCTCGTGATAGATTTTTGCTAATAAACGAGCGATGGTTGTTTTTCCGGTACCAGGATTTCCAGTCAGAACCATATTAAGACTTAATTCATCTTTTGTTTGGAATCCAAGTTTTTTACGGTCCTTCTGGTATTTTAAAAATTGATAAAAATCATTGACTCGTTTTTTGACAACATCCATCCCAATCATTTCATTTAATTCGTCTAAGGCATTTTTTGAATCTTGATGTTCGTCTTCTTCGATTAAAAAGAGTTTCTGCCAGTCTTTTTTTATGTCTTCGAGGCTGGATAAATGTAATTTTAAGTCATCATAATATGTCGCCGTATGAAATACACCCTTAATCGATTCCTCATACTCTTCAGCGGCCTTCAGGAGATTACCACTAACTTCTATTGCATTAGTAAGGAGTTCAGTAAGCTCTTTGTATTGATTGAAAAGCGGTGTGTTTCCAAGCGTCTCTGCAAGATTCATCTTTTCCGTGAGATCCTCAAGCTGGTCATCTGACTCTGCTAAGTAGCTTTGACAAATTTGTATGTATTGTTCCGCAACTTTTTTCTTTGCTGTTCGATTATCTGTTTCACGCATTGCAGGGAAGGTTAAAACCTCTAAAATATCCTTTTTCTTTTTCCAATCGTATTGAATGAAATAAGACTTTGCCTTTTTATTCTCTGGATGTAGTTCTAATGCTTTGTGAAGCCATGCTGAAGCTAATGAATCTTGGTTCTTACGCTTTAGACGTGATAGTGCAGCAACGGTTAACATCCTTGATAACAGGACAGGGTTAGATTCCTTTCGTATGACTGTTAATAGCTCATTTTCATTGGAAATAAACCCTTTTTCACTCAGTTCATTTTCCCACTGAAGTAATTGTTCATGGTCGTTTATCGAATTTGTTTGTTGTCTTATCAATATGATCACTTCTTCTTCAAAATTTCCCTTTTATCTTACCACAACCTATCGACCTACACGAAATTGAAAGACCTAATAAAAAAGGACCTGTACGAAATGAACAGGTCCTGGTTTTATTGCTTTAGACTTCATCCTTAATTTCGGAACGGAAGGATTCAATGCTTTCGCGGCGTCTTTCGTTTTTAGCTTCGATCTCCCGGCGCTGAGTTTCACTATTCGTGAAACGAAGTGATTCTTCAGCCGCTTCCATGTTTTCAATCGTATCATGAATCATGGACTGCAGCTTTTCTACATTATCACTTCGATCATCTGGTTTCGGTTTGTTGTTATAAGTCATTGAATGGTTCCTCCTTCGTGGTGTCGTGGTACAGATATAGTTTGTTTCGAAGTGAAAAAAATATCACAGAAAATTTTTTCTATAGGCTGTGTTAAACTGGGCTGTTGATTTGCACTCCAGGCGCTACGCTTTCCGCGGGCTCGCCCGTGAGCCTCCTCGGTCGTCCCGACCTGCGGGGTCTCACTCAGCTCGTGCATCCCGCAGGAGTCGAGCGCCTTCCGCTCCAATCAACAAGTTCTAAAAAACAACAGTATTCTTTAACACAGCCTTTCTATAAAAAAGACCCGCTGGCAAATGCCTGACGAGTCTTAGCCATTATTTATTCACCTTTAGTTTGAATTACTTGTGCGTGTTTACCTGATGTATCTTGATATTTTTTCCCTTTGTTGCCGCCGTAACGCTGGGACTTATTTCCAAGTTCATCGGTGCTGAAGCCCTGTTGACTATGTTTTGGATTGCTCATGTAATATCCCTCCTCCTTAACATTTTGTCCGTTTTAAAGGAGGAACATGATTGGTAATCTATGTGAGTTTATTCGGCTTTACCAAGACGCTTTTCTTCTAAACGCATTTCAATTTTCTCCATCGCCGCTCTATCTTTCAAAAGTTGATTTTTATTTTCGGATACAAGTTCTGCAAAAGAACGTTTTCTAGGCTTTCTCATGTATATCACCTTCCTTATGACCTATTCTAACAGTTATTATGCCCGGAAACGGTTGCAATTATTACAACTTTTTGAAAATTATAAAGAAAAGTATGCGATAACGCATTAAAGGGCTAAACAATGGCTGTGTTAAAGTTAATTTTTGATTTTGCACCCTGTTGATTGGAGCGGAAGGCACGAAGACTCCTGCGGGAGTACGGGGCTGGGGAGCCTCCTCGGCACGCCCGCGGAAAGCGAAGTGCCTGGAGTGGAAATCAACAGGCAAAATTAACACAGCCAGACCAAATAAAAAAGACAATGGATTACACATCCATTGTCTACTTCAGATCCTTTGTATATTGTTTCATGGCGTCAAGATTCATTGCACCAATATATTTGTTTCCGATATTCCCCTTCGTATCGATAAAATACGTTGTTGGTATAGATAGGACTTGGTACGTTTCGTTTACCTTATCTTCCGCATCTAGCGGAATCGGAAAAGTAATCCCATTTTCATCTATAAAAGCCTTAACATCTAAATGCGGGTCGATGTTTACCGCTAAAATAACAACTTCGTCCCCTGCTTCTTTATGGAATTCCTCCATGGCTGGCATTTCTGCCTTACATGGCGGGCACCAAGTTGCCCAGAAATTGAGCATAACCTTCTTCCCTTTTAGATCAGAAAGTTTAACTATATCGCCAGCTAATGTTTTAAGTTCAAAATCTGGAGCTTTTGCCCCTACTTTTAATCCACCCATATTTGCGGCTTCTTGACTTACATTTTCGGGTTCAGCCTTTTTATCCATAGCCTGCACGATCGCTACTCCAAGTAAGGCTATTAACACAACTGCAGCAATGACTTTCTTCACCATACCCCGAACCCCCTTGATTCAATAATATGCTACATCGATTTTACACTATAAAGTAAGTTGAAATACAGGTTGTATATGCCAAATATGTGACAGTTTAAAAATAGTTTAGTAAAAGTATTCTAGAAAAGCAAATAAAGTTACTTTTTTAAAGCGTTAAGGACACTGGTTGTCACGCGGTCTACGATCAAATCAATATCCCGTTCTGATAAGGTCTGTTCATTAACGGCAGTTACTTTCTTTGCCTGTGTGCCTTCAGGTACATCAACACCTAATGGTGAAATACCTTTTACACCCATCATCGCTTTAATATCGATGAGTTTAGCGACATTTTCTTTAGAAAGTTCGCGGTCCCCTTTTAATTGTCTGGATATCCAATTTATTTTTGCCGTGAACTCTAATGATTCCATTAAATAATAAGCGTGTTCTAAATTCTTCCCCCATGTTAAGGCGCCATGGTTTTCTAATAATACACCTTGATGATCGTAAACATGTGCTTTGATTGCTTTCGGAACCTCATCTGTTGAAGGCGTTCCGTATTGGGCTAAAGGGATGGTCCCTAAAGAGACAACAGCTTCAGGCATAATTGCCTGATCCAAAGGAAGCCCAGCAATCGCAAAAGCCGTCGCATATGGAGGATGAGCATGTAAAACTGCATGTACATCGGGACGTTCATGATAAACAAGGAGGTGCATTTTCATTTCCGAAGTAGGTTTAAAGTCTCCTTCAATCACATTTCCTTCCCCATCTACTTTTATAATCATTTCTGGAGTCAGGAACCCTTTGCTTACATTGGTCGGTGTAATTAAAAATTCATTTTCATCAATGCGGACAGAGATATTTCCGTCATTGGCTGCCACGAATCCTTTTTCATACACGCGTTTTCCGATATCACTTATTAGTTTTTTATATTTAATCTCGATAATCATCCTAAACCCTGCTTTCAATTATGAATCCATTTTATCTAGTAGTATACCCTTCTCCTTCATGATATTAGAGATTTATACGATGTTTAAATTAACGCAATCTTGTGAAAATTTGTTAAGATGTATCTTACAGAGAGGAGTTGGAAAAATGAAGATACTTGTTTTAGGGGGAAGCCGCTTTTTAGGCAGAACATTTGTGGAGGAAGCACAGAGGCTAAACCATGAGGTAACTATTTTTAATCGCGGTAATCAAAATGAAGGGTTTAAAGATGTTGAGATTATTACTGGTGATCGTAATGGAGACTTAAATGGCCTTAAAAATCGCTATTGGGATGCTGTATTAGATACAAGTGGATTTATCCCTTCTGCGGTCTTAAAGTCCACCGAACTGCTAAAAGACCGTGTAAAGCATTACACCTTTATTTCAAGCATTTCTGTTTACAAAGATTGGGTCCAAGAAAATTTTGATGAAACCTATCCGGTTTACGATATGTCATTAGAGGAAGCAAATGAGCTTGCTAAAGACAGTAATATATATGAGTATTATGGACAATTTAAAGCTTTGTGTGAAGTGGTTGCTGAAAAAGCTATGCCGGGTCGTGCAGCGAATATTCGAGCTGGCCAATTAATCGGACCTAATGACTATACGGACCGCATTCCCTATTGGATACATAGAATCGCTGCTGGAGGTAAGGTTTTGGCGCCAGGGAATCCTGACAGACCTGTGCAGGTGATTGATAATAAAGATCTTTCAAATTGGATATTAAAGTTAATGACCAATGGAACAGCAGGAACTTTTAATGCAACTGGACCAGACTACTCACTTACAATGAAAGAGTTTCTTTCGGCTTGTATGAAGGTGACAGGCACCGAATCAGAAATCGTTTGGGCTTCAGAAAAATTTCTTCTTGAGAACAAGGTTGCGCCTTGGACAGAAATGCCTCTTTGGGTGCCTGAAGAGTTTCCTTTGGAGCCAGAGCTTAAGGATCCATGGAGGGGTGCTTTTACCGTGAATATTGAAAAAGCCATTGCGAGCGGACTTACCTTTAGGCATTTAGAGGAGAGTTTAGCCGAAATTTATGAATGGGAAAAACAGCGTAATTTAGCTTCGGATGAATGGAAATCTGGAATGCGTGCTGATCGGGAAAAAGAGCTGCTTGAATTGTGGTCTCAACAAACGAGTAAATGATGTTCGCGGATATAATTTAATTACCGCGGATATATAGGATTTAACGCTGATATAATAGAATAGCCCCTCTTCAGGGAGGGGCTATTGAATGTGGATTTATATTAATTTTCTTTTTTGCTTCAAGAGTTCATTAAATTCTCTATCTAATTCCACATATTTAGGGTTTTTGGGGTCAATGAGTGATAATTCACCCAAAATCGTAGCTATTCTATTTTCAATTATCATTAAATTCTCTTTACTATCAGTAGGTTCAGTCCTGTTGGTTTTATTAAAGTACTCTTCCGGCTTCATTTCCAAACGCTTTATCCTCTGATTATCAAATACAAGCAGTTTATCACAAAGCTTATTTAAGAAATAGTAATCGTGCGAAACGGTAATAATCGAACCTGCGAATTCATTTAGTGTTTTTTCAAGCTGTTCCCTGCTTGGCAAGTCGAGGTGATTGGTCGGTTCATCCAAGATCAGAACATCATATTCCTTCATTAGCATGTCGACTAGTTTAACGCGAGTTCTTTCTCCAAGGCTTAAAGTCCCAATGGGCTTCGTAATAAACTGTTCTTTTAATCCGAGATTTGCAAATAATGTTCTTGCCTTGAGAATATTTTCTCGGTCCGTAAATCCTAAAGCCTCTAAAGCCGTTTTGTCAGCGGGTAAGTTGTCAACATCCTGACTTAAGTAAGCAATCTTTAATGATTCACTTTTCCAAAGGTCGCCGCCAGTAACCGCTGTTTCACCAAGGATCATTTTAATTAAGGTGGTTTTACCGCAGCCATTTTCTCCAAATAAACCAATACGTTCTCCGTGATTGATATAAAAGTGACATTCACTAAAAAGGGGTCTCTCTTCAAACGACTTCGATAAACTCTTTGCCTCAATAATCCTTTTTCCTCTATTCCCTTTTGTATCAAACTGAAATCTAACTTTTGTCTCCTCTAGAGGTTTGTCGACCTTGTTCTTTTCTAGCTCGCTCTGAAGACGTTTCATTTTAGATTTCACTTGAGCATCTCGTTTTTTCGCCTTAACCCGGTGATATTCTTTATTGCCAAAATCTCTGCCTTGTTTCGTTGATGTCCTATGAGCTTTCTCAGACCAGGACGATAATTGTTCCATCTGCATTTCAATTTCTTCTTTTTTACGCTGCTGAACTTCATAGTGGTGCATTTGGGTTTCGTGTCTGTGCTGCTTTTCCTTCTGATAATCACTATAGTTCCCATTGTAGAAGTTCATTTTGGTATTTTCTATCTCAAAAATACGGGTCACTGTTTTATCTAAGAAATGGCGGTCGTGAGAAATGATCAATACCGGACCTTTAAATTTCTCCAGCTCTTCAATCAGCCATTCTATCCCTTTAAAATCTAAGTGGTTCGTAGGCTCATCGAGAATCAAGAATCCCGGCTTGGAAGCCCACACGTTGGATAATGCGAGTTTTAACTTCTCGCCGCCGCTTAAATGGTTTAAACGCTTCTCTTCCCATGTAGAAACCTTCTTCAGTCCTAACTTACTTGAGTGCTGCAATAGGTCTCCCTCAATTGAAAATAATCCATTACCTTCATAATCTATTGATTGTGTAAGGTAACCAATCTTTAATTCGTGTGATTTTTCAATGAATCCCTTATCAGGTGTGAGCTTACCAATAAGGATATTGGCCAATGTCGTTTTCCCTGTGCCGTTATACCCTACGAGACCAATTCTTTCGCCATTTTTTATATCAAAGGAAATATTGTCTAAAATTTTCCTCAGATTAAAGTTCATTTCTATTCCAGTTACTTTTATAACAGATAAATGATTGTTGTTCATAAAAAAACTCCCTTCGTTTGAACCTGAAGAGAGTTTTTGTGTCATGTCGTTTACGCAATCACAAAAAAGCAGACGTTAATAAACCTAAAAAGGCTTATGTTAACGATGTTTTGATTGAAATATAAACGTATAGGACAAAAAAGGACAGACTAATCCTATTCTTCAGGTTCACCATTTTTTCGCTATTCGAATAAATGTCTGAAAAAATAAGATTATAACTTCATTCCTCTTTACCATTCCTTTACGTTTATTATGTTTATTTTATGCTACCTAAACCAAAACTGTCAATCATTTCCGTAAAATTAACATTGGAATAAGGCTTTCCACTCTCGATATTATTTTTTAAGTGTAGTTGTTGGTACTTTTCTGCTATTGTTTCTGAAGTGATTTTTGGAAATAGGTTCAATAAATCAGGTTGGTGCACTGTCCAAATTGGCCGATTTACTTTTATTTTTTTCCCAGCACTATGCATCCTCCCCATTGAAAAAATAGTTCTTTGTTCCATACCTTACGATTGGTGACATCAATGGATGTTCACTTTGCTTTCTCGAAGGCCACGACAAAATGGTGCCTGCCGATTGTTTCGACCAACTGCTTGCTTTCGTCTGCTGGAAGGTGAAACTCTAAATATATGATTTCCATTCGTATACACGGTATTATGAAAGCCGTCATTGATTGGAATGAGTTCACCTTCCGTATAGCCATATAAACGTAAAATACGATCAGTAATCATGTTAATCTCTCTTTCTAAATGAGCACCTATTTTAATTTTTTATAAATTTTATCTGCATAGCTCCCAAAACGAGAATTCGTCGCGGTTCCTCTTTTCTCAAGTAATCGCTCCATTTCCAGCCTTTTTTTCATCAGTTTTGCCTGCAGACGTTCTCTCTGTTCTTCGTCCACTGCTCCCTCTAACAATTCTTCCATCCTAAAAATTTCTTTTTTTACATCCTCAGGTGAATAGCCTGCATTATTTAACACGCGATATGCCATTTTCCATTCATCAGACATTCCCGGAAAATGATCCTTTATTTCCAGTGGCTGCCCCATGCCAGGAAGATTGTCGAACTCTTTCTTCTTTATGGCTTCCTTAATTTTATCTTCAGCGATTTTTGAAAAATCCATTTACATCGCACCCTTCGCTCTACAAGTAAATAGTTTATTTTTCACTAAAATATATGTTATTACTCTGAAAAAACCACCATGCAAAGGTTGCATGGTGGTTTGAATATTATGCTTCTTGTAATTTTTCGCGAAGTACCATTGGAAGGATACCGCCATGACGGTAGTAATCAATTTCAACTTCAGAATCGAAGCGAACAAGTACTTCAAATTCCTTCTTGGTTCCAGCTTCATCAGTAGCTGTAACTTTTAGAAGATCACGTGGTCTAACATTTTCATCCACTTGTACATCGATCGTTTCTTTACCAGTTAAACCAAGAGTTTCAGCGCTTTCGCCATCTTTAAACTGAAGTGGAAGCACGCCCATTAACACAAGGTTAGAACGGTGAATACGCTCAAAGCTTTCAGCGATAACGGTCTTAATTCCTAAAAGGTTTGTACCTTTAGCAGCCCAGTCACGTGAAGAGCCCATTCCGTAGTCTTTTCCAGCTAGAACAACAAGTCCTGTGCCGTTTTCTTTGTACTTCATGCAAGCATCGTAGATGGATGTAACTTCACCAGTCGGCCAGAAAGTTGTGAAGCCGCCTTCTGTTCCTGGAGCGATTTGGTTACGGATACGAATGTTGGCAAATGTTCCACGCATCATAACTTCGTGGTTACCACGGCGAGATCCGTAAGAGTTGAAGTCACGAGGCTGAACACCTTTTTCTAATAAATACTTACCAGCTGGTGTATTTTTGCCAATAGCACCTGCAGGAGAGATATGGTCAGTTGTTACAGAATCCCCAAACTTACCTACTACACGAAGTCCAGTTAATGGTTCAACGGTACCTGGTTCAGGTGATAAGCCTTCAAAGAATGGCGGGTTTGCAATATAAGTGGAATCTTCATCCCAAGTATATAATGGCTCGTTGCTAGTTTTGATTTCGTTCCAACGCTCGTTGTCACCGAAAACATTCGCATATTCTCTGCGGAATAGTTCAGGAGTTACAGTGCGTTTCACTACATCATTTACTTCAGCAGTTGATGGCCAAATATCCTTGAAGAATACATCATTTCCATCTTTATCTTTACCGACTGCTTCATTAGCGAAATCAATGTTCACAGTACCTGCTAGTGCATAAGCAACAACAAGCGGCGGTGAAGCCAGGTAGTTAGCTTTTACAAGCGGATGAATTCGTCCTTCAAAGTTACGGTTACCTGAAAGTACAGATGTAACTAAAAGATCGTTTTCAGCGATTGTTTTTTCGATTTCTTCTTTTAATGGACCGGAGTTACCGATACATGTTGTACAGCCGTAACCAACAAGGTTGAAGCCGATTTGCTCTAGGTATGGAAGTAATCCAGAATCACGAAGATATCCAGTTACAACCTTAGATCCTGGTGCTAAAGAAGTTTTAACAAACTTAGGAACTTCCATTCCAAGTTCAACCGCTTTTTTCGCAACAAGACCTGCCCCAACTAGAACGTAAGGGTTAGATGTATTTGTACAGCTAGTGATAGAAGCGATTGCTACTGCACCAGTCTTAATGGTTGTTTCGTCTCCATTTTGGAAATTAACGACAGCAGACTTTTCAAGCTCATCTGCTTGTAAGCCGAAGCCTTGGTTTCCTTGTGGCGCAGAAACTGCTTTTACGAATTCTTCTTTCATTTTTGAAAGTGGAATTAAATCTTGTGGACGCTTAGGACCAGAAAGATTAGCTTCAATTTCTGAAAGATCGATTTCAATAACATCAGTGTATACTGGCTCAAATGATGGGTCGAAGAAAAGGCTATTTGCTTTGCAGTACTCTTCTACTACTTGGATATGGCTTTCTTCACGGCCAGTTAAGCGCATATACTCTAATGATTCACTATCGATTGGGAAGAAACCACAAGTTGCGCCATATTCTGGAGCCATGTTAGCGATAGTTGCACGGTCTGCTAATGGAAGTACGGATACCCCAGGACCGAAGAACTCTACAAACTTACCAACCACACCGTGGCTACGTAGAACTTGAGTTACTTTTAATGCTAAGTCAGTTGCAGTTGCACCATTTGGAAGCTCGCCAGTTAATTTAACACCGACTACTTCTGGAACTGGGAAGTAAGAAGGCTGTCCAAGCATTCCTGCTTCTGCCTCAATACCGCCAACGCCCCATCCTAATACACCAATACCATTGATCATAGTAGTGTGGGAGTCAGTACCAACTAAAGTATCTGGGTAAGCTTCTAATTCACCATCAGATGTCTCGGCAACATGTACCACATCAGCTAAATACTCAAGGTTAACTTGGTGTACGATACCAGTTGCAGGCGGAACCGCACGATAGTTATTGAATGATTTTTGAGCCCAGCTTAGGAATTGGTAACGCTCAGCATTACGTTCGAACTCTAAATCCATGTTAACACGTAAAGAGTCAGCAGAACCGTATGCATCTACCTGTACAGAGTGGTCGATAACTAGATCAACTGTTTTCTCTGGGTTAATCTTATCTGGATCTCCGCCAAGATCAGCCATTGCTTTTCTTAATGAAGCAAGGTCAACTACTGCTGGAACACCAGTGAAGTCTTGTAGAATAACACGTGACGGTTTGAATGGAACATCTACTTCTTTAAGTTCATTTGTTCCCCATTTTGCTAAGTTTTCAACGTGCTCCTTTGCGATGACACGGCCATCGTATTGACGAAGCACAGATTCAAGTAATACTTTTACGGAATATGTCTGTCATTTTCGCTAAGTCGTATTGGAATTTAAAGCCCCACTCTTCTTCTGCTGCAATCGCATCGATCGAATTTGGCCAGCTGTCGGCAATTCTTTGGCGTACAGGATCTACCTGATAAGTGAGTTCGAATCCTGGGATATGTTTCTTAATCTCGTTTGCAATTTCTTCTGGATCAAAGCTCATTGCTGTAACATTGAATGAGTTACGGTGCTTAAGCCGGCATGGGTCTGCCTCCATCAAATCGATAATGGCATTTAGTGCATCTGGCATATACATCATATCCATATACGTACCTTTATCGATATACGATGTATATCTTCCGTTTTTGATCGCTTCATAGTAGATTTCCACTGCATAGTCTGTGGTGCCGCCGCCAGGCAGTGCTACGTGTGAAATTAAGCCTGGGAATCGAAGTCCCCTCGTGTCGACGCCAAATTTGTGATAATAGTAATCGCTCAAAAGCTCGCCAGCTACTTTATTTACACCGTACATGGTCGTTGGGCGCATGATGGTATCTTGTGGTGTGCTGTCTTTTGGTGTAGAAGGTCCAAATGCACCAATCGAGCTTGGAGTGAAAAATTGTGCATTAAGCTCCCTCGCAGTTTCTAATGCATTCATCAAACCGCCCATATTTAAATTCCAAGCTAAGACGGGTTTCGCTTCTGCTGTGGCCGACAATAGTGCGGCTAAGTGCATGATGGTATCAACTTTATATTTTTTTGCAATTTCGCCCATCTTGGTTAAATCTGTAACATCTAAGACTTCAAACGGGCCGCTCTGTGCAGCTTCACTGTCATTCTTTCTTATATCCGTAGCAATTACATTATCCGACCCATACGTTTCTCTTAATTTCATCGTGAGCTCAGAACCAATCTGTCCTAACGCACCTGTAATTAAAATCCGTTTCATTCTTCTCCGTCCTCCTCATTAAATGTCCATTGAAGGGTTTCTATGATTAAATAATGCCCATTTCCTTACCGACCTTCTCGTAAATCGCAATCGCTTGATCTAGCATTTCTTTTGTATGTGCAGCAGTTGGCATATTGCGAACACGTCCTGTTCCTTTAGGAACGGTTGGGAATACAATCGCTTTTGCATAGACTCCCTCTTCATTTAAACGTTTGCTAAATTGCTGCGTAAGAGCCTCGTCGCCAATAATACATGGAGTAATCGGAGTTTCACTGTTTCCAATATTAAAACCTAATTCCTTTAAGCCTTTTTTGAGATAATCTCCATTCTCCCAAAGCTTTTTGTTAAGTTCTGTGCTTTCCATTAAGATTTCAATGGATCTCTTGCTTGCTGCTACATCTGCTGGTGTTAATGATGTAGAGAATAGGAATGGTCGGCTGCGGACCTTTAACCAATCAATTAAATTCTTCTTCCCTGCTACGTATCCGCCTACTACACCAATCGCCTTTGATAAGGTACCGATTTGGAAATCGATTTTATCGGACAAGCCGAAATGCTTAACGGTACCAGCACCATCACCAAGGACACCTGATCCATGTGCATCATCTACATATGTAATGAGGTCGAATTCTTCAGCAATTTTTACGATTTCTGGTAATAATGCAATGTCTCCATCCATGGAGAAAACACCATCGGTAATAACCATGATTTTATTGTATTGACCCGATTCCTTCGCTTCCTTCGCTTTTGCACGTAAATCTTCCATATCAGAATGATTGACGCGGATAATCTTTGCTTTGGATAAACGGCAGCCATCAATAATAGAAGCGTGGTTTAATTCGTCAGATAAAATGGCATCATTTTTATCCATTACCGCAGAAATGGCGGCCATATTACAATTGAAGCCTGATTGATAAGAGATTGCTGCTTCTGTATGTTTGAATTCTGCTAATTTTTCTTCCAGTTCAACGTGAAGCTTTAAAGTTCCGTTAATCGTGCGAACGGCTCCGGCACCAACACCATACTTCTCAATGGCCTCCGCTGCTGCTTGTTTTAAGCGTTCATCCGTTGCTAACCCTAAATAGTTATTGGAAGAAAGATTGACTAACTGTTTACCATTTATTGTAATCATTGGACCATTAGGACTTTCTAATGGATCGATGACATTGTACAGACCCTTACCTTTTAAATCTTCTAGGTTTTCATTTAAAAATTGCTCCAAAATAGTACTGGACACTTTTTATTCCCCCTTATTGTCGCTAATAGAAAAACATTTGTCCGCCTGAGACGGACACTTCAATGTTCGATGAATACCCTTAGTTAAAGGGTTTCTTTAATATACTTTACCATACTTTTTTGGAAATGTTCACCCCAAAAGGACATTTGATATAAAATTTTTTTTGCATTTTTAGGTTATCCATTTTGAAAACAGGTTATTTTTCAATTGAAGCAAAAAAGGTATAATGGAGAGCATACTTAATTTAGGAACAGGAAGGATGTAATACGTGGAATCAATTTCATCACTACTATACACAATGATTGTAGGCGGCATTTTTGTCTTTATTTTTATTTACCTTTATGATTGGCTTTTTGGTGAAAAACAGGAAAAACAAATTCGTAAGATTCACAAATACTATCGTAATGAAACACTCCAAAAGGTTGAAATGCTGGAGCACCAGCCGAAAAAATTCACTCTATATCAAGTAAAAACCGCTAAGGAAACGAAACGAGTGAAAATAAAGCCTGGCTATAAAGTAGTTAAAATGGTTTCCAAAAAAAAAGAACCTTCCCATTGATAAGTGGGACAGGTTCTTTTTTTTTGTCAGCCAATTACATGCGTTATTTCACCGTTAAGCTGCTTACTTTTGCAGCAGTTTGGTTCACTTTTTTTAGAGCTTCTTGATATTCTCCTTCTAATCGTTGAATGATTTCTCCTGCGGATTCAATCTTTTCAATGGCACCTACTCCATGCCCTGCGCTCCAAATATCACGCCATGCCTTCGCCTCTGGTTTACCGTGCATATTATCAAAATCAACTTTTTCTTTTTTTACCAGCTGAGCGGGATCAAGTCCTGCTTTTTGGATACTTGGAATGAGCATATTTGCCCTGACACCAGAAAAGGCATCGGTTAGGATGATATCCTCCTGACTAGAATTCACAAGCATTTCACGATATTCATCATTTGCCATACTTTCTGTAGCGACAATAAATCTTGTACCCATATAAGCTAAATCAGCACCAGCTGCCTGTGCAGCTAATATACCCTTCCCTGTTGAAATCGCACCAGCAAGGACAATAATACCGTCCCAAAAAGTACGGACCATATCGACAAACGCAAAGCTATTAATTTGTCCAGCATGGCCGCCAGCACCGCTTGCAACTAGAATTAGTCCGTCAACACCTGTTTCTGCGGCCTTACGGGCAAATTTTAGATCGCTGACATCTGAGAATACTAATCCTCCATACTCATGAACAATGTCTACCACATGTTTTGGACTTCCTAAAGAAGTGATGACCAATTGTGGCTTGTGCTTTTTGATTAACTCCAATTCATCTTGAAGACGGCTATAGGTGCTATGTACAACCATATTCATCGCCCAAGGAGCAATTTTTCGGTCAGGCTCTGCTGCCCTGGCTTGTTCTAATTCTTCGTTTAACTGGCCCATCCATTGATCAAGCACCTCAATCGGTCTTGCGTTTGGAGCTGGAAATGACCCAATAACACCATTTAAGCAGCAATTTTTTACTAGTTCAGGACCCGATACTAAAAACATCGGTGCAGAAATAACAGGCAGCCTTAGCTGATTCCACCAATTTTCAGGGATTGTTTTTTGCATGGTCGACTCTCCTTTGGTTTAGAATTTTCTGAATAAATTTCCTATTCTAATAGTAACGGAAAATGAATGGTTATTCAATCATAGAGTGAGACTTTTAGAATAAAGAATAAAGCGCTTTCCCTACACGAACGATGAACTCGTAAAAATATCTTTCGTTCGTCTTTTGGTAAAAAAACGATTGCTTTCCGTTTTCACCATGGTTATAATGAAAATAAATTTATAAGGTTTCACTCATATAATCGCAGGAATATGGCCTGCAAGTTTCTACCGGATTGCCGTTAACAATCCGACTATGAGTGGGTAATGCTAACGGCGTTATTTTGCGTCCATACATTTGGTTACTAAGCCCAAATGTCATTGCCTCACTCAAATTTGATGTGAGCAATGACATTTGGGCTTTTTATTTTTTCATAGGGGGATAAACATGAGATTACTAGAAGAAAAGATTAAAAAGGATGGCAGAGTCATTAATGACAATGTATTAAAGGTTGATTCGTTTTTAAATCACCAAATTGATCCTCAATTAATGAATGAGATTGGAAAAGAATTTGCTCAAGCATTTGCAGCGGAAGGAATTACGAAGATTGTTACGATTGAATCTTCTGGGATTGCCCCTGCTGTGATGGCTGGATTATATATGAATGTTCCCGTTATTTTCGCGCGAAAAAGAAAATCCGTTACGTTAACAGATGACCTTCTGACAGCAAGTGTCCATTCTTTTACTAAAAATGAAACGAATGAGCTTGCCATTGCAGGCAAGTATCTTAATGAAAACGATAAGGTTCTTATTATTGATGACTTTCTTGCTAACGGTGAAGCTGCTCTCGCTTTAGTCAAAATGGTCCAACAAGCGAATGCCTCCGTTTCTGGCATTGGCATTGTAATTGAAAAATCCTTCCAGCCTGGCGCTAAGAAATTAAAGGAGCTAGGATTACGGGTTGAGTCATTAGCTAGAATCGCCTCTCTATCAAATGGAGAAGTTACGTTTATAACTGAAAAAATGGAGGAATTGGTTTAATGAAACAACATCCGTTCAAAATCGCATCTTTAGGTATTCAACATGTATTAGCCATGTATGCAGGAGCTGTCATCGTCCCTCTTATCGTCGGCGGTGCCTTGAACCTTACTGGAGAACAATTAACTTATTTAGTGTCGATTGATATTTTAATGTGCGGTATCGCGACAATATTACAAGTTTGGCAGAATCGCTTTTTCGGGATTGGCTTGCCGATCGTTCTAGGATGTACCTTTACGGCTGTGGGTCCAATGATTGCCATTGGCGGAGAGTACGGTGTTTCTGCGATTTACGGTTCCATTCTAGTCTCTGGTTTAGTTGTCGTTTTGATTGCGCAGTTCTTTAGTAAGTTAATTAAATTCTTCCCGCCAGTTGTAACTGGTTCTGTTGTTACGATTATTGGTATTACCCTTATTCCAGTTGCTATGAATAATATTGCCGGCGGCCAAGGAAGTCCTGATTTTGGAAGTCTCTCAAATATCGGCTTAGCTTTTGGAACGTTATTATTCATTATCCTGCTCTATCGTTTTACAAAAGGATTTATTCGTTCTGTTGCCATTCTCCTAGGTCTTGCAGGTGGAACCATTGCAGCTGCATTAATGGGTAAGGTAAACTTTGCAGCCGTTGGAGAGGCTTCATGGTTCCATATGGTAAAGCCTTTTTACTTTGGTACCCCTACTTTTGAATGGACACCGATTATTACGATGACCCTTGTTGCGATTGTTAGTTTAGTAGAATCTACAGGCGTCTATTTTGCACTAAGTGATATCACTGGAAGAAAGCTAAAGGAAAGTGATTTAGCTAAGGGTTATCGTGCAGAAGGTCTTGCGATTATTTTGGGTTCTTTATTCAATGCATTTCCGTATACAACCTACTCTCAAAACGTTGGGCTAGTTCAGCTTTCTGGTGTAAAAACCAAAAATGTTATCTACACAATGGGTGCAATGTTAATTATCTTAGGATTCGTTCCTAAAATTGGTGCTTTAACAACGGTTATTCCTACCCCTGTTTTAGGTGGTGCAATGGTAGCGATGTTTGGTATGGTCATTGCATACGGAATCAAAATGTTAAGTAAAGTAGAATTCGCTTCACAGGAAAACCTCTTAATTATTGCTTGTTCTGTGGGAATGGGTCTTGGTGTTACAGCTGTTCCTGACCTTTTTGCACAGCTTCCTGAAAGTGTAAAAATCCTAACAAACAATGGGATTGTCGCTGGAAGCTTGACTGCGATTTTCTTAAATATTGTATTTAATGTTGCTAGACCTTCAAAACAAAGTCAAACCACAAATCCAAGCAGTCAAAGTGCTGCTCAATAGTAATCTAGAAAAGCTGCCAGTTTTTATTGGCAGCTTTTTTACTCATTAAGCCCTGTTCTTTTCACACTAAAGTCTACATTTACATTGACTTTAGCCTCATTAAACATTTTATACCATCTTTTATCGGTAAGTTTTGAGTGCCGGACAGAGCTTCTATATATTTCTCCAAAGCCCAATGCATCTGACTCCTTTGATTGACAATAAGCGATAAGCTTTTCAATCTCTCTTTTCATACTCTTCGTGATTTCCTTCTCGATCAACTTAATATTTTCCGGATTACCCATATCAATCATACTCGTAACCTCAAGTACTCTGCCAGCAACTTTAACATCTAAATCAAATTCCACTTTTTCTTTGTTTATAAGCTTAATATTACTCCTGCCGCCGATTGAATCTAAAGAGGCAACTGTTTTTTTCAGCTGTGGGTTCATTGGTTTTAATTTCGAACTTTTAATCTCAATATCCTTGTTTCCGCCTTTATATTTGTCAATAATCAAATTTAGATAAAAGCTTTGTTCCGTATTTATTTTTCCAACTAATTTACTGCCTTTAAACAAAGCTACTCCTGTGAAACCAACCCCCTGCTTACCTTCTTCTTTTTTTAAAATTGGCATAACAGGTTCTTTACCAACTGAGAAATGGCTATGTAACACTTCTTGCAGGGTGGCTGACGGCATGACTCTTCCCTTAGTGTTTTGATCAATGAGCTTATAAAGATGATTTCCGATATCAGGAATATGTTCCGTCTTTACCTTTAACAAATCCCGCGCTTTCCCATCAGCCATCGCCAAATAGGTCATATCACTAATAGATGGGTCACTCGTTAACGTTTCTGCTATTCCAGTTCTTCCTTGTTTAAGCATTTCTTCACCGTATAAGATGACTCGAAGCTGGCCAGAAGCAAGCCTTTTAGAGGTCTTATTATTCGCATTGTTACGAATTCCCCTTACCGAAAGTGCTTCTGACTCTAAAATAACTACATCCTTAGGTGAAGCAGGATCAATTGTTAACTCAACCATCGTTCCTAAGATCGTGCCTTTTTTTGAAATATCATAACCATAAGTAGTAACAAGACCTACTTCTTCAAGAATCCTAGGTTGTGCACAGCCACACAGTAACAGAAATGAAAATGACCAAGACCAAAACCATCCTTTTGTTCTCATTTCTATTTCTCCTTTAGGGATGTCATTTTCTTCTTAATCAAAGCCAAAATATAAAGGATAAATGGATAACAAAAAGCAATATAAAAAGCTATGTTCTCAAAAAAGTCGTTAAACTGATTTATTTTCAAACGGGTATTAATAAAAATACTGACAAAAAAAATAATGAATGTAAAAACCCAAATGACCCTGTTTGTTTTTCTTCCAAATGAGCGCTTTACACCCCGTACTGCCGCCCACATATAAAGCAATAGATTCGGGAGGATAATGAGCAGCCAAAAAGAAACGGCTACGTACTCAGTTCTTTCAATAAAAGGAAGTTTAACAATTTTAAATAAGGAAAGAGTCGGCCAATTGGTATTCTCCAATTGACCAGGGCTAAAATAACTGATGGTTAGCAGCATAAGGACTAAGTACAAGATGTTAGTTGCGGCAACTCCTAGGTGGGCGTACTTTATTACCTTCTCTCTATCCTCCATGAAAGGATAGACTATATAGAGGATCTCAAAACCTATTAAGGTGATCGTCATTTTATAAGCCCCTTTTAGAATTGATGTAATATTTGACTCCATTACAGGAAGAAGATGATCGAAGTCAACAAATCGTAAAGGGTAGCCGATGAAACTCAACATCCAGACTGAGAGAATAATGCTAAAAAAACCGGCACCGGCTATTACTCGTAATCCCCCAGTCACACCATAAACCACTAATAATAAGATGGAGATTGAAAACAACCAGGAGGGTACCATTGGAAATACCCATGTTTGCATGACCTCAATATAGTTATTTAAAATGACCACAAACATACCTAAGCAATAAAAGATATATATACTATTAACTACTTTTCCAATCCACTTTCCATACACTTCGATATGGATGCCATAAATATCTGTAGGTCCATATAGTTGTAAGGTTTTAATGATGAAAAATACCACAATATGAGTGAAAACACCTGCCAGGACCACAGATATCCAAGAATCGTGCTTTGCCTCCGGGAAAATAATTCGTTGGAAACTATGTATCCCAATCCCAACTTGTATGGAATGGATAATAAAAAAAAGTATAAAGGTACTTAAAATAGATTGTGGCTTTGCTTGATATTGAACTTTCATCGTGTCACCTGCTGCCTAGTCAATTATGTTTTTTTGCCTTTATTGGGTCATATTTATATTCGTTTTCAGCCCTTGTTAAGTCCGGTCTTTTGTTTGTGATGGATAATGGCAGTCGAATGATACTGTCCTTCCAGTCTGCAAAACGCGGCGGATAAAATGGTGCTAGATAAGGGCTTCCAAGGCTTGTTTGTCTTAACAGGTGCAGTAGTAAAAAGCAAAAGCCGAACATCATTCCATAAAAACCCCAGAATCCAGCCAATATGATTAGCGGAAATCGAACGATACGAATGACATTTCCCATTGTATAACTTGGAGTTACGAACGAACCTAGAGCTCCTAAGGAAATAATGATAATGAGGATGTTACTCGTAAAACCTGCTTCTACAGCAGCAGTTCCTATTACAATACCGCCAACGATACCCATCGTTTGACCTACTTTTGTCGGCAGACGGGCACCCGCTTCTCGTAATAATTCCATAATAAATTCTAATAATAGTGCTTCTATTATCGGAGGAAATGGTACCTTCGCCCGTGACTCACTAAGTGTAAACAACAAAGTTTGCGGGATGACCTCATAGTGAAAGGTTAAGGACGCAACATACAAAGCAGTAAAGAAAACGGAAAGGAATAAGGCAGTGAATCTTAATAATCGCCAGAATGTCGCAATCTGCCAATTTACATTACTATCCTCCATACTTTGAAAAAACTCCATAAACGATTGAGGACAAACAATAGCCAATGAGCTTCCATCCACAAAGACTGCGAGTTTTCCTTTTAGGAGCCAATCTGATACACGGTCGGGTCGTTCTGTTAATGCCATTTGTGGGAAAATGGTCAATGAGTTCTCTGCAAGAAGCTGTTCTAACACCGAACTGTCAAGGATTCCATCCATTTTTATCTCTTGAATTCTTTTTCTTAGGCTGCCGACCATTTGCTCAGAAACAATGCCGTTAATATAGACAATGGAAACCAATTTATTTGTGCGGGACCCTACCTGTAAATTTTCAATACATAAAGATGTATCCTTAATATAACTTCTAATAAGGGTGATATTTGTCATTAGGCTTTCAGTAAACGCCAACTGAGGTCCAATAACCTGAGATTCATTTTGAGCATAAGATACTGAACGTCCAACTCTGGAAGGTATTTTTGCTAATAGAACGTTTGAATTCCCGTCTAAAAAAATGATTACATTTCCGTCTAGAGCAGCTTGGACTGCCTTTTCCATCTGGTTTGACTTTTCAATCTCACCAATTGACAAATGCTCCATAATTTTTTGGATAGAATCGAAGGATAATTCTTTTAGTGGATCAATAATGTCTCTATGAAGCATGGTTTTGTCTATTAATGTACCTATGGAAAATAAGGTAATCCCTGAAACTCCTATTTCATTCTCCAAAATGTCAGCGCTATTCTGCAGTCTTTTTTTAAACTCAGTGGACATTTTTTCTCTTGTCTCAGGAATTAGATCATGGTTCTTAGGTTTTAATTGACCTCTTGGTGAAAACAGCTTTTTAAAGAACACCTTCATCACCTTCTGTCCACTAAAGATAGTTGCTTAAAGTATTATTTACCAACTAAACCTCTTTATACCAACCTCTCTTTTACCGCAAAAAAAATAGCGGTGCATGTTAGCATCGCTTAGGGAAACTCATCATTTGCTCAGTTTCAGAGTCCATCTCAGAATCGGGACTGGTGTTGTTTTCGCCAGAACCGCCAATGGTTTTGGTTATGGAAATCGGTGAAATGTAAACAGCACCGCCAAAGTTAACAATCCCGCCAGAAACGGTTCCAATTGAAACATTATTATGGTTTGTGACCAAAGTAACCCCTCCTTGGTGTTACTACTATGTTATGTATGGGTCGGGTCAAGGTTCATGAAAAAAGACAGAGCCTGATGAAATGGCTCTGTCTTCTTTGAATACAATAAGTCCTTAAAAAAACGATTTGAACAGTTCCTGGTGATCGTTGCATTCCTGGCAGATATACTCGATTTCCAACGGGTCTTCTCGCACCATATGTACCGTTTCTCTGCTGCAGTTTTCACAAAATCTAACTTCTTGGATCTCTTCCATGAAATAAGCACCTCGTTTTCTTAATTCATAAGAAATAGTATGTCCAAGAGTATCGTGCTTTTATCATCGATTAGTATGGTTTGCCTGCTCCAGCTTTAAAAGCTGGTCCTTCATATCTAATCCACCGCGAAATCCAGTAAGTTTACCATTTTTCCCAATTACTCGATGACACGGTACTGTTAAGAGGACGGGATTTGCCCCAATGGCTGCACCAACGGCACGGACTGCTGATGGTCGTTCAATTGCATTGGCAATATCTGAATATGTCCAGGTTTCTCCATAAGGGATTTTACAGAGTGCATTCCATACATCTGTCTGAAATTTGGTCCCCTTTAATTCTTGTGGAATGGTAAAAGAATTCCGTTTACCTTGAAAAAATTCTTTAAATTCAGTAACGTATGGCTGCATAACCGTAACATCCTGCACCAATTGACTGCCAGGGTAATGTTTTTTTACCCAAACCTCCATTTCCTCAAAAGGCTTATCTTGAGAACCAACGTAACAGAGTCCATTAGAAGTTGCTGCCATATACAGTTTCCAATTTTCATAAACTAACTGTGTCCAATATAGTAGTTGTTTCATCATTAACCCCCCGCTATTATCACTGCTCTTCTATCAGTATACCCGATTTAGAGAATCAGTTTTAAGTCTTTCAGAATGAAAAAACAAGATTTTAGTTCTCCTAAGTGTTATAACTTTAATTAGTAATGTAAAAGCGGAGGTTTATCATGAGGATCCAATCTTGGGATGATATTGGGAATGAACTGAAACTGGTCTTACCAAAAGAATTCAACTTTCAAGAAAATATAAATTATCTCGCGAGGAGTAGTAACGAATGCCTTTTTCACATTGATAACAATCGTATTTACAAGGCCATTCCGATAGGAGAAGAAATAGCACTTATTGAGGTTAGTTCTGTAGAAGAAAACCATTTAATCGTACGTTTTTTAGGAGAAAGTAAAACAACTAGCAAAGAAATCCGTGCTGATGTCGCCCGCTATGTCAGAGAATGGTTTGATTTAGACAGGGATTTGAGTCCGTTTTATGCGATGGCAAAGAAGGATCTGCTGCTGGATGAAGCGGTTGATTCCTTCTATGGTTTGCGGATTATTGGAATTCCCGATTTATTTGAGGCGCTTTGCTGGGGCATTTTAGGACAGCAAATCAACCTCTCGTTTGCCTACACCTTAAAAAGACGTTTAGTTGAAAAATTCGGTCGAAGTGCTATGCATGATGGTGTCACCTATTGGGTCTTCCCTTCCCCAGAGGATATTGCAGGATTACCTGTCGATGAATTGGAAGGCTTGCGCATGACGAAAAAGAAGTCTGAATATCTCATTGGTGTTGCACAGCTTATGGTTGAGGGGAAATTATCAAAAGATATGCTGCTCGAGATAGGAGATTATAAAAGTGCTGAGAAAATGCTAGTTAAAATACGTGGTATCGGCCCCTGGACGGCTAATTATGTATTAATGCGCTGCTTAAGATATCCTTCCGCTTTTCCTATTGATGATGTGGGACTGCAGAATGCGATTAAACACCGATTAGGCAGAGAAAAGAAACCCGCCAAAGACGAGATCATGAAATTAGCAGTAAATTGGACGAATTGGGAATCCTACGCAACCTTCTATTTGTGGAGATTTCTTTACTGAAACGAATAAATTTACATTAGATGAAAAAACTAGGAGAAACGATTGACGTAAGGAGCATTTATCTAATGAAGACCATAAAGCCGATAAAGATTACCTCTAAACTTATCGGGCAGCCAGTCGAAAAATTAACATCAGCTGAAATGGGTAAGCTTTGGGCTGTATATATGGGCAATACCATGTCTAAATGTGTAATTAGTTTTTATCTTCAGCATGTGAATGACAAAGACATAAAAGAAATCCTGAAAAATGCTTTAAATATCGGCAATGAATTTCTAAAAGACATTAAAGCGATATTTGATAAAGAGAATTTCCCCATTCCTATAGGCTTTACTGAGGATGACGTAAATTTAGGAGCTCCTAGATTATTTGCTGATGAATTTTATCTTCATTATTTGAAATATGCAGCGAAAGCAGGCTTAAGTCTCTACTCCACTGCGATCCCGTTAATGCTTAGACAAGATGTAAGGGATTTTATCCTAAAGTGTAATCAATTAACCACCGATTTGTTAGTAACCCTTAATGATACGTTAAAAGAAAAGGGATTTTTAACGAGACCACCTGTAATTCCTGTTCCAGAGAAGGTTGAATTCGTACAAAAGGAAAGTTATTTTAATGGTTTCTTAGGTCATGTCCGCCCTTTACATGGCCTGGAGATTGCTCATTTATACGATAATATGGAGAATAACTCCACTAGCAAAGTATTATTAATGGCCTTTGGACAGGTGGCTAAAAATGAAAAAGTTAAAAATTTTATGCATCGTGGAAAAGACATTACCATGAAACATATTGAAGCATGTAGACATCAGTTAAATAAAGAAGATTTACCTGCCCATCCATTGTTGGATGACTTAGTAGAAAACTCAACATTTGCCCCGTTTTCAGATAAATTAATGATGTTTCATAAAATCGATATGTTCAGCATGAAAATCAGGTCATATGCGAATGCTTCATCCCTTAACGGGCGGCATGATTTAGGTGCAATGTATAGCAAGTTTTTATTGGATATAGGGCTTTATGTTCAGGACGGAGCCAAAATATTTATAGATGAAGGCTGGATGGAAAAACCGCCGCAAGCAGTGGACCGTGATTCTATGTCTTCGAATAAATAACATTTAAAAAAGAATGAGCTTGCCGGCTCATTCTTTTTTTATGCTTATTTTTCCCAAAGTTCTATCCATCTGCCTTCTGGATCTGCAATCCAAGTAAATGTCCCAAACTCACTCTTTTCAGTTTCCTTAAGTAAAGGAATCCCAAGCTCTTTGAGGTGTTTTAAACATTCACTCATATCTTCAACCTGAAAATTCAACATCACCTGCTGCTCTTTAGGAAAATAATCATTGTCCTCTTTAAAAAAGGAAAAGATGGTTGCATCACCTTCTTGTGAAGGAAGAGTTGTACCATTCCATTCGTTATCCAACGTAATTCCTAATACCTCACTATACCATTTTTTTAGTTCATTAATATTTCTAGACCTCCAAAAGACACCGCCAAAACCGATTACATTCATACACTCACCTCAACTATTGTCTTACTTACTAATTCTATTACCATCCCACTTGTCCTTTATATTTTTTAGTATTTTTTCTTTTCCAATTTATTTACAGTATTTTACTCATTAAAAATATAGTCGAATTCATGGAAATTTAGTATGATGTAGTAACGTATTAATTCTTGAACAAAGCGAGGATTTTAAAAACCATGAGCTTATTAACTGTTGAAAATTTATCCCATACATTTGGGGACCGTACCTTATTTAAGGACGTTTCCTTTCGATTATTAGCTGAAGATCATGTTGGTCTTGTCGGTGCAAACGGCGTCGGTAAATCGACATTAATGAATATTATTACAGGTCAATTGATTCACGACAGCGGTCGTGTCGAATGGACACCTGGTGTGCATTACGGATATTTAGATCAGCATACAGTTCTTACCCCAGGAAGAACGATGCGCGATGTGCTGCGCGATGCCTTTCTTCCTCTATTTGAAAAAGAAAAAGAATTAAATGAAGTCATCGCTAAAATGGGCGACACAACTCCTGAGGAGCTTGAAGTTCTTTTAGAAAAGATGGGTGAAATCCAAGACGCGTTAGATGCAGGCGGATTCTATTCCCTTGATATTAAAATAGAAGAAGCGGCACGCGGGTTAGGACTGGATGCGATTGGTTTAGACCGTGATGTAGCAGCGCTTAGCGGCGGGCAGCGTACAAAAGTTCTTTTAGCAAAGCTTTTACTTGAGCAGCCAAAAGTTCTTTTACTCGATGAGCCAACAAACTATTTAGATGTTGAGCATATCCGCTGGCTAACAAATTATCTAAAAGAATACCCTTATGCCTTTATCTTAATCTCCCATGATACGGAGTTTATGAATCCGGTATCGAATGTTATTTTTCAATTGGAATTCTCTAAATTAACTCGATATACTGCAAGCTATGAAAAATTCCTAGAGCTTGCTGAAATCAATAAAAATCAGCACATTAATGCGTATGAAAAACAAATGGAATTCATTAAAAAACAAGAGGATTTTATCGCGAAGAACAAAGCCCGTTATTCTACTACAGGACGTGCGAAAAGTCGCCAAAAGCAGCTCGATCGCTTAGAAAGAATTGACCGTCCTGAAACGGCTGTAAAACCTACTTTTGGTTTTAAAGAATCTAGAAGCAGCAGCCGTTATGTTTTTGAAGCAAATGACTTAGAAATTGGCTACTCTCACCCGCTTTTACCGAAAATGAGTATGACACTCGAACGCGGTGAAAAAGTTGCGATTATCGGCTGTAACGGTGTTGGTAAGTCAACTCTTCTTAAAACGATGCTTGGAAAAATTGATCCTTTAAATGGTAAGGTTGAACGCGGTGATTTCCTCTTCCCTTCTTACTTTGAGCAAGAGGTTAAAGCAGGAAATATGACGCCAATTGATGATGTTTGGAACGCCTTCCCTTCTATGGATCAACACCAGGTCCGAGCTGCACTTGCACGCTGTGGCTTAAAGAACGAGCATATTTCTCGTCCAATGAACCAGCTTAGCGGCGGCGAGCAGGCAAAAGTCCGTCTCTGCAAACTAATGATGAATGAAAGTAACTGGATACTGTTCGATGAGCCGACAAACCATCTGGATGTGACCGCAAAGGAAGAGCTAAAACGTGCCTTAAAAGAGTATAAAGGCACAGTCGTTTTAGTATGCCATGAGCCTGATTTTTACGAGGATTGGGTAACAAAAGTTTGGAATGTCGAAGAATGGTCACAAACGATAAACGCATAAAAAACTTCAATCTCCCGCATCCTGTGCGGGAGATTTCTTTATTACCAAGGGTTTAGTACTATTAACCTATTTTCCTATCGATAATTCAGATTAATATTCATTTACTTTATAGATAAAATGAATTTAATAGATTGACACAATTCATTATAATCAAAAGGCAAGGATATAACTACTGTGTAAATTACATAATTAATGAGGTGAATACTCTTATGAAAAAATGGTTAACGGGTATTATTTTATTTATGCTTGTTTTTTCATTAGCAGCTTGTGGGCAAACTGAAAATAAAGCAAATGAAGAAAAAGAAGGTAATAAGGAAACAAAAACAGAGGAAGTATTTAAAATTGGTGCGATTCCCGATCAAAATGCTGCTTTCCTCCAAACAGGGATGGATGCAGTTGCGAAGCAGTTAAGTGAAGAAACTGGCATGAAGGTTGAATTTGTTCCTTCTGTTGATTATGCTGCTTTAGTTACAGGATTCCAACGTGGCGAGATCCATTTAGCATGGTTCGGCGGTTTAACAAGTGTTCAGGCAAGAAATCTTGTTCCGGAAGCTGAATCCATTGTACAGCGTCCGCGTGACGCCGAGTTTAAATCTGTATTTATTACTCAAGAAGGCTCTGGTATTAGTACATTAGCGGATTTAAAAGGAAAATCATTCACATTTGGCAGTGAAAGCTCTACATCAGGTCATTTAATGCCTCGTTATTTCTTAACGGAAGAAGGCATTCACCCTAATACTGATTTTAATGGAAAGCCTAACTTCTCAGGCTCACATGATACTACTTACAAGTTAATTGAATCTGGTTCCTTCCAAGCTGGTGCATTAAACATCTCCGTTTGGGAAGCAGCGGTAAAAGAAGGTAAAGTGGATACAAACAAAGTGAAAGTGTTCTATACAACTCCAGATTATTATGACTATAACTGGACAATCAATAGCAACGTAGAAGAAGTATTTGGCAGTGATGCTAAGCAAAAAGTTAAAGACTCCCTTCTTTCCATGCCAGGCGATTCAAAAGAAATTGCTGACTTGTTCCAAACCGACAAGTTTATTGAAACAAAAAATGATAACTATGAAAAAATTGAAAAAGTGGCAAAAGAATTAGAGATTATTAAGTAGTAGGTGCTGTTCCATGTCTTCAAAAACAATGATTGAAGCAAAAAACATAACAAAACATTTTGAGCGGAAGATAGCCTTATCTTCCCTTTCTTTTTCTATTAAGCAAGGTGAATTGGTGGCATTAATTGGCCCCAGCGGCGCAGGAAAAACGACTTTATTGAATTCCATTGCCGGTCTTGTTCCTCTTCAAAGCGGCGAACTTCTAATAGACAGTCTGCCTCTTGCTGGTTACAAACGAGGAAAGAAGTTTGCAAAAAAAATTGGTGTCATCCGCCAGCAGTTCGATTTAATTGGCCCTTTGGCCGTTATTCATAACGTTCTGGCCGGCAAATTATCACAGTGGGGATTCATTAAATCATTATTTTCGCTGCTTGTCCCTCAAGAAAAAGAAGCAGCCCTTAATGCTCTTGATAGAGTCGGGCTAAGAGATAAACTTTACGAAATAACCGCTACATTATCGGGCGGTGAGCAACAGCGTGTGGCGATGGCACGACTAATGGTACAGAATCCAGAGATTATTCTAGCGGATGAACCAGTAGCATCTCTTGATCCTGCACGGGCTGACGATGTGCTTTCTATGCTGACTAAAATTGTTTCAGAGGAAAACCAAACGTTAGTAGCCAGTCTGCATTCAGTGGAATACGCACGAAAGTATTTTACAAGAATCATTTCTCTCAAAAACGGCGAAATATTTTTTGATCTGCCAACAGAAAAAGTAAGTGATGAGCTGTTAAATGAGCTTTATCAGCTTAAGGAACAGGATTAATATGATGAAACTGATCCCCTCCCTTCAATTGCATAAAAGATTCATTCTTACTTTACTGCTGCTGGCAATTTTCGTTTGGAGTCTTACCTCTATTCATTGGAACTCAGAGCTTTTCCATGCAGGCGGTATTCCAACCATGCTGCAGATTTTTGAAGGGCTAATCCAGCCTGATTTAGCACCAAGCATATTATTAGTCGGTTTGGAATCGGCTTGGATTACGCTTGCTTATGCAGTGGCAGGGATGTCGCTGGCCATTGTTTATGCTTTTATTGTAGGCGTCTTGGCGTCAGGAACGTTAACGACTAGCAAATTTTCGCGTTTTATTTCTAAGGTTTTTTTTAGAGGTATATTAGGTTTTACTCGTTCGATTCATGAATTAATTTGGGCATGGCTTTTTGTGGCCGCAGTTGGATTATCCCCATATGCCGCAATCCTAGCACTAGCGATTCCATACGGCGGGATACTAGGCCGTATTTTTGCAGATATGCTGAATGATGTCCCCGAGCAGCCAATCATCGCCTTAAAAGCATCCGGTTCCTCTCGGCTTCAAACATTGGTTTATGGTTACCTCCCCTTGGTTTGGGCTGACTTTATAAGTTATACGATGTACCGGTTCGAATGTGCTATTCGTTCTTCCGCCATTATGAGTTTTGTTGGCTTAGGAGGACTTGGTTTTCAAATTCAATTAGCATTAGCGGATTTAAAATATGATGCTGTTTGGACATTTGTCTTTTTCTTAATTGCACTGGTGATATTTGTTGATGGCTGGAGTCATTTGGTCCGCAAGGGATTAACCGACCATAAAAGAAAAAAGGGATTTGGTTCCGGCTGGATGTCTGTCCTATTTGCCACATTGTTGATAATCGGTTCTTGGACGTATATTACTATTGGTGAAAATGCTAGGTTATTTGAGCTATTATCTGAAAAAAATATCGAATATGCTAAAACGTTTTTCGGCGGCCTCCTTGGATTCAATCAAGAGAATCCAGCCTTCCTAGATGGAGAAAGCTGGGCAATCGCATTGAAGCTTACGCTGGAAACACTTGAAATGAGTATCATGGCAATTGGATTTTCCACCATTGTTGCTTTCATTACGGTTATTCCTGCCGCAAGAAACATTGCCAATGGAAGTCTTACATTAAAAAAGAGATGGTATAATTGGCCGTTATTTGCTTTCATCCGCCTTCTTTATATCTTTTCAAGGTCTGTTCCAGAGTTAGTCTGGGCCATGATGATTATCTTTATCTTTAAACCTGGAATCTTACCAGGGGCATTGGCGCTAGCCCTTCATAACTTTGGTATACTTGGGAAGCTTTGGGCAGAGGTTGTCGAAGATATGGATCCGAGGCCGATTCGTAACTTAGCAGCAGCTGGTGCTTCCAAAATTGAAATTTTCTTTTACGGGATCCTGCCGATCGTTCTTCCGCGATTTCTCACCTATATTCTTTATCGATGGGAAGTGATCATGAGAACGACAATTGTAGTAGGGTTCGTTGGTGCAGGTGGTCTTGGAATGGACTTTAAGCTTGCGATGAGTTATTTTAACTATACACAGATTACGTTACTATTATTGTGTTATATGATTCTAGTCGTCATTGCAGACTTCGCATCAGAAACAACCCGGAAAGCAGTGAAATAAAGAGCACATGTCCCAGTAGACTTGTGCTCTTTTTTATCTATATCTCACTGCTATAATTCTGCTAGCAGGTGATAGACCTTTGTTATCTTACTGATAGGTGTTAATTAGGTGACATCTTATCAACTTAGAAAATTATTTTAAATAATAACTTGAAATGCTTGTATTAGATTCATGTTTTCTATTATCCTAAGCATAGCGCCAAATTTTGTAGTAATTTTTACATAAAGATTTGAACTGTTCAGATCATTTAGGAGATGGAGTTATTTGGAAACAAAAAGAGCTTTACCAATTTTATTTTTAGTCATGTTCCTTGTCATGATAGGCTTCGGGATCATTATTCCCGTACTGCCATTTTATGCTGAAGAAATGGGTGCTTCCCCTACGCAATTAGGCTTATTAATGGCTGTTTATTCGCTTATGCAGCTTATCTTTGCACCATTTTGGGGAAAATTATCAGACCGTATCGGCCGTAAGCCGATCATGATGATTGGAATCGCTGGATTATCATTATCCTTCTTTATTCAAGCGATGGCTACTGAGCTTTGGATGTTATTTGCCGCACGAATTATTGGCGGAGTACTTTCTTCGGCTAATATGCCAACTGCGATGGCCTATGTCGCCGATATTACCACTCCTGAAAACCGTGGGAAAGGAATGGGTATTATAGGAGCAGCAGTAGGACTAGGCTTTGTATTTGGTCCTGCTATTGGCGGTATATTCTCGAAGTCAAGTATGAGTATGCCATTTTACCTAGCAGGTGCTTCTTCGTTATTAACGTTAGTCATCATTTTCTTTTTCTTAAAAGAATCCTTACAAAAAAATAATGCTGCAGATCAAAGCAGGACTCAATCGAGATGGAAGGCTTTTTCTGGCCCAGCGTCGGTATTGTTTTTATTACAGTTGTTAATTTCTCTTTCTTTATCAGGCTTAGAGGCTACATTTGCCTACTTTGCAGCAAAAAAAGCAGGATTAGGGGCTGCGCAGCTAGGATATATATTCATGATTATGGGGTTTGCTGGTGCTATGGTACAAGGCGGCATGGTCGGCAGACTAACAAAAAAATATGGTGAAGGTACAGTTATTCAAGGTGGAATTGTTGTATCTGCAATTGGTTTCGGATTAATCCTGTTTGTTGATAGTTTTACAACTGCCGCTATCTTTTTATCAATCTTTGGTATTGGCAACGGAGTCATTCGTCCCAGTGTCTCTTCCCTGCTGACGAAAACCACTGACGCAGGTCATGGAAGTGCAACCGGATTGCTTTCTTCCTTTGACTCGTTAGGCAGGATTGTTGGCCCGCCTCTTGGAGGATGGCTGTTCTCTCTTTCAATCGGATTACCTTATATATCTGGAGCGATCATTTCAGTTATAGCCTTGGTACTATATCAATTTTATCGGACAAAAGCATTAGTGTTTAAAACAAACTAGCATATGTGATAAGGACATGCATAAGATAGGTTACGAGGATGTACTTGTAAAAAGGAGTCGAGATGAATGAAACTAGCCTCTCATTTCACGACGTTTTTATTCCTGTGTGTTATTGTTGCGCTTGTAGCCTATCTTGATTCGCCGTATTCATTTATTCATAGCCAATATTCCTACTCGACAATCAGTGAACCTGCAGCGGCACAGCCAGTAGACGTAGAACCGCCAACAGATGTGCCAGTGTTGGAATATAAGCTCGATGATATAAAAAAAATGAACGGTTATTTCGTGGAAATCTATCAGGAATATGAAGTCTATTACGACGAAGCAGGAAAAGTGGTTAAAAGAGAACCCACATCTAAGACAGAGAGTGTCCGATATTGGGAAGAAGACCGTAAAATTGAACCTTAAAAGCTGTCGAGTAATCATCGGCAGCTTTTCTTTTGTACCCCCTATTGGTGAAAACTTGAAAGTAGAACAAAAGTTCGGTTATAATCGTTTTATCACCTTTGTTTTAATAAATGGAATAGAACGAACATATTTGTTGAAGGAGAGTGCAAAAAATGATTAAACCTTATTTAATGTTTAACAGAGAATGCGAGGAGGCTTTTAAATGGTATCAAAAAGCTTTTGATGGAGAAATGGCTGTTATTCAGAAATATGGAGATATGCCTCCGAGTCCTGATTTTCCAATCGCTGAAAGTGATAAAGATCTTGTCTTACATGCTGAATTGAAAATAACAGAAACAGGTTCAATTTTGGGTTCAGACTATAAACGGGATTTACAAGGATCAGAGATCGTTTGTATTAGTGTTGAGCTGAATTCGGAGGAACAGGCTATCAACGCATGGAACGTACTTAAAGATGGTGGAACCGTACAAAATGACCTTCAGCCGACATTCTTCGCTAAGCTTCATGGTTCCGTCAAGGACAAATTTGGAGTTACCTGGATGTTTACGGTAGGAGCGTAAACTCTTCTAAAATAAAGAGGCTTCCCGCTTATTGGGAAGCCCTTTATTATTTGTCTTTGATTTTGAGTAGTCTTAAACCATTTAGGGTGACAATAAGTGTTGCGCCCATATCTGCAAATATGGCAATCCATAGCGTCAGCCATCCTGGGATTACTAATAACAATGCGACAAGTTTAATTCCTAAAGAGAATGTAATGTTCTGCTTAATGATATTCAAGGCTTTTCTACTTAATTTTAATGTAAATGGAAGTTTCCCTAAGTCATCTGCCATTAAAGCTATATCTGCAGTCTCAAGTGCCGTATCCGTACCCGCGCCGCCCATTGCAATACCAACTGTGGAAGCAGCCAATGCCGGTGCGTCATTTACACCGTCCCCAATCATAGCAACACGATCATATTTGCTTCTTAATTCTTTTATGAAGGCTAGTTTATCCTGTGGAAGCAATTCAGCCTTAATATTGGAGACCCCTACTTGTTTTCCAATTGCATTTGCAGTCGATTTATTATCCCCTGTCAGCATAATCGTTTCTTGAATGCCTAACGAGTGGAGTTTTTGAATGACCGATTTACTATTCCCTCTGACCTCATCCGCAACCGCAAGGATTCCCTCTATTTCTGTTTCAGTCCCCGCAGCCATTACCGTTTTTCCTATATTTTGAAGCTCCGTAATTGTTGTTTTAATTTCAAGAGGTATACCATTGACTAAGATTTCCTCAAACAAATTAGGGCTTCCGATATAATACATTTTATCGTCCACTCTGCCTTTTATCCCTTTACCAGTAATCGAAGAAAAATCTTGTATTACGATCTCTTTATAAGGCAAATTTTCCAGCTCAGCTTTTTTCATGATGGCTGAAGCCAATGGGTGCTGAGAACCATTTTCTAAGGCAGCGATAATCGTTAATAGTTCATTAGCATCTGAATTTGGTTGTGGTAAATAATCTGTCACTACCGGAATTCCTTCCGTTAGGGTTCCTGTTTTATCAAACGCAATGGCTTTGATGGATCCCATTTCTTCTAAATGAATTCCACCTTTAATTAACACACCATTTCGAGCTGCATTTCCAATGGCCGTTACAATGGCAACGGGTGTGGAAATGACAAGCGCACAAGGACATCCTACCACTAGAGCGGCTAAGCCTTGGTAAATCCATTTCTCCCAGTCTCCACCAAGGAACAATGGAGGTACAATAGCGACACCTAATGCGATGAGCATAATGATTGGTGTGTAATACTTTGCAAACCGATCAACAAATGCCTGAGATGGTGCTTTTTCTGCTTGGGCTTCTTCCACCAGGTGAATGATTTTAGCGATTGTGGTATCATCCACATGTTTGGTTACTCGTACTTCAAGTAAACCTTCTTCATTTAAGGTCCCAGCAAATACTTCATCATTAACCGCCTTCGCCACCGGTACAGATTCACCCGTAATTGCTGCCTGATTCACTGCTGATAAACCCTTAACAACAATTCCGTCCATAGCAATTTTTTGCCCTGGTTTTACAATTAGAGTGTCACCAATTTGAATATCATCTACTTCAACTGTTAACTCCTTATTTCCTCTTCGGATTAAGGCTTCTTTTGGAGCAATATCCATGAGAGAACGGATCGATTGTCGCGCTTTGTCCATTGAATAAGATTCAAGTGCTTCACTTATCGCAAACAGAATGACAACTGTAGCTCCTTCCCCCCATTCTCCAATAATCGCGGCACCAATGACAGCAATGGTCATCAAGGTCTTCATATCGAATTCCAAATGGAAAAGATTCTTAATCCCGGTTTTAAACAATCGATACCCACCAATTAAAATTGACGCACCATAGGCTAGAATGGAAGAGACACTCTCTTCCCCATTCAATTGCCCTGAAAACCATCCAATAAGTAAGAAAAGAGCTGATACGATGACCGTTGAATGTTTTTGTACAAAAGGTACTTTTTTCTCTTCTAGTTTTTGTTTTTCAGGAACAACTTTTATATTTTCAAAGGCTCCAGCTTTTTCTATTTCTTCTATGGTTGTATGACCATATACGGTTAGTTTTGCAGCACCAAAATTTACAGTTGCATCAGAAACACCATCCAGGTGTTTTACGTTCTTTTCGAACTTTGTGGCACAGCCTGCTCAGGTGAATCCTTGAACTCGATAAACCGTTTTTTCATTTGCTTTTTCTAACGCATTACTCATGAGCTTTCCCCTCCATTCGGTGAGCAAAGGCAAGTCGAATCATCATTCACCCGATACCCTCCTCATTCAAACGTTCATTTGATTATAGTATATACAATTGTGTTTCCAATGGTCAAACAATTGTTTGAATGTTAATAAAAAAACGCTGAATTCGTTCAGCGTTTTCTAAGGTAGTGTTAACAACAGGAGTTAGTTTTAATTTCAAGCTCAGTTGGTTGTGTATTACAGCACGAAGTAATAGTGTCCAAATCTTCTACATCACCTTTTGTATAGAAGAATTCCCATTCGTTCCCGTCAGGGTCTGTTACCCAAAATTTATCTTGTGTTGCATAACAACAGGTAACGTCTATCTCTTCTCTTGCAAAAAATCCTAAATTTTCTAAACGATTTTTATGTTGAAGGACTTCTTCAAGAGTTTCAACTTGAAATCCAAAATGACCTACCTGATTACCTGAGACTTCATCTTTTAAATTTAAAGTGAAATTAAGACCAGGATCATCAAGTAAGAATTTTGCATAGTCTGACTTTGCTTTTACTGGTTCCGAATGAAATACTTTTGTGTAAAACTCAATCGACTTATTTAATTGAGTAACATTAATACCAACATGCATTTTCATGCTTACCCCTCCATTTCAATTAAAATTAGCAGCAAGACGATTCCTGTTCATTGGATGTGCCACAACAAGCTTCCTCTTTAGTAGTTTCAACTTCTTTAATTTTAATACTGCAGCAGTTTGAAGATTTTTTACCTGTTAGTTTTTTGATAAAATTCATATTCCTCAACTCCTTTGTTTGATCAAATATTTTTGATTTAAATTATAAATCAACTTTTTTTGATTTATACGTATAGTATATTAGCAATAATTTCTAATTACAACTAATTTATCAAAAAAAATTGATAAATAAATCAACTTTTTTTGATTTTAGTAATTGACACATGAAAATATTGGATATATGATGAACATATCAAGATTATTTGATTAAAAAAGAAGGTGAAGAATCATGAAGGAAGAATTACAATTACAGGACATTTCCATGGATTCATTCTTTGAAAAGTACGAGTTAAAATTTAAAGCGATTGCTGATAAAAAGAGATTACAGATCATGAACATTTTAACTCAGAAAGGTGCGATGTGTGTTTGCGATCTTGCTCCACTGGTTGATATGGCTCAATCAAAGCTGTCTTACCATTTAAAGATATTATTAGATGCAAACATTATCACGAAAGAAACACGCGGAACATGGAGTTATTACGAATTAAATCAAGAGGAACTCAATCACTTATTGTCACATGAACTTTGTTGCGTGTTTAAACCATCCTGCTGATAATTTTTTTAATAAACTCGTGCAGCCATGCTGCCAGTGTTCATGTGCCTGACAAAGAAAATAAAAAGGAGTAATTAGTTTTCGAAACTAACTACTCCCTTTTATTTACCTAACAACAGTTGCTTTCATTTCCAACCAACACAAGTCCATTTGCTTCTTGATTGAAATCAAGTGTTAAGTTTTCTGTATATGGTTCAATATCGGGATCAATTGCTACCACTACTTTATTAATCGTAATTACTTTATCCTTTTCATCTGGCTCATCCAGAGCCAGTCCCACTTGAGGCTGTCCTCAGCCAAAGCCTGCAAAATAGACACGAATGTTTTCCGCTTCATGTTCTTTGAACAATTGATTCAAGACATCACGAGCTTGATCTGTAATATTCACTTCCCCCACACCTTTCAAGAAATTCACTTTTCATTTTACTTGTTGTTTATAAATTAGAGAATCAGAAACATTAGTTATTAGGAAAAATACGCTGCAATGCTTCTTTCATTTGAGGTTTCACGTTTATTTTTGGACGAGCAGCCTTAGCCATATTTTCGGCTTCATCTATAGACTTTGCTTTACCTAATGCCAATAATGTTCCAGTTGCAACAGTACCCGCCCGGGTACTGCCGCCGCCACAATGAAAATAAACTTTCTTTCCTTCGTTATAGGCTTTTACAACATGCTTAATGGACTGTTTAATTGATTCATCTTGACGCTCAGCATCATCAACGATTGGAATATGGATACGGTCGAATCCTGACTTGTTCTCATGTGATTCTGCACGCAGATCAAAAATAATATCGGCTTTTTCATTTTCCATCATGTCCTTTACATCATCTGCTCCGCCGAAATAAATACGATTTTTTATTAACTCGTTATAGTTCTTTTTCGCCATCGTTTTACTCCACCTTTATTAATCAATCATTATTAGAAATGATGAAATTTTTTAACTGCTCATATCCTTTATGCTGTTCACTCATGAAAGGAACAATTGCGCATTGTTCTGCCAATTCTTGCGTTACTTTATGAATCCAATTTTCTTCTGCCAGCGCTCTTCCCTTTAATATTGGATCCCTTGTTTCTGCCGCATATAAGCTTTGATTAATAACCCACCATTTTGGTAGTATATCTGCGCGTTTCAAATCAGCTTGTAAACGACTGGCTTCTAAAACAGGAGTAGCTTCTGCTAATGTTACAATCACTACGCCTGTTTCTTTAGGGTTCCTTAATCGAGGAAGCAACAATTTCACACTTTCTGGTACCTCCCCAGTAGACCGAGCAAGCTCATTATGAAAAGACTGTGCTGCGTCTAAAAGAAGTAAAGTATGGCCAGTTGGTGCCGTATCAATTACCACTATTTCATTTTGTGATTGTGCAACAACCTCTGCGAAAGCACGAAAAACAGCAATCTCCTCCGTACATGGAGAGTTTAAGTCCTCTTGAATATAGGCCACTGCCTCTTCATCAAGTTCATCGCTTACTTTTGATAAAACCTCAGCTTTGTATGTCTCCACTACCTCTATCGGGTTAATTCTGCTAATAGTTAATTTGTCATCTAATTCACTCTTTTGAAAAACAAATTCTAAATGAGCAGCTGGGTCGGTTGTGGTTAAATGTACTCTGTGACCTTTTTCTACTAAACCGACTGCAATAGCAGAAGCTATCGTGGTCTTTCCGACACCACCCTTACCCATCGTAAAAATTACTCTTGTGTTGTTATCTGAGAAGTTGTTAATCACTTCATTTAGACCTGGCAGTGATATGAGTTTACCTTGAATTTCTGATTGGGCAGCAGGCATTGTATATTGCTTAAATAAATAGCGAAGGTTTTCTACACCTGTCAACGAATACGAAACTAACGGTAATGAATAAGTGACAACCTGCTTTAATTCCTTTGGCATTTGTTTTATCGCAGTTCGTTGTCCCTGATAAATTGAAGAAGAAATCTTATCGTCAGGCAGATGAGACTGCAATAATCCGTTAATAATTAGGGCCTGGTTTGAAATGCCAATTTCTTTTAATTCCAAAGATGCACGATTCGCTTCATGTAAAGATGATTTATCAGGTCTTGCCACGAGGATTAGGGTTGTTTTTCTTGTGTCAGAAAGTGCATCCATTGTAATGGAGTACATTTGTTTCTTTTCAGATAAACCTGATATAGGACCTAAACAAGAGGCACCATGCGTGTTTTCTTCTAAAAAGCCACTCCATGCAGCAGGAAGCTGAAGAAGCCGAAGTGTGTGACCAGTTGGAGCGGTATCAAAGATGATATGCTCGTAAGCCTCAACTACAGAGGGATCCGCAAGTAAGTTCGTAAATTCATCAAATGCTGCTATTTCAACTGTACAAGCACCTGATAATTGTTCCTCCATGTTTGCTACTATTGCCTCAGGGAGCTTGCCACGGTAAGGTCCAATGATTTTGTCCCGATATACTCTTGCGGCTTCTTCAGGGTCAAGATTACAAGCATAGAGGTTATGTACATTTGGAATTGCCTTCGGTGTATTGGTCAAATCAACTTCCAGTACGTCCTGTAAATTAGAGGCAGGATCTGTACTAACAAGCAAAACCTTTTTATCTTCGTCCGCTAATGTAACAGCTGCTGCACAAGCTGTCGAAGTTTTTCCTACCCCTCCTTTACCTGTAAAGAATAAAAACTTAGTATTTACAATCGTTTTTGTATCGAAAGATTGAAACATCTTTTTCACTTCTATTCTAAACTTGTTATTTCAAATCAATTTTCAAACTCACCTTTTGCTTTTTATAAAGCTCTTCAACCTTCACACCAAACCATTCCGCAAATTCCTCGTTGGAAGGATAAATACCTATTTTTGCAATTTTGCCATCAACTAAGGTAACAGGGAGTGATTCAGGACCCTTTTGATGAAGTACCTGATTTACCTCTCTATTTTCAACAAAAATGGCTGGTTCAGTTCCAAGATTATATCGTTTAATATCAAAGCCTTTTTTCTCTAATAAAAAAATAGCAGTGGCTGCTCTAGTTAGTTCAGGATCAACACTCGGTCCACATACACCTGTAGGACAACACAATGCTGGGTCAAAGACTTCTACTTTACTCATAAAAACACTCTCCTATTGGGAACAATATAAGTATTGGCTTATATATTTAGTAAAGGTTAGGCCAAGAGTCTAGGTCTCTTGGCTCTTTTATTACTCGCCAGTTTCAGCAAAAGTTTTAATGCGATCTCCGATATCATCACGGACGCGTTGGAAAAATGTCCATTTTTCTTCCACTGTCCCTTCTGCTTTCGCTGGGTCGTCAAATCCCCAGTGAACTCGTTTCACATGATGTGGTGTTACAGGGCAATGATCTGCCGCATGTCCACATAAAGTTACCACTAAATCTGCGTTATTAAGTATTTCTGGATCAATTACATCGGATGTTTGCTTGGAAATATCAATGCCTGCTTCGCTCATTGCTTTCACTGCATTAGGGTTTAACCCGTGAGCTTCAAGACCAGCACTTTTTACTTCCCATTCATCACTTAAATGTTTTTTAGCCCAGCCTTCTGCCATTTGGCTTCGGCAAGAGTTTCCGGTACATAAGAAATAAATTGTCTTTTTGTTTTTCACGTTGATTTCCACCTTTATTATTTTTCTAGGCTGCTTGATCTTTAAAATACTTTCGTTTAAACCACAGTGCCACGTTTACTAACGCTATCATGACTGGCACTTCTACAAGTGGTCCAATAACGGCTGCAAAGGCTACCCCAGAATGGATCCCAAATACACCAACAGCTACGGCAATCGCTAATTCAAAATTATTACTTCCGGCTGTAAACGCAAGAGTTGTAGTTACAGGGTAATTCGCTCCAATTTTCTTTCCCATGAAAAATGAGATAAAAAACATAAGTATAAAATAAATTAATAACGGAATCGCGATCCGTACTACATCTAAAGGCAAGGCTACAATAGTATCTCCTTTTAAAGAGAACATAATGATAATCGTAAATAGTAATGCAATTAATGTAATAGGACTAATTTTTGGGATAAAAACTTTCTCGTACCATTGTCTGCCCTTTGCTTTTACTAGCGTAAAGCGTGTGATCATTCCTGCAATAAAAGGAATACCCAAATAAATAAAAACTGATTTTGCAACTTCCAGCATGGTTATGTTGACAACCGCTCCTTCGAGCCCAACCCATTGTGGAATAACGGTCACAAACACATAGGCATAAACGGAGAAGAATAGCATTTGGAATATAGAGTTAAATGCGACTAAACCAGCGGCATACTCCGTATCTCCCTTTGCAAGGTCATTCCAAACGATAACCATCGCAATGCAGCGTGCTAAACCGATCATGATTAGACCAACCATATATTCTGGTTTATCAGGAAGAAAGATGATTGCTAATAAAAACATAAGAATCGGACCGATAATCCAGTTTTGAACAAGAGATAATATTAGGACCTTTACATCCTTAAAAACTCTTCCAATTTCCTCATAACGAACTTTGGCTAATGGAGGGTACATCATTAAAATGAGACCAATAGCAAGTGGAATCGATGTTGTACCTACCTGTAAACTGTTCATCCCCTCAACAAAATTGGGAACCACGAAACCTAAACCTATCCCTATTGCCATCGCAAGAAATATCCATAACGTTAGGTATCTATCCAAAAACGATAGACGTTTTTTCTCTGTAATACTCACTTTTATCACTCCTTATTAGCAGCCGCAGCGAAGCGTTGGATTGCTTTGTTCAATGATTTTGATTTTATCAATCTGTTCTGGAACGTGACTCATAATCGTTTCAACCAGCCCGTAAAATTCACATTGTTTGTTCAGAGAATAATAAATCCACTGACCTCTTCTCTCTTCCTTTACAAGCCCAGCATCTTTTAATTTACGAAGATGTTGGCTGATCGATGGCTGACTTGTATCAAACACCTCTAAAAATTCACATACACAACATTCTCGTTTTTGTAAAATAGCAACGATTGTTAAGCGTGTTTTATCTCCTAATAGTTTTAAAACGTTAGCAGCCTTATCTAATTCAACATTTGCTTGTAACACCATGAACACCTCCTATTAACATATAACTATTTGCTTATATAATAGAACACTAAATAATTGATTTCAATACTTATTGTGTAAAGTTACTGTAAAGATGTCTTTACCTCCCTATTGAATATTATACTAATTTTGGAGTTATTGCAGAATATTCATCCCCCATGTAAGAAAAACTATCATTATATGGAGGTGAACATAAATGAAAAAACTGCTCTATGGTATAGTTTGTTTTGCTTTCCTAGGCTTTCTAACAGCTTGTGGCGGCGGTGACGATGAAACGGAACAAGATACAACACCTACTGAGGAACAGGCTGGCGATGAACAACAAACAGCAGATGCAGGTGACGGAGATGCGCTTTATCAACAAAACTGTTCATCTTGTCACGGCGGAGATTTAAAAAGTGGAGGCGCTCCTGACTTAGATAAAGTCGGCTCTAAATACTCTAAAGATGAAATTGAAGAAATTATCGTAAATGGAAAAGGCGGAATGCCTGGAGGAATCCTTTCAGGTGAAGACGCAGATGCCGTGGCTTCATGGCTTGCAGAGAAAAAATAAGCAGGAAAAACCAGAATGGAAAATCCAATCTGGTTTTTTATTTATATAAAGGTTCCTATAATCCAATTATTTGATAGATAAAGTAGTTTGCACTACAATTAAGGTGTTAATCACACCATTCCAAAGTTTAAAAGGAGCACAACATGAAACCAAAAGTACTAGTTCTTTTCCTTATAGCTATTCTAGTAGTAACAGCATGTGGACAAAAGACACTCAGCGAGCCGATTACATTACATAACCAAGATCAGAAAGAAGTTACTTTTCCATTAGAAAAACCAACAGTATTCTTTTTTATTACTACCTACACCTGAGGACTCTGCCATCAGCAGCTAGTTCAGCTGCATGAAAATCTCGGTAAATTAGAAGGCATGGATGTAGAAATGTATGTTATTAGCAAAGATTTACCCCAAGAACAGCTTCAATTATACAAAGAATTAGAAGGTATTTATGGGAAAAGCATCTCCTTCATTTCTGATCCCGATTTAGAATTAATCGACCACATGGGCATGAAAAATGGTGATGTAGCTTATAGAGGCTACGGAATGCTCGATCAAGACGGGAAAGTCGTTTTTAAAACGGTAAATGATCACTGGGGAGAGCAAATTGATAAAACAGTAGAAGAAATTAAGGATGAATATAAAAATCTTAAATAGGATTAACTCAGGTTAGTCCCCCCTGCAACAAGCCACAATCACTAGATTGTGGCTTGTTGTTTTTCAAATACCGTGGAACTAAAAATAAAAGGATACGTCTAACTATATAGAGGGGTGATGGATTGAAAAAATGTGGTCTGTTTATTTTACTATTCATCGTATTATCAGGTTGTCGTCAAACACCATTTGACGGTCACGCTGTTATTGACTGGGTTGATTTTATTAAGTGGGAAAACGTTGAATACAACGGTATTTATTCTGGTGTTTTAGCCGATGAAAAATACATTGGGGAAAAACTAGGCACAGTTAAATATAAAGTCGCTGATAATGTAACAAATCCAAATTACAAAATTAGGAATGGTGATGCTGCCTTTCATGAAAAAGGAACCGAGATTTTCACCATTAATGGGCAGCCCAATTTAATAGCAGTAAAGGCAGCCAGCCAAATAAACGGATATAGTGTTTATTATTCACGAGACGCGGCAGAACAACAATGGCATTTTAAGAATGTGCCACTTGATAAAGTTAATAAAATAGAGATTTATCAACCTTATACTTCTGAGGGTAATAAATTACTAAGTACTTATACCAATCATGAAGAGCTTAATCATATTCTTGTACTATTAAAAAATAGTGAAGAGTCACAAAATTTCCAGCCAAATACGGAAAAAGGTGACCCTGACTACTTTCAAATTGTTTTGTACACAGACGAACCTATCGCTTACAAATTTGATATACAATATGATGGTGCCTCCTACTATTGGTACCCATGGGATACGGCAATCTTATCAAATGAAATCGAAACATATCTTAAGAAAAAATAACAAGCTAATCGATTTGATTAGCTTGTTATCTTTATAATTTTCGATACCATTCAGCTGCTGCTTCCACTTCTTCTCTGGTCAATTGATGACCTCGATTCTCCCAATGCAGGACAACATTTGCATGGGCATCCTCTAATAAAGATTGTAATTCTGATGATTCTGATGGCGGACAAATAGGATCATTGGTTCCCGCTGCGATAAATACGTTTTTACCCGTTAAATCTGGAAGGTCTATTCCCCTTCTTGGCACCATTGGATGATGAAGAATACCACCTTTTAATGCGTTTTGATAGTGGAATAGTAAGCTTGCTGCGATGTTTGCTCCATTAGAGTATCCGATCGCAATGATATTTTTACGGTCGAATTCATATTTCACGGCCGCTTCATCTAGGAATTCGTTTAATTCCTTTGTTCGGAAAATAAGGTCGTCCTCATCGAACACGCCTTCTGCTAATCTTCGGAAAAATCGCGGCATTCCATTTTCTAACACATTTCCACGGACACTTAATACAGACGCCTCTTCGTCAATCATTCCAGCGAGCGGCAGCAGGTCTAATTCATTTCCACCTGTACCATGAAGCAATAAGAATGTTGGTTTCGTTACATCTTTTCCCTTATTAAATATATGTTTCATATCTCTGTCCTCCCAAAATCATTTAGGTCTTTCTATTGAAAATATCTCACCAATCTTTGCATAATTCGTTCCAGCCAATCTGCTTACAGCTCCTAATCCAATCGGATCAATTCTCCCTTTTTCATAGATGTCTTCCTCTATATGAAATTGAATGACTTTCCCGATAATCAAATCAACTCCTGGAGAATCCTGCCCGCCAAGTTCGAGCGAATGTTCTAATATACACTCCATTCGGATTTTCGCTTCTTTTACACCAGGCACTGTAATCTTTACGCTTTCTACAGGTGTGAGATTGGCTAATTCAATTTCACTTTCATTAGGCAGTAAACTTGCTGCGGTTTTATTGATTTCTTCAACATTGTCTTCATCGACTACATGGACCACGAATTCTTTTAACCCTATAATGTTTCGTGCTGTATCCTTTTGTCTTCCCGCAGATCGCTGAATCGCCAAAGAAATCATAGGGGGATTAGATGAAACAATATTAAAATAACTAAAAGGCGCCCCGTTAACTATACCTTCCTCAGATAGAGTAGTAACAAATGCAATAGGTCTAGGAACAATGCTGCCGATTAAAAATTTATAATTTTCCCGCTCTGTATTTTTTGAAGGGTCAATTGAAAGCAAAAGAAATCACTCCTTAGTCTAATTCTCTTACTTCAAATGGTAACAAACCTTGTTCAATCTGTCCTCTATGTGGCTCATATTGTTCTGGCAGCATAAGTTTTTTTCCCATTGTTTCCTGTGTTTCATCATGGGCAAATCCAGGTGGATCGGTGGCAATTTCAAAAAGGATTTCGCCATGCTCTCTAAAATAAATCGCATTAAAGTAGTTCCTATCCCGAACTGGAGTGACACCATATCCGTTTGCTGCAACATACTTTTGCCAATCTAGTTGATCCTTGTCATCAATGGCACGCCATGCAATATGGTGGACCGTTCCTGCACCCATTGTTCCGCGCCCGATTGGAGTTAATTTTAGGTCAATGACATTGCCGATATCTGCTGATGAGCGAAAACGAGTGAAATCTCCTTCGCTGCCGATAAGCTCTAATCCCATAACCTTTTCTAACAATTCTGCTGTTTTTTCAGGTTGAGTGGATAAGAGTGTTGCCCCGCCGAACCCTTTAATGGCAGCTTCAGGAGTTACGTCACCAAATTTCCATGGATTCGTTTCCCCTTCTTCTCTTGCAACAAGTTCCAAATGAAGTCCATGAGGATCATCGAATTCCAAATATTGCTCGCCAAATCGTTCCATTTCTTTATACGGAACATTAAACTTTTCTAGTCTCTTTTTCCAAAATTCTAAAGAACCTTTTGGAACGACATAAGAGGTTACCCCTACTTGACCATCACCGATTCTTCCTTTGCGTGCACCTGCCCATGGGAAAAAGGTAATGATGGTTCCGGGTTTTCCGCCTTCATTCCCGAAATAAAGGTGATACGTACCTGGATCATCAAAGTTAACCGTTTGTTTTACTAAGCGCAATCCTAAAACACCAGCATAGAAATCTACATTCTCCTGTGGATGTCCGACAATTGCGGTGATATGGTGAATACCTAGGGTTTTCTTTTCCATTTTTTTCACTCCCGTATTAGACTCAAGTGATAACTATTTTACCCATATATATGATTTCATCAATTATTATCTCGAATTCGAGATATAGGTTCAAAAAATAACTTGAAATAAGTTATCTTGAATATGAGATAATCATATTATAACACTTAATTTATGTCAACAAAAACCAAGGGAAAACCAAGGGGACGGTTCGTCCGGCCATTTTGGGCCAGACGAACCGTCCCCTTTGTTATTTATAAACTAGCGGTTGAATGGTTTCGTTATCGCCTATTAGAGTAATATCACTATATGTAGTTGAATCTCCTACCTTAGAATTAGCGGCAATGAAACTTCCACTTCCTACAACAGAGCGATAAATCTCTGCATTTTCCCCAATTATAGTATTAGGTAAAATAACCGAATCCTTTATGATCGCCCCTTTACCAACTGTTACTCCATAAAATAATACAGAATTTTCAATCTCTCCATAAATCTTGCAGCCTTCACTTATAATCGATTGGTGTAAGGAGGCTTTTCCATCCAAATACATAGGCGGCTGACTTATTCCGTTCGTATAAATAATCCATTCTTCATTTTTTAAGATGGGGTTCGTGTTTACCGATAGAAGGTCCATATGGGCTTCCCAAAAGCTTTGGACGGTTCCAACATCCTTCCAATAACCTTTGAAGTGATAGGCATGTAGATGACAGTTTTCTTGAAGCATAGATGGGATCACGTCTTTGCCAAAATCCTTGGAGGAAAATGGATTGTTTTCTTCTTTTTCGAGAAATTTCTTCAGAATCGGCCAGTTAAATAAATAGATACCCATAGAAGCAAGATTAGATTTTGGATAAACAGGCTTTTCCTCAAACTCGATAATCTGATTTGTCTCTGGATCAATATTCATAATTCCGAATCTGCTGGCATCACTCCACGGGACTTGGATAACGGAAATCGTTGCGTCAGCACCAGAGTGTTTATGCTCATTGACCATATGACTGTAATCCATTTTATAAATGTGATCTCCCGAGAGGATGAGCACATATTCTGGATTTTGACTTTCAATAAATCGGAGGTTCTCGTATACAGCATGTGCAGTACCTTCATAGCTATTTTCTTTATTGTCCCTTTGATTCGGCTGAAGGATGGCGATTCCTCCAATTTTTCGATTTAGACCCCATTTTTCTCCATTCTCTATATAATTCTCAAGTGTGTCTTGCTTATATTGAGTTAGGATGCCAACCGTATCAATGCTAGAGTTCTTACAATTACTAAGTGCAAAATCTATGATTCGGTATTTACCTCCAAACGGGACTGCTGGCTTTGCTACGTTACGAGTTAATTCCTTTAGTCTTGATCCTTTTCCACCTGCTAACAACATGGCAATGCATTGTTTCTTTGTCATTTCTACCACCTCTTTCATTGACAAATTCGCATATGTAATACTTGTTTACCCTCATTGTAGCACCTGTACTAAAAGGAACACATCAATAAATTGCGACGGGTAAAATGGATATTCGACTAAAATCCTTTTTACCTTCAAAAATAAACAAAATATCGTAATGAGCTGGTACGGTATACAAACTGTTCATGTCGAATCCTATCGATGTAATAATTGAAAAATATGGAGATTTTGTGAATTTGCATTTAAAAAAAAGGCTGTGTTATATTTGGCTGTTGATTTTTGCTCCAGGCACTTCGCTTTCCGCAGGCGGTTCGGGAAGCCTCCTCGGCGCTAAAGCGCCTGCGGGGTCTCCACTGTCCCATCCTCCGCAGGAGTCTCGCGCCTTCCGCACAAATCAACAGAGTTCTAAAATCGAAATTTACCTCTAACACAGCCAAATAAAAAAACACGCTGATTCTATTATCATCAGCGTGTTATCAATCTATTAATGACCGACAGCTTTTTCAAGACCGCCTGGTTTATTATGAACTGCTAATTTTTCTACTAATTTATTACTCTCTTTATTCAGACCGATTAACTTTACTTTAGTTCCATTCTGGTGGTATTTAATGACCACTTTATCAATAGCGCCAACAGCTGAATCATCCCATAAATGTGCTTGTGTTAAATCAATACTTACTTCATTGACATCTTCATTGTAGTTAAAGCTTTCTACAAAGTCTGTAACAGAAGCAAAAAATAATTGACCAGAGACGGTATATACTTTTTTATGTGAGCCTTTCGAAGATAAGGTAGTAACCTTAACTTTTGAAATCTTGGAAGCAAAGAAAATCGCACTTAATAAGATTCCGACTAACACACCTTTTGATAAATCATGTGTCATTAGAACTGTTCCAACGGTTGCAATCATAACGATTGTATCGGAAATCGGAGTCTTATGGATGTTTCTAATCGAAGACCAATCAAATGTTCCGATGGAAACCATGAACATAACCCCAACTAATGCTGCCATTGGAATTTGCACCAAGAAATCATTTAACAGGATAATTAACACCATTAGAAAGACACCAGCCACAAACGCTGATAATCTTCCGCGGCCGCCAGATTTCACATTAATGACAGATTGTCCAATCATGGCACAGCCTGCCATACCGCCGAAGAATCCTGAAACAATATTGGCAATACCCTGTCCTCTTGCTTCCTTATTCTTGTCACTCGTTGTATCCGTCATATCGTCGACAATAGAAGCGGTTAACAAGGATTCAACCAAACCAACGATGGCAATCGATAGTGAATAAGGGAAAATGATTTGTAATGTTTCAAAAGTAAACGGAATATTAGGAATTAAGAAAAATGGCAGAGTTTGAGACAATTCCCCCATGTCTCCAATCGTCCGAACGCCGCTTCCTGTCATAACCGCAATAACCGTAATCGTTATGATTGCGACTAATGGAGAAGGAACAACCTTTGTAAAACGAGGAAAAATATAAATAATCGCTAGAGCTCCTGCGACCATGGCATACATTGCCCAAGATTCCCCAACAAAGTGTGTTAATTGGGCAGAAAAAATTAAAATGGCAAGTGCATTTACGAAGCCAATCATAACGGATCGCGGGACAAATTTCATTAGACGCCCTAATTTGAGTACGCCCATTATGATTTGAATGACTCCTGTAAGGATCGTTGCAGCTAGTAAGTACTGTAACCCATAGTCTGCCACTAACGTGACCATTACTAGGGCAGTGGCACCTGTTGCGGCCGAAATCATCCCTGGTCTTCCTCCTACAAATGCGATGACAACAGCAATACAGAATGAAGCATATAAACCGACCATCGGGTCAACGCCAGCAATGAGCGAAAACGCAATGGCTTCAGGAATTAGAGCCATAGCTACCACAATCCCGGATAATACATCTCCTTTAATATTACCGAACCATTCATATTTAATTGTGTTAAGGTTCATGAAGCACCTCTTTCTAATTTTAATTAATGACCAAACAAACATCCGCAAGCCCCTGTATTCATGTAAGGGGGTAAGGTTTTTTAGAACAAACGTTCCTCTTAAATTACTAATAGATAAAACTATTTGGTATAATAAGAGTATGAAAAGTCTAATTCAATATAAAAGTAATAATAACATAGATAAAAGTAATAAAAACATAGTGTTTTCTTGCAAGTATCATGTTGATTGGTGTCCCATGTACAAATAGTTATTTTGTTTCCACTGTCGGTGGAACTACGCTGGAAGTAGTAAAACAGTACATAGAAAATCAAAAAGGAGTGTAACGCCATGGTGGCATCAAAAGAAAGAACTCCCTCATTTATTGCAACGATTCGGTTAAAGACCAATAAGATGCAAGTAAAACACCTTTTGATGTTGTCTGATTGTGGCAGACAGCTATACAATGCTTGTTTAGGGGAAAGTTTGAAAAGGCTAAAGGCCATTCAAAACACCGAATTATATAAGGAAACCATACGATTATCTAAAACTTCGGAAACAGATCTAGAAAAGCGAAGAGCTAACTTTAAATATCTCAATGAGACTTTCCATTTTACGGAGTATTCTATTCAATCCTTTGGTACAAAAACGAAAAATGATTCGAAGTTTATTGCCGATCATTTAGGAACACACATTTGTCAAAAACTTTCTACTTGAGCGTTTAAAGCGGTTCAAAAATTGGCATTTAAGAAAGCAAAAAAAGTAAAGTTTAAACGAAAAGGTGAGTTTGTTTCACTAGAGGGCAAAAACAACAAGACCTTTTTAACCTATTCCAATGGGTATGTTTTTGTTGGTAAAAACCTTTCATTAAAATGCCTATTCGACCCAAAAGATAAATGGATTCAGGACGCTTTAAAGCATAGGATAAAATACTGTCGGATTATCAAAAAGGAAGCAAAAGGAAAAAACCGATTTTATGTTCAATTAATACTTGAAGGACATCCCTATCATAAATATGAAATAGGAAAAGATAAGATTGGGCTAGATGTTGGTCCTTCCACAATTGCAATCGTAGGTGAATCAAAAGCTGAATTAAAGGAATTTTGTGAAGAAGTAGTTACCATTGATAAAGAAAATAGAAGAATAAATCGCAAAATGGACCGACAACGACGAGCAAATAACCCCAATAACTATCAACGCAATGGCGTTGTAAAAAAGGGAAAAAAGAAGTGGGTCAATTCCAAAAGATACATAAAGACTCGATCCAAACATAGAGAATTGGAACGTAAAATGAAAGAAGTTAGAAAACAGTTCCATGGTCGAGATACCAACCAAATCCTACAACAAGCCTCTTCCATTCAAACAGAAAAACTTTCCTATAAAGCCTTTCAGAAGATGTTCGGCAAAAGTATTGCTAGAAAAGCACCAAGTATGTTTTTAAAAATGTTAAAACGAAAAGTAATAGCTCAGGGTGGGACCTTCCAAGAGTTTGCAACTTACTCGACAAAACTATCCCAAACTTGTCATTGTGGTGCCATTAAGAAAAAAAGACTAAAAGATCGCTGGCATATTTGTGAATGCGGTGTCCATGCACAACGTGATTTATACAGTGCCTTTTTAGCTAGGTATGTTTCAAAATCAGATCGTGTTGATATTCAAAAAGCTGAAAAAGATCGGTTACAAATTTCAAGTGTATTAAATGAGTGTATCTTAAAGTTGGAAAATAGAAAGTCGGAAAGAAAATACATATCAACATTTGGTTTATAATTTCCTATGAGATAAAAGGTTAAATCTCTCGGTGCAGACATACCCCGGAACAGTCAATAAGTTGTGAGTGGCAAGGGAATCCGAGCCCATGTAAATAGATTGTTTTTGATTATTTGCATTAGAACAATTTCGGCTGTAGAAGCCTTTTAAACCAAGGTGAAGTTCATCTTTTATATTTATTATAGAATTTGGAAGAGCCAAGGTTGTTTTTAGGTGGTACCCCCTCCACTTATGGATGGGTGAGTGTCAGTTTCAACTCTCATGAATGTCAGGGCCGTTGTGAACAAAAAACAGTATATAAGATTGTGACAAATTTGTGAAATTGTATGTAAACGTACACATCTCCGATATCTGCTGTTTTTCACAATATTCCTCTTGATTCCACAAGAATTGGTGAAAACAAAAAACAGAAGGGTTTATGTGTAACCCTTCTGCTTCTTTCGCTATTCAAGCTCTTTTTTCAAAATTTCATTTAAGTCCGTCCAATTTAATATACGGGGATATGGTAAATGTCGATTATATGACTGGTCCCTTACAAATACTTTTAAGGAATCGTGAGTCAATGTATCTAAAACCTCGGCTTTATCATCAAAGTAATAGTCTAGTTTTAATTCTTTGATAATTTGTACCTTTTCGTGGTCTAACATTCCATAGAAAAAACGGTCATCCCGAACAGGGAAGCCCTGCTCTTTCATCCATTTTTTTGTCCGTTCTCCATGTTCTTTTGGCCGTGCGGTTATGTAATAGATTTCATGACCTTTTCTTTCTAGTTCTTGTAACGTTTCAACCGCATTTGGAAAAGGAGGACAGTCTGTATAATAAATCTCTTCTAATGAGGATTTCCACATTTGACTTCCCTCTTCATCACTTAAACCAAAAGGCTCATGAATTTCTACTCTTTTTAACTCATGGAATACATCAGATGGTACATTTTTGTTTAACTTCTTATTGTAAATAGTAAATGCATGTTCTCTTAAATTAATTAATGTATCATCAATATCAAAACCAAATTTCATCTTAAGGCCCCTCGTGTAAGTAGATCGGATATCCAGTAAATTTAAAATCAGGCCCAATTTGCTGGACAGATAAGTCAGCTAACTGGACTGCATCTTTCATTTTATCCATTCCCGCCCCTGCCAAAAAGGAGGGAGCATTGCTGCCGCCAATAATTTTTGGAGCTACATATATAACTACTTTATCAATTAATTTATTCTCGAGGAAAGCCCAGTTAACCGTGCCTCCTCCTTCGATTAATACAGAGGAAACAAGCTTCTCTCCTAATATTTGAAGGACTTCACTTGGATTAACATATTTTGATCCACTCGTTGGAAAAATAGAAATACCTGATCCTTCTAATACCTTGGCTTTTTCTTTATCATAAATTTCACTAGTAAATATCCATGTTTCTGCTAGGTTATCCGTCAGTACCTTAGATTCCAATGGAATTCTTAAAGTAGAATCCAAAACAATTCGAATAGGATTACGTCCATTTGGTATACGTGTCGTAAGCTCTGGATCATCCTTTATCACGGTGTTAACGCCAACCAAAATCCCCATGTTTTCATTTCGAAGATGATGTACATCTCTTCGCGCTTCCTCAGAAGTGATCCATTTACTATCAAATGAATGGGTCGCAATTTTTCCATCGAGGGTGATTCCACTTTTCAAAGTTACAAAAGGTGTTTTCTCAACAATGAATTTATTAAAGACTTCGTTCATCCTTTGTGACTCTTCTTGACGGACACCAATTATCACTTCGATTCCGGCATCCTCGAGAATTTTTACACCATTCCCTGAGACAACTGGATTCGGGTCTAGGGTTGCAATGACAACCTTTTTAATTCCAGCCTCTACTATTGCAACAGCACAAGGACCTGTTCTTCCATGGTGGGAACACGGCTCCAGCGTCACATAAATGGTACCGCCTCTAGCTTTCTCACCTGCCATTCGAATGGCATGGATTTCAGCATGAGGCTCCCCAGCCTTCAAATGAGCGCCTATTCCCACTACACGGTTATCATTGACAATAACTGAACCCACCAACGGATTAGGGTCAGTCTGACCCTTCATCGCCTGGGCATTTTTTAAGGCTAAATCCATATAAAATTCGTGATTAGTCATTTGGACAAGTCCCCTCATCGTCTTCAAGATGTCCAGACTTATTAATCTTTGTCTGTAAATACTTCTCATTATACTCGGAGATATCTCCCCAAAGTGGCTGTCTGCCTGAAACTGCTAATCCTGCTTCTTTTAAGGCATTCAACTTTTTAGGATTGTTTGTCATTAAGGTAACCGGCTTTTGGCGAATAGCCTTTAATACTTGAATGGCGTCGCTGTAGTTTCTAGAGTCATCTACAAACCCAAGACCTTCATTTGCCTCAACCGTGTCATAACCGTTTTCTTGAAGCACATATGCCATGGCCTTACTAAATAAGCCAATTCCTCTTCCTTCATGGTTTGCTAAATAGAATAAGGCACCTGTTCCATGTTCCTGTATCGTTTTCATTGATTTTTTAAGCTGATAGCCGCAATCACATCGTTTACTGCCAAAAATATCACCGGTATGGCAAATAGAATGCATACGAATAATCGCATCCTCTGCATATTCAAAGTCCCCATAAACTAAGACACTTGACTGTTGTAATTCAGCTAAGTTTGAAGAGGATAATTTATCGATAATTCTTTCGAAATCCTCTGTGACCTCGTTACAATTTAACCAGCAGTACCATTTGAACTCCACTGTTTCACCGTAAAGATTAACGGGAAGTTTAATAGGACCCACTAAATAAATGGCACCTTTCTCCGTACGAATTAATTGGATTTTATCTTCTAATACTGAAAGTACTTTAGAATCCAGACCCTGTTTCATGTATATATCCCCTTTTTTTATTTAGTTTGCCGTATCCATTTTTATTTCATGCTAATGGATTGATGAACGTGATGTATTTTTCCCATTACTTAAGAAGGAGCAATCCGTTATGACTGCTCCCGATAAGCTTTATTTTATTATCAATCCTAATAATCGTGCAAATCCTAAGCCTTGATCTGCTGTAACTTCACAGCCCGCGAGGTCTTTTATGGATACATTGATGGTATCAAAGGTGCAGCTGCTTAAATCAATCCCTTTCAAAGGGGTTTGTTCAAAATTGGCTTCATTTAAATCACAGTCCTTAAATCCTACCTTATAAAATTTGGATTCATAATAGTCAGCGCCTCGAAGTGAACAAGAATGGAATTGTACCTGCTTTAGTTTGGAATAACCAAATGAAATCATATTTGCATTGCAATTTTCAAATAGAACGTTCCCAAGCGAAGCGTCCGAAAGATTAAGCCCTAATATTTTTGATTCTTTAAATTCAACCCGATGAATGCTGCCATCTCTAAAATCTGTATTAGATAAATCACAGTGATCAAAGATAACATCTGTTAATTCGATGTTTCTAAAAGAGACATCCAAAAAGGTAACATTTTTAAAAATGACTTGTTCGAAACGTATTCTATGTATTTCTTCACTTATGATGGAACAATCACTAATGATACACATTTCATAAAAAGGATCTTCCATCGATTGAAAAGTTCTAGCTGTTAAACCATCTGGTATTTTTGGCTGTTGAATTTTTATTGTTTTCGACATTTTTCCACCTACCTTACGAATCATCTCATCTAAAAGAAAAGACCTTTGTCAAAACAAAGGTCTTCTTCAAGTCTTATTCACCTAAATCCACATTGTGGTATACTTGCTGAACATCTTCTAGGTCTTCTAATGCATCAATCATTTTTTCGAACTTTGCTTGAGCGTCTTCTGGAAGTGTCACTTCGTTTTGAGCAAGCAACGTTAATTCTGCAACAGTAAATTCAGTGATACCGGCATTTTTAAATGCTTCTTGAACAGCATGGAACTGATCAGGCTCAGCATAAACGATAACCGATTCATCTTCTTCGATAATGTCACGAACATCTACATCCGCTTCCATTAGGATTTCTAGAACTTCATCCGCTGTTTTACCTTCAAGACCGATAACCGCTGTTGCGTCAAACATATAGGCAACAGATCCACTGACACCCATGTTCCCGCCATTTTTACCAAAAGCAGCACGTACGTCAGAAGCGGTACGGTTCACGTTATTTGTTAACGCATCAACGATAACCATTGATCCGTTTGGTCCAAAACCTTCATAACGAAGCTCAGAGTAGCTTTCTTCTGATCCACCTTTTGCTTTGTCTATCGCACGGTCAATAATGTGTCTGGGTACATTGTATGTTTTTGCACGTTCTAAAACGAATTTTAATGCCTGATTCGATTCAGGATTAGGTTCGCCCCTTCTCGCTGCTACATAAATTTCAACTCCAAATTTTGCATAAATACGACTGGTATTTGCATCTTTTGAAGCTTTCTTTTCTTTAATATTGTTCCATTTACGGCCCATACTGTCCACTCACTTTCAACTTTGGCTCTACATAAAAATAGTAATAGAAATAGATTACATCTTCAACCATTTTATAAAAATATTATACCGTAAGTTGAAAATTTGTTAAGTATTTATACTTAATACTAATAATCCTAATCAGTAAAAAGCCAGGAATATTGTTCCTGACTTTTTTAGGATAATTTTAGTTTTGCGATAAATTTAATTTCATTCTGGAATTTTTCTAGTATTTCTTCAAACGATGAATTGATTAATAGCGGAAAAAGATTTTCGAGTGCTTCCTCATAATTTTGCCCTAACGCTTCACGTAAAAGAACATATTCATGAAATAGCAGTGCTTTCTCAAAATCTATGCCAAGTTCATATAAGCCTCGAAACAAAGTCTCTTTTGGGATTTGTTTAATTTTTTTATAGATTTTTTCGTTTTTCTCAATAAACTTTTCTTCTAAATACCGCGTTACATAATCTCTATATACCATTTGCCCAATATCATTTGTCTCTTTTTTTGTATAATTAAAGCCAATCACACGCCCTTCCTTATTTTCACGGATGATAAAGGTTTTATTTCCTTTTAAATGCTGGATGAAACTCTTCACACTTTTATCAAAGATTTTGTTGAATTGAATGATTTGATGGAGTTTGACAGCAAAGTCTGAATTTTCTTCACCGACGACAAATAATCGATCGACAATAGGCAAAAGCTTTAATACTCCTTCAGAAAGCTGACTCGAGGCATCATATATGATAATATCGTACTCTTTTTTCATATTTTTAACGATTCGTTTCTGTTCGGGGAGAGATAGTTTAGAAAATTCATGGATTACCTCTTCAGATAGACCTTCCTTTTCCAATGTTCCGTAAGAAATAAACGCAGCCGATAAATCGGTATTCATTTTAAGCCAATGATAAATAGATAATGATAATTCCGTAACACCTGATTTCGCCTTTGGCGAATAAAAGCCGACCAAGTACACTTTACTCACCTGCCTTTTATTACTATAGTATTGAAAGAATCATATAAACGTTAAAGACAAACCCTTCCTTTGTGGCTTTTTCCTAAAAAAAGGCTCTCTATAAGCAAAAAAAGAATGACACCACCTATATGTCATCCTTGCTGCTTATATAAAATCATTATCCTGAAACTCTATTCATTTATTCTTACTCCCTTGTGTTTTTTATGAGTGAATAAAATTCAGCTCGAAGATCTGGTCGATTTTCATAGATTCCATGAAGACTGGATGTTGTGGTAACGGTGTTTGCCTTCTTTATTCCTCTGCTGCACATACACATATGCTTTGCTTCAACTACCACAATCGTTCCTTCTGGATCCAATACTTCTTCAATCGCTTCTGCGATCTGTGTCGTTAATCTTTCCTGAACTTGAAATCTTTTTGCGTAGCCTTCCACTAATCGCCCTATCTTAGAAAGACCCGTAATTTTATCTTTAGGAATATATCCAATATGTGCGACTCCAAAGAATGGAGAAAAGTGATGTTCACATAATGAGTAAAACTCAATATCTTTTATTAAAATGAGGCCTTTATGATGAATATCAAACGTCTTTTCTAAATGAACTTTCGGATCTTCGTGATAACCCTCAGTGTACTCAAGAAATGCTTTAAGGACTCTAAAAGGAGTTTCCAGTAAACCATCACGCTTCGGGTCATCGCCGCACAGTTTAATTAATTGTTTTACGGCCTCAGAAAACTGGGTAATATTGGTGAAGTTTTCGTTTTCAGAGGTAAATAAGTGTGGAAACTTTTTACTTAAAACCTGTAACTGCTCACTCGTCATGATCATATCGTCCCTTTATGATTTTTAGGACTACTCATCCTCAATGATGATACGAGGAGTGTTTTCACTAAGGGGTTCATCCAAAAGAACCTGAAAAACACAACAGCCATCACCATTCTGAAGTCGTTTCTCTCGCTTGACAGAACATCCTAATAAATGTGTTAAAACAGAAACAGTTACACTGCAAAGTATGGGCCGCTTCAATGCAACATTATGGAATGGGCAGTTACGTTCAATCAGGGAATAAGTGCGATTTTTATTTTCTAATTCCATAAATGAATCATCTTTCTTATAGAAGTCCTTTAAAACATTTAGACGTTCTTCTGTATTTAATCCTTTTAATTTTGGTTCCCACTGGCGGATTCTTTGTTCAATCATCGCGGAAAGTAAATTTTTTAGTGCTTTTTCTCCAAGAGAATTAGTTAATGTATCTAGAACTTCAATCGTTAAGTGATCATAATTTTTTTCAAATAGATGTTCACCGGCAGTGGTTAATCGATACTGTAGTACAGGACGGCCAACACCATTGTTTTCTGAATAACGAGTTACCCATCCTTCTTTTTCTAATTGAAGAAGGTGCTGCCGTACTCCCTCACCGCTTATTTCTAAGAAGGAAGACAGCTCACTCGTTGATGAGGATCCGTTATTTTTAATAAACTGTATCATTCTACGGCGTGGTTCTGACATATGGTCAGCACGGAAAGTCATCCTCTTCCCTCCCTAAGCTCTCTTTCTAAAATATATTCAGGGATAGGTCGAATAGTTCAAGTTTTTCAATGGAAAACTTGGTTTATTTGAAAAATAATACAAAAAAAACCCTTCCGCTTAGAAAGGGCTGTAAGTTACTAATTTAATAATATGGGTAGCCGCTATAAGGATAATAGCCTGGGTATGGTGCAGGTGCCGGATAAGGCGCTGAGACTGGATAAGGATAAGCACCATAGCCCGGTGAACCTAATGCTCCTGCTGCCAAACCTCCTAGTAAACCTCCCACAAATAGGGCTCCGCCAAATCCTCCATATCCATAACCATGATAGTGACCATGGTGTCCGCCATGATGACCTCCGAATCTTTCATTCAACATATTTTTCATCCCCCTGCAAAAAAAATTTTCTTTTACTGTATGAAGGATAGATGTCCTAGGAATGGGCTATATTCTGAGATCTTTCTTAACCCTTAATTAATTGATCACGATCCTCTGCTTGAGGTGGTCCTTCCAACCAACCATGATTAATCAACAACGTCCGGCCGTGTTGCCAAACCCAGTGCTGCACTACTTGCTGCCATAGCAAGTATAGACATATTTTTAAAATACATTTGTACAAAAGTGTCGGAAAACAGTTTCGGTGCATGAGCATGTACATCATCTTCATTAAAACCAACTGGTATCGGGAAATTCTCTTTTCTAAAAAGCTCTTGCATGGTTGAAATATTATTTTTTGATGATTGTAGGACAAATTCAATAATCGGACGGGTTTCTACATCTTCTACTTTTTCTAAAAAGTGAGTGCTAACACATGAAGCAAGTGAATCGTTTAAATATTTGGGTCCATAATGTCGACATTTCAGTTGATGTTAAACGAAGCTTTGCTTTATCCTCCAATGTCATTACCTCGCTCTTCATTATAGTTAGGCTGTGGCAGTAAGGCTAAGTTAGATGCAGGCATTTGAACTTGGTGTTCATAAAATACAGACATAAGCTCAAACCTGACCTGTCGAGAAGTTTCAAAATAATCATCTGGATTTACTAATCCTATTACACAAAACTCATAACCAACATATTTTAAGTTGGGATTTAGGTCTGTTATTCCAACGTATTGAAAACTTTCTTCCGGAGATCCATCTGGGTTCCTTAATAAACTTTGACCAAGCTTTTCATTACAAGTAACACAAACGCCTTCTAATAATTCTTTGATTCTTTGTGGGTCCTCTTGATAGCTGACAGTAATTTTCTCGATAACACGCATTCTACCTTTGTTATAGTTATGTATCGTCCTTATTTCACCATGTGGAATGGTAAGAAGCTTCCCTGACCATTCCCGAATTTGCATAAAACGAATGCCGATTTCCTCGATCGTTCCAGAAATCTGACCGTTAAAAGTGACGAAATGACCGACACGGAATTCTTTATCAGATAGTCTGACAAAACCAAGAAGAATGTCCTTTAACATTTGCTGTGCTGCAAACCCAATAATGACCCCTACAATCCCTGCACCAGCGAGAATTCCCTTCAAATCAACAAATTGACCAATAATAAAAATAAGAAGAATGGTTCCCACTGCGTATCGTAAGGTGGACCGGATGACACCCTGAATGGTTTGCTCTACTTCTTCATCTAATAAATTTGATTTTGTAAAGAACCAAGCTACTGTGCGATTAATTAAATAAGTAGCTGTCAACAAAAACAAAACCATAATGAGCAGTTTTAAAACTAAATACTCTCTTATGTATTCCAAAACATTTTGTGAGATAGACAAAAAATCCATGGTTCACTTCCTATGTTATAATCTTAACTTACTTTTCCCCAAAAATAGGAAAGGTAATATATGAATTGGGTTATAATGAAAGAAATAGTACGTGAGGTCCGTTTGGTTTATTTTTAATTGTAAAAAAACGTTCACCTTTTCAATTATTCTATCTCCCACTTCTTTTCACTTCGTTAATAGAGTTACTCCAATTTATTACGGGGAGAGGCAGCCTTGATATCGATGATTTCATGCTAAATGTACTTGGATTTTTCATTGGATATTTGCTGTATCCTTTTTTTCATCAGATTATCAAAGTCTCCTTTCAAAAATAAGAGCCAATAGGATCATAATTTAGACCTAATGGCTCTTTTTGTATATTCTTATTTTTTAAACATGGCACTCAAATGAGACCATTAGAATTTTTCGCCGTATACCATTACACCTTTCACATAAATCTTAGAAGCCCCTATTGCAAGTAATAGGATTGAAGCGACTAAAATGGTGCCGCTGATAATTAATTCCAGTGTTGTAAGCTCTCCTATTACAAATTTTGAATACGCTACAATTGGTGAAAAGAACGGGAAATAGGTCGAAAAGGTTATGAGTGCGCCTGTGGGATCCATCATGGTCTTGATACCAACCATTAAAGCGCCAACGACAAGACCTCTTTTTCATTTGAGGAAAATGGTTATAAGCAAAATAGCCAAGGATGATAAGAGAAATTACAATCTATGTGATGCGAAATCCTTTTGTTCGTATTTGTTCTCGAATGTGAAAAAGATACGCTGTCCATAATGCGTTCATATTAAGACCCCACCTTTTCAACGAAAATTTGATGAAGGGTCGGCTGTAGATAGGTGGCCTCGCTTACAGTAATATCGTCATTTTTTAATTGCGTCAAAACCGTGAGAGGGTCCTGTTCTTTCTTTAAAGGAATAATGATTCGTTTCTCTTCCTGTTCAAATGAGTATTGCTGCTTCTGACAAAATGATTTTAATTTATCCACATTACCAAAGAGAGACAAATACATTAATCAATAAGAGTCCTTAATCGCTTCTAAATCTCCGGTTAACAACGCTTGCCCGTCTTTCATAATGACAACTTCTTTACAGAATTTCTCTACCTGTTCCATTTGATGACTGGACATAATAATTACTTTTCCCTTTTGTTTTTCTTCCAAAATAACCTCGGTTAAGAGATTGGTGTTAACGGGGTCCAGCCCGCTAAATGGCTCATCAAGGATGATGAGGTCAGGATTATGTAATAATGTTGCAACTAATTGGACCTTTTGTTGATTTCCTTTCGAGAGGTCGCCTGCCATCTTATTTCTATAGATTTCGATATCAAACCGATCCAGCCAATAGTCGATACTTCTTTTAATAGTTGACTTGTTCATGCCTTCTAATCTAGCAAAATAGAAAGTTGGTCAACTACCTTTGCCTTGGGATATAAGCCCCTCTCCTCCGGTAAATAACCGAACGAAGCTCCCTTCAACCCCTTTTGATTTTTCCACATTACGCTGCCTTCATCCGGAGTAACCAGCCCAAGCATCATTTTAATCTTTAGTTGTCTTCCCTGCACCATTTCTACCGAGCAGTCCAAAAACTTCACCGGAAGAAACGGAAAATGCTAAATTATCAACTGCCGTTTTGTCGCCATAATTTTTTGTTAAACTCTTAACTTCAAGCAAAAAATCTTCCCCTTTACTTCAAAAATAAAAAAACACTCTGTCATTTATTGTAAACGACAAAATGTTGTTTTCGAAGAAATATTTACCAATTTTACCATTAATTAATATTATGTAAGTTTTCTTATCACCTCTAAAGCAGCTCGTTCTCCTGCTTCTAAGGCACCTTCCATGTATAGCCGCCATTCAGTCGCAGTCTCACTTCCAGCCCAATGGATGGGTCCAATGGGTTTGGTTAGTGCCTCTCCAAATTGTGAGAGTACACCAGGTGGGAAATGACCAGCGTAACCACCTCGTGCCCAAGGGTCTGCGGACCAGTCCTTATCAAAATATCCTTTAGGATTCAATCCCTCATGTCCAAAAAGATAAGAGATGCAGTTCAATACTTCTTTTTTTCTTTCCTCGTTAGAAAGTTCTCCGAGTCTACGTGCCTCTTCACCGGTGATGAATGCGATTAGAATCCCCTCCGTTCGGCTAGGATTTGAACCATCGATTGTAGCCTTAACTGGTCCATAGTCATGGAAAGCGATTCCACTTTCACCACGAATCCGCCAAAAAGGAGTTTCGTATACCATGACACATTTAATGACAGATCCTTGCCAAACCCGTTGACATAACTGGTCTCTTGAAGAAGGTAATGGTGGATGGTAGACAATTCGATTGGTTAGTGTTGGTGGAATTGCCAAAATTACTTTTTTACTGAACCACATTCCCTGGTCTGTGTACACCTTTACTTCTGAATCGCCCCAATCAATCCGCAACACTTTATGATCTAGCAGGACGGTGTCACCCAATTCTTCTGCAATTCGATTTGGAATTTCTTGCGCACCATTTGTAATCCATTCGTCTTCAGCACTAAGATACTGATCAAAACTTCCAGTTGCTTTAATATTCCATATTAAATCCAAGACGGAAACTTCACTCAATTTTCCACATAACCCTTCTTCATAAACCTGACGGTAAAATGCTTTACCGTATTTTGAAAACATTTTCTTTTCTAACCATGTTTCCATAGTGAGTGAATCTAATTTTTGTCCCAAAGGCGAATTCCATGGTTTTAATGGATCGATGTTTTTTAACATCTTCTTCACTGCATGTTCGATTGATGTAATATCAAGTAGTGACAGTCGCGAAAAAGGTGGTTTATTACCTAATCCTCGTTTCTTTTTGCCTAATAAGGCATATAAAGAGGTACCTTCTTTATAGGTAGAAGTGGTGGTAAGTCCGAACTCTTTTATTAAGGTTTGTATGCGGTGTTGGTGTGGAGAAACCCATTGAGCACCTAAATCAAAAATACTACCCTTTATGGAGGTGCTAAGTATTCTTCCACCTACACGTGATTGAGCTTCAAGGACTGTAACAGTCTTCCCATTTTTCATCAAGGTACGTGCAGCTGCTAGGCCTGATAAACCTGCCCCGATAATGATCACGTCTGTTTGCTTCCCCTTATTATGCATGTTGTCCACCTTAACTTCCTTTCTATCCAAAGAAAAATAGGACCACCATAAGGTGAATCCTTTCCACTAAATTTAAACAAATACCAGTAGCAGCCATAGGTACAGACCAATTAGAGTAAAAACAAGCGTTGGCGGAATGACAATTATTGTAACTTTAATATACTCCAGCCACGTTATTTTTATATTATTTTTCTTCAGGATATCCATCCAAATCAATGTTGCCAGAGTACCAATTGGCAGGATTAAGGAACCGATATCACTTCCTATAATATTTGCTAAGTAGACGGTCTGCGTTAATAATGGCTCTAATCCCATCTCAGTTAATGCAAGTGTCGATACCATTAAGGCCGGATGGTTATTAAATAGATTTGATAGGAAAGCCGTTATGATTCCCATGGTAACGCTTGCGTGAAGTAAACTGCCATTTACAATAGAACTCAGATGTTCTACCAAATAGGCTGTTAACCCGATATTGTGTAATCCGTATATGATGACATACATGCAAAAAGCGAAAATCAAGATATGCCAAGGGATTTTAAATAAAACGTCTTTTGGATTTTTCTTTAAATGAATCCATCTCCAAATTAGTAAAATGATTGAACCTAATACGGCTACCAAAGAAACAGATATATTCAAAAACGAGGCGACAAAAAGGCTGATTCTAACGATAAAGACAAAAATGAGCATTTGGATCATTAACTTCTTTTGTTTTTCAAACATATCCTCGTTTTTTCTTTGTAACGGATGGTAACGGTTGTTATTTAACAATGGCAGTGTGTAGGAATGAAGTCTGATTTCTTTAGGGATGTCCTTCTTGAAAACGAGGAGGAGCAGATAGGCTAAAAACAGTAATCCAATTGTACTCGGAACAAACATCATTGCAGTCTGAAGGTATAGATCCATTCCGATAATTTTTAATGCTATTAAGTTAACAATATTACTTACTCCGATTGGAGCACTAGAAGCGGTTGCGATTAAGGCGCCGCTTAATAGATATGGAATTTTTTGGCGGTTCTTTAAACCGATATTTTTAAATATAAGAATGAGAATTGGTGTGGTAATTAAAATACTGCCATCATTATTGAAAAACATCGTCATCAAAAAGCACAGTAATAATGTATACCAGAATAAACGAATTCCGGACCCTTTCGAAACTTTTAACATCAGTGCCGCCGTCCATCTAAAGAAGCCGAAACTTTCAAGCACAATCGCCATAACGATGGTTGCAATAATGGTAACAGCAGCGCCTGTTACTTTCGAACTTATATCCATTAAGTCTGCCAGAGAAACGCTGCCGCTTAACATCACAATGACTGCCCCAATCGTTGCTGGAATAGCTTCATTCATATTTTTCGGACGGATAAAAATCATCACCATGGTTAGAAAAAATGCAAATATGGTTATGATCACCGTCGATGGTTGATACATATATGTTATTTCTCTCCTTTCAATCTATCTAAAATTTCATTCTAAGAAATCTCCTTTTCATGTCTTTTCTTGTCCTTTGCTTTATCATACGTAGATTCTTAGAGGCTTGAACTAAACGAATATCTTGAATTTATGTAAATCAGCGGGTATCTAGAAATTTTCTTACAATAATGGTTGGATTAACGCCTATTTTTTTGCAGCTAAACCAATGCCTAGAGGTTTCCTTTATAGGCAGCTGTCTTATGAATTTAATGGGTACCACAAAGAAACCGGTACGCCAGGAGTACCGGTTAGGGATTTTTTATTTTTTTCCTTTGGAGTCCTTGCCTTTGCTTCCTTTGGTACCACCGGAACCGTGACCGCCTTTGGATCCTTTGCTTCCTCCAGAGCCTTTACCGCCCTTGGATCCCTTGCTTCCGCCAGAGCCTTTACCGCCCTTGGATCCCTTGCTTCCGCCAGAGCCTTTACCGCCCTTGGATCCCTTGCTTCCGCCAGAGCCTTTACCACCCTTGGATCCTTTGCTTCCTCCAGAGCCTTTACCGTCCTTTGATCCCTTGCTTCCGCCAGAGTGCTTGCCGCCTTTGGATCCCTTGCTGCCACCAGAGCCTTTACCGCCTTTGGACCCCTTGCTGCCGCCAGAGTGCTTACCGCCTTTGGACCCCTTGCTGTCGCCGGAGTCTTTACTGCCTTTAGATCCTTTGCTGCCACCAGAGCCTTTACTGCCTTTGGACCCCTTGCTGTCGCCAGAGTGCTTACCGCCTTTAGATCCTTTGCTGCCGCCAGAGCCCTTACTGCCTTTAGACCCTTTGCTGCCGCCAGAACCTTTACCGTCTTTGGATCCTTTCTTGCCGCCTGAACCGTGCCCGCCTTTGGATCCTTTCTTGTCGCCTGAACCATGACCGCCTTTAGACCCTTTGCTGCCGCCAGAGCCCTTACCGCCTTTAGATCCTTTTTTTCCGCCATAACCATAACCATCATTAGAGCCTTTACTCCCGCAGGAACCATGAGAGCCCTTGGATCCTTTACTTCCGCCGGAACCATGAGAGCCCTTGGATCCTTTACTTCCGCCGGAACCATGAGAGCCTTTAGATCCTTTACTTCCGCCGGAACCATGAGAGCCTTTGGATTCTTTACTTCCACCGGAACCATGAGAGCCTTTGGATCCTTTACTTCCGCCGGAACCATGAGAGCCTTTGGATCCTTTACTTCCACCGGAACCATGAGAGCCTTTGGAGCCTTTACTTCCGCCGGAACCATGAGAGCCTTTGGATCCTTTGCTGCCGCCAGAACCATGAGAGCCTTTGGAGCCTTTGCTGCCGCCAGAACCGTGTCCGCGTCTTCTGCCCTTAGGGCCTTTAGGACCTTTAGGACCTTTAGGACCCTTAGGACCTTTATTTCGACGAGATCCGCCGGAACCTCTTGAACCTTTGGTGCCCTTATTTCCACCAGAGCCCTTGCTTCCCTTGCTGCCGCCCGATTCTTTCCCGCCATAACCATAACCGCCATAAGACCCTTTACTTCCGCCAGAGCCACGTGAACCTTTGGATCCTTTACTTCCGCCAGAGCCACGTGAACCTTTGGATCCTTTACTTCCGCCAGAGCCATGTGAACCTGTGGATCCCTTACTTCCACTGGAACCATAGGATCCTTTTGAACCTCTACTTCCACCAGAACTGTGTTTTCCCTTTCTTCCTTTTGGACCCTTCGGACCTTTTCGGCCTTTTGGTCCTTTTTTTCGTCTGGACCCGCCAGAACCGCGTGAGCCTTTAGAACCGCTGCTTCCATCAGAGCCCTTACTGCCTTTACTGCCGCATGTCCCATGACTGCCGCTTGATCCTTTACTTCCTTTAGACCCCTGACTTCCGTCTGACCCTTTGCTGCCACTGGAATCTGAATCATCATTACAGAAACATTTTTTGTCATGCTTTTCATCTGGATTATTGTTTAGAAATAAAACGACTCCATTATCCTTAGCTTTTGACAGCATCTGATTCATGTCCTTCTTCATCTGGGTTTTCCACCACTTTCCATAAATATATTCTTTTCACTTTCTAATTTATGGTAATAAAGTGGCACTTGATATAGACAAACATTTATTTTTTTACATTCATTTCTAAAATATTTGAGTGTTGACATTTGTCCATTAAAGAAATGCTGGATGTTTATACTGCACATTCAACCTGGGTGCCGCATACTATCTAGAAAAAATGTATGTATAGGAGTATTTACGTGTTAAAATACGAAATCTTCATTAATCCAAAACGGTTACAAAAGTTGGAGGATGATATTTGGGAGGATGAACATGTCCCAGCTTTATTAAAAATTGACAATAAACGCTACAAAATAGGAATCGCGTATCGGGGAAATGTCATTAGAAAAAAGAAGAAAAAATCCTACAATATCATCTTCCAAAACCCTTATCTCTTCGAAGCAGCTCACGAAATTCATTTAAATGCAGAATATGATGATATTTCGCTCAGCCGAAACAAACTCTCTCTCGACTTTTTTGATACCATTGGTGTTATTTCTCCACACTCCAAGCACGTGCTTCTTTATATCAATGGTTTTTGTAAAGGAATATATTTAGAACTTGAATCCTTTGACCAACATCTTTTGAAAAAAAGAAATCTTCCTGATGGGCCAATCATATATGCCACGAATTATTTTGCAAACTTCTCGTTAATCTCTCCCGAGAATGAATTAAAAACGAGTTTAGATGAAGGTTATACGATAAAATATGGTGAGGAAAAAGACCTGTCTTTATTAGAGGATTTTATTGAAATGATCAACACCTTCTCTAATGAGGAATTTGAAAAAGAAGTTGGTAAAATCCTAGATATTGAGAAATATCTTAGATGGCTTGCTGGTGTCGTTTGTACACAGAACTTTGATGGCTTTATCCATAACTATGCTCTCTATCTAAATAGCAAAACCAACCTGTTTGAAATTACCCCTTGGGATTATGATGGGACCTGGGGAAGAGACCTTCACGGAAGGAAGCTTGATTACGATTTCGTCCCCATCACTGGGTATAATACCTTAACTGGACGACTTCTCCATATTCAACCATATAGATTACGATACAAAGAAATCCTGTCTTCCATCTTAGATACTTACTTTAATATCGAAACGCTAGAGCCAATAATTGAAGAGCAATTTCAAACATTAAAACCATTTATTAGGACAGATCCCTATATAAATATGGAAGAGAAATATTTTGATAAAGAAAAAGACGTCATTCTCACATTTATTAAGAACAGAAATGGCTATTTAACGAAAGAACTCGCTTCATTATGACCAATTCCCTTGTATATGGACTCCATATACTTCTTTTTTTGCCTATTTTTACAAAAAGGTAAGAAAAAAGGCTCGTCGTTTAGTACAACATCATACCGTGACACATATAAATGCAGTGTAAATGTTTATTTAATTAAAGGAGGATAAATATTGTATGAATAACGACATGTGGAAGTCTTTAGTGGGGAAGACGATCAAGGTTGACAGAGGAGGACCAGAATCAAGAATTGGTAAATTAATGGCCGTTCTTGATGACCATCTAGTTCTTTTGACTAAGGATGATGGTGTGCTTTATTACAATACGCACCATGTCAAAAGTGTAACAGAAAATTCAAAGGATACCATGGATTTAGGAATTGAGGTTCCGGAGAATTTCGAATATAAAAGTGCTGAAAGCTTCCAAGGTCTTCTAGAATGCCTAAAATTCCAATGGGTAAGAATTAACCGTGGAGGTCCTGAAAAACTTGAAGGTGTAATCAGCGAAATTAACAAAGACTTTGTTTCATTAATTAGTAAAGAAGAAGTTGTCCGTGTATCTATGTGGCATATCCGAAATGTTAGCTATGGATTAAAAATCGAAAGTGAAAAACAAGAAGAAAATAAAGATCAAGGTAAAGAAGAGAACACTATGTCTCAAACAGAAAAACAAGTTGTGAGACAAAGAGTGGTACGTGCAGAAAACGCACAAGTAAGACAGTAAAAATATAAAACCCTTGTCGCTTCTTACATGAGAAGCGACAAATTTACCCTAAGGAGGAACATTGAATGGGATCTGATAATTTTTCATCAACCGTGGATTTACTAAAAGGCTACAATGTAAATTTATATGTTGGTGAAGAAATTATAAAAGGAAAATTAATGGGCGTAGAGTCTGATCATATTATTCTAGAAGACGAAAAGGGATACGTCTATTACTATAGCATTGATAATATTCATGCTATAACAAAAAACACGAAACAATTTAAAGGTGAAGAAATTACCACGGAATTTATGAAAACTCAGAGTTTAGCGGATTTATTAAACTCTTTAAAGAATTCATGGGTATCTATATTGTGTTTAAATAAGCAATCTTTTGATGGTGTCCTAGGTTTCGTCGATTCCGACTTTGTTACGCTAATCAATGGTGAAAATCGAATTTTAATCAAGATTTCCCACATTGCAAATATATTAAAAGGCTATCGGAAGGAAGAAAAACAAGAAGAAAATAAAAATGAAACGGAATCAGCTGTTTCCGATAGTAAAGCGGAAGATACAGATGACAATTATGTCGAAACTGAAGTTTTTATGAAGGCTGACAAACAGGAATCTAATGTTCAACAAGTCGTAAATCTGGTAGACAATGACGCAATGGTTTCTCCAAAAGTAATTGTAAATCAACCGGAAAATGAGATAAAGGGCTGGGCAGAACCTATCAAATCCGCATTACCAATAGCAAAAATCAGTAATCAAAACAAAAAAGAAGAGAAAAAGCAAAGTGCTCAAAATGAAAACATGCAGCAAAGTGTAAAACCAAGCACAGATGGTAAATGGTCAAGAACGGAAATACCGCAAACAAATCAAGAGGATGGTAAAAAGCAAAAATCAGAAGTGGTTATTCAAAATATCGTAAAACATGATAAAGATAGTATTCAAAAATCTGCTGCTCCTTCCATCGAAAAAAGAGCTCAGGTAAAACAGCCTGTACGCGAGCAAATCAAAGCTGAACCTGCACTAAAAAAAGAAGTAACTGCGAATTCTACGAAGGAACTATTAAATAAAGTGAAAAAGGTAAAAGAAACCATTGATACCAATCCACTTATGAAAATAGAAAAGGCAAAAATGAACATTGTGGAAAGTAAAACAGAGGATAAAAAACCTAAGGCACAAGAAGTTGGGGCGTCTCGGTTTTCAGGTGAACCAGCTAAACCTGATTTTGACCGAAGATCCATCTTCTCAGGATGGCCAAATCGAAATAACTCACAAAGACGTATTTAATCACCCCCCAAGTTAATGGCAGTTAATGACTATCCGTAAACCAAAATTCTCTATTCCTGTGCCAATTACAATTTTACAATAAAGAGCTGGGCATTCTTCCTAGTAACATCTAGTTATGTGCACCCGCTCTTTTTGTAGAATCATTTTAGTAGAAAGGATGTGATTAAATGAAATTAAAAGACCATATTGGTACCTATATAAAACTAGAAATCTCCGGTAATAAACCCATAAGCGGAATTTTAATCGACATTGGCAGTGATTTGTGGGTTATCTACAACGGTTACGATTATTTATACATTCCTACCGTGCATATACAAAATTGGAAGTTTCCTAAAGAAGAAGAAATTGATGAAATTATCACTCTATCAGATGATCAATCCCCTATTTTTAATCCTAATGAGGAAATTTCACTACGAAAAACACTAACGGCTGCAAAGGGTATTTTCACGGAAATAGTTGTAACTAGTAAACAAGCTATACATGGTTACATTATAAGTATTATGAATAATTATTTTGTATTTTACTCCCCTATTTACAAAACAATGTTTATATCCCTTAACCACTTAAAATGGTTAATTCCTTATACCAATAACCAGCGTCCCTATGGCTTAAGCAATGCAAATCTACCGGTAAATCCATCAAACATAACATTCGCACGATCGTTTGAAGTCCAGATTGAAAAATTGATTGGGACATTAATTGTATTTAATGTCGGGGAAAACGAGAATGGTATGGGGAAAATAATGGGAATAAAAAATAACTTCGTGGAATTGTTAACGGCTAAAGGTGACCCTGTCTATTTAAATCTGCAGCATATTAAAACCGTTCATATGACATAAAAGATGAGGATAACCTCTGTTCGGTAACAATGACCAATTCGCTCTATATAACTTTCACAGAGTGTCCTAAGGGCGGCACTCTTTTATTTATTAGCACCCCTCTGCAATAAGCAAATATAAAATCCTACATATATACTAAACTTTCCCGCATACATTTTAAATAAGACCATTTTTACCATCAGGAGGATTCCATGGACATCTATGTGAGACAAGGTGATTCTTTATGGTATTACAGCCAATTGTATCGAATTAATATTCAACTGATTATTGATTCTAACAGGGATGTTCAACCAAGTCAGCTTGCTGCAGGACAGCGAATACGAATTCCGGGATTTGTTGGGCAGAATTATCAGATCAGACGCGGTGATTCTTTTTGGAGTATTGCGCAAAACCGTAATTTGTTACTGGATGCGCTGCTGCTTGCTAACCCTAATGTCAATCCCAATCGTCTAGTAGTCGGGCAAAGTATTAAGGTTCCACTTAGGATTACTTGGAGACTTGTGCAAGGCAAGCAGCATTATGATTTTAGCCGTATGATGAGTGATATTACTCGTTTGCAAAACGTTTATCCATTTCTCCGGGTAACAAATGCAGGAAATTCAGTGCTAGGCAATCGGATTCCAGAAGTTCTAATTGGTAATGGCAGTAAAAGGGTTCATTATAATGCTTCTTTTCATGCAAATGAATGGATAACTACCCCTATCCTAATGACATTTTTAAATGATTATTGTTTATCGCTTACGAACGGAAGCTCCATACGTGGTCTTTCGACTTTTCCATTATATAGGCAAAGTTTGCTGTCTCTTGTTCCAATGGTTAACCCAGACGGAGTAAGTCTTGTGCTGAATGGTCCGCCTGAAAATGAAACGTGGAGAAATAGAGTCATCGAACTAAATCGTGGAAGTACTGATTTTTCTGGCTGGAAAGCAAATATTAGAGGTGTTGACCTGAATGACCAGTTCCCTGCTCGCTGGGAATTGGAGAAAGCTAGGAATCCTACACAACCTGGACCGCGGGATTATGTAGGTGAACATCCGTTATCAGAGCCAGAAGCGATTGCGATGGCAGATTTGACAAGAAGACGTGACTTTGCTCGGGTTCTAGCCTTTCATACTCAGGGCGAGGTCATCTACTGGGGATTTGAGAATTTGGAGCCGCCAGAGTCAGAGGTGCTCGTTAACGAGTTTGCAAGAGTCAGTGGCTACGAGCCTGTCAAAACCATAGAAAGTTATGCTGGGTACAAGGATTGGTTTATCCAAGATTGGCGCCGGCCAGGGTTTACCGTCGAGCTCGGTAAAGGTACTAACCCCCTCCCTCTGAGTCAATTTGATGAAATTTATGAAGAGACACTTGGGATCTTTTTGGCTGGACTATATATGTAGTAATGACCTATTTCGAACTTTTTGGGATAGGTTTTTTTTGATGGGGTTTTTGGAGGTTATGCGAGAGTGTTTTTTGTTATGCGAGAGTAATTTCCGTTATCCGCCAGTATTTCTGGCTATGCGCCAGTATTTCTAGTTATCCGCCAGTAAATGCAGCTATCCGCAACTAAATTTCAGCTATCCGCAACTAAATTCAGGCTATCCGCAACTAAATTCAGCCATCCGCAACTAAATGCAGTTATCCGCAACTAAATTCAGCCATCCGCAACTAAACTCCATCATCCGCAACTAAATTTCAACCACCCGCAAATTTATATGCATTAAAAGAGGACACGAATATCCGCGTGTCCTAGTTAACCAGCTGTTTCCGTGTAAAACTATGATATCTTGTCCCTTGGAAGACAAGTTCCCCGATATCTCCTTCAGCAAGCATACCATAATCAGATCCCTTTACCGCTAGTTCCATTCTGTCACCGCTTTCAACTTGAAACGTAACATAATACCAAGTGCTGGCTCTGGAATCATTAGTTCCGCCACTTACTTTCGTACGTTTCGAAACGACAACCGCCTCCACATTCAACCTTGGCTGAGTATTATTGTAACTCCATTGTTTGATTCCTTTAAAAATAGTAAATAAAATAATTCCAATTACAAGGATAAAAAATAGTGGAAAAAGCGTACCGATAATCGAAAACATATCAAACCCCTGAGCAGCATCCACAGTACTTCCCCCCCTTACTCCGGCCAAATCAAGATTAATATATTCTTACTATATCGATAGAATTCTAGAGTCTCAAGAAAATTTGCTAACATTTAACTTTTTTTGTAAATATTATTTATACTGTAGAAGGGGTGGGTGAAAATATGGAAGCAATCATTTTGTTCGATGGGATATGTAACCTCTGTAATAGCGCTGTTCAGTTCATTATCAAGCGAGATCCAAAGGGATATTTCAAGTTCGCTTCACTCCAAAGTAATACTGGACAGCGATTAATAAAGCAATATGGTGTTAGCAGACACATTGACAGTCTTATAGTGATTGAAAAGCAAAAAGTATATATCAAATCAAGTGCAGCATTACGGATATGCCGGAAATTAGACGGTTTTTGGAAGTACTTAACGATACTAAGGGTCCTCCCTCCTTTTTTTAGAAATTTCCTTTATGACATGGTGGCAAAAAATCGTTATCACTGGTTTGGCAAAAGGGACAGCTGCATGCTGCCTACTGCAGAAATAAGAAAACGGTTCCTCGAATAAGGAAAAAATTTTCGAAAAATGGACATGTTCACTACATGCATGTACAAAGAGGTACATATATTATATTAACCCATGATACAATACCTCCTTTAGAAAGTGGCCCCACCACTTTCTTTTTTTTGTGCAATCAAAAAAGCACTTAGAAAAGTGCTCTGAGATTAAGACTTTTGATAATTCAATTCCCAAATTACCCCAAACTGATCCTGAACTCTTGCGTATTTGGCACCCCAAAATGTATCCTCAAGCTCCATAAGTGCCTTACCATCTTTCCGTAGGGAGTCATACAAGTTTTGAATCTCCTCTTCACTTTCAGGCTCCAGCGTAAGTGTAATATTGTTCCCCACAACAACCGAGTGACCTGGGAAGGTATCTGAAAACATAAGCGAAATGTCACCCTTACTTAGCTTTGCGTGCATGACACGATTATCTGCTTCTGGCGGAGTAGGATAATCAGCTTCACCGAATGTTTGGATACCGATAATTTCAGCTCCTAAGACATCTTTATAAAACTCCAAAGCTTGTTTTGCGTTTCCATCAAACGATAAATATGGTGTAATCTGCCCCTTCATACTAAACACTCCCTTATATCAAATAAGCAACAATATATTATTTTTTCATAAAATACAGCTTTTATTCAAAAAACTCAAAAAAAATACCTTTGACAGATGTCAAAGGCCAAAGGTGAGCTTAGTGGTCAAGGCTAAGCTCAAGTTTTAGGAGGTCTAAACTCAGAAGAATTTAAACAAGTTCATTATATCATTTTCCGAAAATTCTTTCAACAGTTTAAAGCGTTAAAGTTGAAAAGTTATGAACTTATAATAATACCTCCTATAATAAGTAAATCATAAAATAACTGCAAGATAATTTTTAAAAATAATTTGTTGACAGGCTTGTATATACAAGTTAGAATGTAAACGTAACCAGAATACTTGTATATACAGGTTGAAGTGGCGAGTTGAAAACGTACACATTAATTGGTAAATACAAGGAAACAATACACTATATAAAGAATTGGGACTTCCAATTCTTACAGGGGGAATAAATAATGACGAAGTTCACTGAGTCAGCGAAAGAACTGCTCGAACACGTTGGGGGCAAGGAAAACATTGCTGCTGTAACCCATTGTGTTACGAGAATGCGCTTTGTGCTAAATGATCCTAGCAAAGCTGATGTAACAAAAATTGAATCTCTTAAACCTGTAAAAGGTACTTTTACCCAGGCAGGACAATTCCAGGTAATCATCGGAAATGATGTATCTACCTTCTATAATGACTTTGTTAAAGTAGCTGGAGTCAGCGAAACAACAAAAGACGAAGCAAAAGTTGCTGCAAAGCAAAATATGAATTGGCTGCAGCGAATGATCGCCCATCTTGCAGATATCTTTACACCGTTAATTCCTGCACTCGTTGTAGGTGGTTTAATCCTTGGTTTTAGAAACGTAATCGGTGATATTAAATTGCTTGAAGATGGTACGAAGTCAATCGTTGAAGTTTCTCAATTCTGGGCTGGAGTTCACGCCTTCCTTTGGTTAATTGGTGAAGCAGTGTTCCACTTCCTGCCAGTCGGTATTACATGGGCCGTCGCTAGAAAAATGGGTGCAACACCAATCCTTGGTATTGTCCTTGGTATTACATTAGTATCTCCGCAATTACTAAATGCCTATGGCGTTGCGGGAGCGGAAGAAATTCCTACATGGGATTTTGGCTTTGCTCAAATTGAAATGATTGGTTATCAAGCACAAGTAATCCCTGCTATTTTAGCTGGATTCCTACTCTCTTTCCTAGAGTTAAGACTTAGAAAAATTGTTCCAAATTCAATCTCTATGATTGTTGTTCCATTCTTAGCGTTACTTCCAACTGTATTAATTGCACATACCATTTTAGGTCCTATCGGTTGGACAATTGGTTCTTGGATTTCTGATGTTGTATATACAAGCTTGACTTCTGCATTTGGCTGGTTATTTGCTGCAATCTTTGGTTTCGCTTATGCACCACTTGTTATCACAGGTTTACACCATATGACAAATGCAATTGACTTACAATTAATGTCAGAGCTTGGCGGAACCAACCTTTGGCCAATGATTGCCTTATCAAATATTGCTCAAGGTTCTGCCGTTCTTGCGATGATCTACATTAATCGTAAAAATGAAGAAGAAAAACAAGTTTCAATCCCAGCAGCAATCTCTTGTTACCTAGGTGTTACAGAGCCAGCGATGTTCGGTATTAACTTAAAATATGGCTTCCCTTTCCTTGCAGCGATGATTGGCTCTCTTACAGCGGCAGTCATTTCTGTAGGCAGTGATGTCATGGCTAACTCAATTGGTGTCGGCGGACTTCCAGGATTCCTTTCCATCCAACCGCAGCACATGATGATGTTCGCAATAGCTATGCTTACAGCGATTGTAGTTCCGTTCATCTTAACTATTATCTTTGCAAAAACAGGTATGAACAAATTTTCTTTTAAAAAGTAATACTCCTATTTAGGAGGGAGAATATCTCCCTCCTTTTCATTATTAGAGTTACAAAAATTATAGGCAGGTGTATATCATGGCAGCAACATGGTGGAAAAAAGCAGTAGTATATCAAATTTATCCAAAAAGTTTTTATGATACGACCGGTAATGGTACCGGTGATATCCAAGGAATTATCGAAAAGCTCGACTACTTAAAGGAGTTTGGTGTAGATGTTCTTTGGCTCACTCCGATTTATAAATCTCCCCAACGAGATAATGGTTATGATATAAGCGACTATTACAACATTCAAGAAGAATACGGTACGATGGATGACTTCGACCAGCTTCTTGCAGAAGCACACAAGCGCGGAATCAAAATCATTATGGATATTGTCATCAACCATACTTCCACTGAACATGAGTGGTTCAAGCAAGCAAAATCCTCAAAAGACAATCCATACCGCGATTTTTATATATGGAAAGATGGGAAAGACGGCCTCCCTCCTACCAACTGGGAATCAAAATTTGGCGGTTCAGCATGGCAATGGGATGAAACCACTGGCCAGTATTACCTCCATTTATTTGATGTTACCCAGGCAGATTTAAACTGGGAAAACCCAAAGGTTCGTCAAGCATTATATGACATGATGCATTTCTGGCTAAAAAAAGGCGTCGATGGCTTCAGACTAGACGTAATCAATTTGATATCCAAAAATCAGCAGTTCCCTGAAGATAACAGTGACGGACGTAAATTTTATACAGATGGACCTAGAATCCATGAGTTCCTCCATGAGATGAACCAAGAAGTATTTTCAAAATATGACATCATGACCGTAGGCGAAATGTCTTCTACATCCATCGATAATTGCATTCGCTACACGAATCCACGTGAAGAAGAGCTCAATATGACGTTCAGCTTCCATCATTTAAAAGTGGATTATCCAAATGGAGAGAAATGGACGAAAGCCGATTTTGACTTCCGGGCTTTGAAGGACATATTGTCGAAGTGGCAGGTTGAAATGAATAAAGGCGGAGGCTGGAATGCCCTCTTCTGGTGCAATCATGATCAGCCGCGTGTTGTCTCTCGGTTTGGTGATGATCAGCAGTATCACAAAGAATCAGCCAAAATGCTTGCGACGACCATTCATATGATGCAAGGCACCCCTTACATTTACCAGGGGGAAGAATTCGGAATGACGAATCCGAAGTTTGACAAGATTGATGAGTATCGTGATGTTGAGTCACTAAATATCTTTGAAATTAAGAAAAACGAAGGTTTGGCCGAACAAGAGATCATTGAGATTTTAAAACAAAAATCTCGTGATAATTCCCGAACTCCAGTCCAATGGAATTCAAGCGAACATGCTGGATTTACCACTGGCACTCCGTGGATTCATACAGCAGCCAACTATAAGGAAATTAATGCAGAAAACGCGATGAAGGATTCAGACTCTGTGTTTTATCATTATCAAGAACTCATCCGGTTACGGAAAGAATATGATGTGATCACGAACGGGGATTATGAATTGATTTCCGAAGACCATAACTCTGTCTTTGCTTTTGTACGCAAAACGGAAGATGAAATGCTGTTGGTGATGAATAATTTTTATGGAAAAGACACGACCTTTACTCTCCCAGTGAAGTTAGACATTGATGGCTTGTCAAATGGTGTGTTACTCTCAAATTATGAGGACTCAGCACAACTTGCCAAGGAAATTCAGTTACGACCTTATGAGTCCATTGTTTATCATTTGAAAAAATAATGGGAGATTTTTATGACGAATAAGTATCAAATTATCTTTAATACGATTGTCGACCAGATTAAAAGCGGTGAAATCCCGCCGAATTCCCTTCTCCCCTCTGAAAATGAACTGAAGGAACAATACGATACATCAAGAGAAACGATAAGAAAAGCTTTAAACCTGCTTGCTCAAAATGGCTATATCCAAAAAGTAAGGGGCAAAGGTTCGATTGTCATTGATATCAATAAATTTGATTTTCCTGTTTCGGGCTTGGTTAGTTTTAAAGAACTAGCCGATAAAATGGACAAAAAGCCAAGAACGATTGTCAATGAGTTATCGTTAATTATCAAGCCGGATGCCTATATCAAGCAGCAGCTTCAGCTTTCTGGAAAGGACCAAGTTTGGAAAATTGTTAGAACCCGGGAAATTGGCGGCAAGAAAATCATTCTTGATAAAGATTATCTTGCTGCAAAATACGTCCCTTCCATTACGGAGGAAATTTGCGCAAACTCGATTTATGCCTACCTTGAAAATGACTTAAACCTGAAGATTAGCTTTGCAAAAAAGGAAATTATCGTAGAAGAACCAACTGCTGAAGATCGTTCATTTTTAGACTTAGAAGGTTTTCATAATATTGTCGTCATCAAAAACTATGTATATTTAGAGGATGCCAGCCTTTTTCAATATACCGAATCCCGGCACCGTCCTGACAAATTCAGATTTGTCGACTTTGCCCGCAGAACACAGTAAAAACCTCAATTCATTTTGAGGTTTTTCTTTTTGCTTCCCTTCTAGGTGAAAAATGCTTGTTAGAGGGAATCAAAAAGTGTCTTTGGCTCCCCACTAAGTGAAAAAAGAAGATAAGAGGGAATCAAAAGTTGTTTTTGATTCCCTCCAAGGTAAAAAAGCTGATTAGCGGGAATCAAAAGGTACTTACTCCTTTCTATTCCTTAGCTCAGCTACAATAAAGAGGTCTTTATAAAATTTTTCTACTCTCTCTGCCTTCAATCCTTGAGATGTAAATGCCTTTAATGTTTCCCTATTCAGACAGCAGCCGTCGCAGATTTTTTTCCACAGTGGTGTGAGGCCTTCCTGCATGCTGCTAAGCACGGTATTTTCCATTTTGACGTGTTCAAATAATAGTATTTTTCCGTTAGGTTTACATACCCTTTTTAACTCTTTAAGAGCCTCTTCGACATTCGGTATCGTACAAAAAACAAGTGTTGCAACCACTGTATCAAATGTATGATCTTCAAACGGAAGCCTCTCCGCGCTCGCGTTAACCATTTCAATTGGCACCACTGCTAATTTACGCTTTGAAAGTGATTGGTCAATCATATGCTGACTTGGTTCAATGGCGATTACATTGTCAGCATTCCTATACAAAGGAAAATTAACGCCAGTCCCTGAACCAATTTCAAGCACCTTCCCTGTCGCGCTTTGAAGCAGGTCTTCCCGCACCCTGTTAAACTTCCTACGTTCCAAAGGTCCCATAAAAAAATCATACCATTTTGAAAATGTACTGCTCAATCACTTCAACTCCTACTCTACATGCTGTATCTACTATTATTATCACTTCTTCTGACTTAAGGTCTAGTGGCAACGTGAAAAAAAATTACTAAATTGTTATTTTTAAATAATAATCCAATCCATTTCCACCTTTTGAGCATATTTTATTATAAAAAAATATGGACGTGGTGTTGAAATGAAAGATCGCCAAACAGTTATATCCATTTTGGGAAGTGCTGGCGGGGTCGCAAAATCTATTCTTTCCATTTTAAATCATGCAGCAAGTGATACCAAAGATCCTATACATCCAATTTTGACAAATAGTGCGATTCACTTAATTGATCATAAACAAAAGGAACCCCAGTATTATCAAAACCTATATCCTCATTTAGAAAAATGGATGAACTATCATCAGTTTGACCTTAACGATAAAGAACAGATAATATACCATTTAACCAGTACCAATACGAGTATTGTGATTGATGTTTCATGGGCTGATACGGTTGAAATGCTGAAATGCTGTGACCAGCTGGGGATTAAATATATTAATTCTGCTCTAGAAAATACATTTATTGATGACCATGAAGAAGAATTCGCAGGGTTTCCACTGATAGAACGAATTCATTATTTTGAAAAACATAAAGACACTTTTAAAAATACCACCGCGATTGTATGCTCTGGTATGAATCCCGGAGTAGTACAGTGGATGGCATTTGAATTGATGAAACAACATGGTGATGAACAACCGCTGGGCTGCTACATTGTTGAGCACGATAGTTCTTTTTTCAAGAAAAAAACGAAGGCAAAAAAGGATGTCATCTATACAACTTGGTCTCCTGAATGTTTCCTGGACGAGGCCATTTTGTGCTATCCAATGTTCATGAAAAATCGTACACCGCTTTTTTTATATGAAAATGTATATGATATCGAATTTAAAGTTACCTTGGGGAAAAAGGTTTTCTATGGCTGTTTAATGCCGCATGAGGAAGTCTATACGCTAGGCAGGCTATTTGATATGGAAAGTGGGTTTTTGTATAAGGTAAATGACCATACGACTAAAATTATCCGTGAACATTTAGATGACACAGATGTTTTGTGGGATTTTGAAATGAAAGTACTCGATCCCCTGGAAGCACCGTTAACGGGTGAGGATTTAGTTGGTGTATTGCTGGTTTATCCAGATAAAGAGCGTTATATGTATAACGTGCTGGATAATGAAAGTATCTTTGCTCAGTACAAAACAAACGCAACGTACTTCCAGGTTGCTTGCGGGATTTATGCGTCCCTATCTGTGCTCCTTCTTGACCAGATACCAAAAGGTGTTTACTATGTGGACGAGTTATTACTAAATACGAAAAACCATTTTGGGCAATATTTAACCTGCTATATGACGGATTTTGTTGTTGGAGAAAATACCAAAACTGACGGATTGCTTTTAGACCGTATGAGAGAATTTCAGGATTTGTAAGAGCTTGGAGAAAAATCTCCAAGCTTTCCTTATGGCTATTTTCTAATAAAAATAGAATGTTTACCATCAAGCCGCATGTATAATAAAGAGTGAATGATTAAGCTTAGGGGGGAACGGAAGTGGAAAAAATAGTAAAGGATTTTCTGGGGATTCCAACTACCTGCATATCGGACGCAATGGATGGTTTAAATAATTTGCATCCCTCGATTAAACCTCTAATGGAAAATTACAAGCTCGCTGGGCGGGCTTACACAGTGAAAATTCCTGTTGGTGAAAATCTTTCAGTCCTAAAAGCTATCCGTGAAGCAAATCCAGGTGATATCTTAGTGGTTGATGCAAAAGGTGACCACTACAGGGCGATTGCCGGTGATTTTGTTGTAGGCATGGCACAAACATTGGGGATTGGCGGCCTTGTGGTCGACGGTGTGATACGTGACATTGCCGGCATTAAAGCATTGAATTTCCCGGTTTTTTCACGAGGAACGACGGTCGCAGCAAGCGGAAAAGCAGGCGTTGGTGAAGTGAACGTGCCCATTTCATGTGGCGGTGTTCCTGTAAACCCTGGGGATATCATCGTCGGAGACGCCGACGGAGTGGTCGTCATTCCTAAAGCAGCAGAACAAAGAATTTTAACTTTATCTTTAGAAAAAATGAAAAAAGACGAACGTCGAGAAGCAAGTATTTCTGGAAATCCTGATGCAATCCGGAGACATCTTGATCAATTATTATCAAAATGAGACCTATTTTTTAAATACCTTAAACAGCCTGGCAAACCAAAGAAACAACCTCCCCATCCATCGAATGACACCATGAAAAAGAACTTCTACAATGAAACTGACTATTATTTCGAATACTAGGTGCATAGGATTCCCCATTCAATAGTGTGTTCTTACCTCTATAATGTACAATTTTAACTTTTTTATGTGAATGTAAAAGGTATTGGTTTCGAACCAATACCTTTAAATAGTAATCTATTTATTTTTGATCCCATAAATAGTCTACTACTGCTTGGTACTCTGCTGCGGATAAAGAGGCAGGAGCACTTTTCGGCATATTCTTTTCAACAAAAGCTAAGAGATCCTCTTTTGTTTTAAAATCTGCATGAATTTTTGCACCATCAAGCTTTGCTTGACCACCTGTAATGTCCCCCGAACTGTGGCAGGAGATGCAGCTCTTTTGGAAAACTTCATTCCCTGCTAGAGATGTTGATGTTGAATCTCCTGTAGTACCAGAATCCTTATCCCCGCTTGAATCTTCACTGCCAGCTGTTTCTTCTGCTGCCGGTTCCTCACTAGCTGTCTGTTCATCATTCCCGCAAGCAGCCAATAGTGCCAGCAGTAACATAAAAAATACGATACTTAAAATCTTCTTCAACCCTAACACCTCTATTCAATTTTATATCGCATTGCCCATAATATGGGAGTCTTACTTCCTATGTAGCGAAACTGAATACATGGCCAAATACTATCTTCATCTTATTTTCACTAATCCGAAATTATACCTAGGTAATGGTACCGGTAAGTCAGAAAATTTTTTGCTCGTTCGCCCCTTTCTTCCGTTTTATTAAATAATTTGTTGAAGGTTAATCGTACTAATCCCTTATTGATGGTAATACAATAGAATATACGTTCGATGAGGAGGAGAGGATCTTGGGTAGACAGAATGATTCCTTCATTACAGATGAGATGCTGGTTAAATATTATGAGCTTAATAAGAAGAAAAAGGAAATTGAACTGGAAATGAATCAATTAAAGGACCAGTTTCAGGACTTTTTTAATAAACTGGTAGGTCCTGCAAATAAGGCCGAAATCACGATAAATGGCTATAAGCTGCAACGGCAAATAAGGAAAATTGAAAAATATAATGAAGACGTTACCGTCAAAAGATTAGAAGAATTACAACTGAACGATCTGGTTCAGGTTGTTAAAAAGCCGGATGACGCAAAAATTAAATCCGCCCTTCAACTAGGGTTATTAAGTGAAAGCAATCTAGAAGGCTGCATCGTTACCTCCTACTCCCCTGCAATTTCTGTTAAAACGTTAACTCCAAGATAATCGTAAAAGCCATTAGACAATGATCTGTCTAATGGCTTTTCTTTTTTAACCAGAAGTTTTCCCAAAATCTTCTTTTAAACTTTTTCAATTTCTGATAAATTAATAGAATGGTTTAATTGGGAGGGGATATATTTGACTACACTTGGTGCTTCTTTGTCGTATCCACGGACAAAAGGAATTTTATTAGTATTAATCGCGGCAACATCATGGGGTGTCTCAGGAACAGTTGCCCAGTACCTATTTCATCAGCAAGGCTTTAGCACTAACTGGCTGGTGGTAATACGACTGCTTTTGGCCGGACTGGGTTTATTACTTTTTGCTGATATAGTTGGGAAACAAAATATATGGAGTATTTGGAAAAATAAACGGGATCTTCTACAGCTTGTTGTGTTTGGAATTATCGGTATGCTCGGTGTTCAATATACTTTCTTTATGGCCATAGAGCAAGGGAATGCTGCCACTGCTACTGTTTTGCAATACTTGGCACCGGTACTGATCGCCTTATATTTTTGCTTCCGTACCAAGTCATTACCTGTAAAACATGAGATGATGGCCATAGTGTTTGCGGTAGGAGGGACATTCCTGCTGGTCACAAAAGGTAATATCCATTCACTTTCGATATCTGGCTCTGCCTTTGGCTGGGGGATACTATCTGCATTTGCTCTAGCTTTTTATACTCTTTACCCGGTAAAACTGCTCTCAAAATGGGGAACAACGTTAACCGTTGGCTGGGGAATGATGATTGGAGGTATTGGTTTAAGTTTCTTCCATCCTCCATGGAAATTTGAAGGTCACTGGTCACCCTCTTCTTTTATGGCAGTTGCATTTGTGGTTCTAGTTGGGACATTAATCGCGTTTCTCTGCTTTATGGAAAGCCTAAAATACATAAAAGCTTCTGAAGCGAGCCTTCTAGCCTGTATTGAACCACTCTCTGCCGCCTTTCTAGCCGTAGCCTGGCTTCATGTTTCCTTTAGTCCAATCGAATGGCTGGGGGCACTTTCAATTATTGCAACGATTTTTATACTTTCCGTAGTCAAACGGTAACGAGAAAAGCCATCTAAAATATCAGATGGCTTTTCTCTATGATTATTTTACTCTTGCAAAACCAAATCCTGACGCATAGTCATCTCCTGTCGTTGCACCATACCCGCCTTTAATGTCGTAAAGTTTCGCTCTTCTTTGTAACTCAGATCGAAGCTGCGTGTGAGACCAAGATAAATTAGATGACCAAATTTTTGCAGCTAAGCCTGACACATGTGGAGTAGCCATGGAAGTTCCACTAATCGTATTGTAATTGCCATCATACCAGGTTGATTCAATTGCAGCACCTGGTGCAGAAATTTCTACATCCTTTTCTTGAATCACGTAATCACCATCTGTTAAAGGATTACCGCGAGATGAGAAATTGGCAATGCGGTAGGTGCCATTTTGCTGAACATTTTCTAAGGCTGCTACTGCAACGGCATTCTTTAAGGCACCTGGATATCCAATCGTATTGGCCGCATATCCGGAGTTACCTGCTGCTGCGACAACTAAAACTCCCTTGCTATAGGCATAATCTACTGCACTAGCAATCATCGTATCTTTTCCGCTTGAGCCGAGTGACATCGAAAGGACCACTTTTGAGCCTGTTCTTACTGCTTCATCCGCTACGTGACGAATCGCTCCAGCTATATCATCGGAATAACCAGACCCACTGTCCGTTAATACCTTATACGCCCAAAGTTTCGCTTGCGGTGCGACACCATAAATACCTAAACCATCTGAAGCTCCGTGTGCCAATACAGTTCCAGCGACGTGTGTACCATGTCCGTTACGGTCTGTACATGAATTATTAACAATAGGTGAAGATGTTTGGGTGAAGTCTTTACATTGTTCTGCACTTCCTACTAAATCATAGTGATTTATATACGTACCCGTATCTAAAACAGCAACTTTAATTCCTGCTCCGCCTGATGTACTTGTGATATTCGGGTCATTATAAAGCGCTTGCATCCCCCACGGTGTCCGGTCACTTGGAAGAGATGTAATAGCAGTTGTACCGATTTTGTCTTTTGAAGTATTTTCTATTCGATCCAATTGTACTTCTGAAACCTTCTCAATCGTTAAATTTTTATTATTTAGTAAAGCTTGATATTGTTTCGAATTAACAGTGGTTGTATATCCTTCATCTCCAAAATCCCATCGTACTCCAGTAGTTTGCTTTGCTTTTCCTTTTTCAGAACTTGGTCCATTAATAACGACTCGGAAGGTTTCCTTTGAATCAGTGCCTTCACCATAAGCGGCTGAGGCATACAACGAAACCCCCATGGTTAATGCAAGTAATGCTGAGGCAATCCTTTTTTTCTTTTTCATCTCATTTCCCCTCTCCTGCTTTTTTTTATGTACAGCTTTCTTACGGCTGTAATATTGAGTCTATTTAGAAATTTCTAATTAATCAATAGACTGCAGGTTGGGAAATAATTTGAGGTGTAAACGCTTTCTTAAAAAGGGAAATCAATTTAATTTGCATCACATCAAAAAAATGCAGACCAAAAACGGAGAGATCATAAGATTCCTCCGTTTTTCACCCTTTTATGATAGGAAAGTTTTTATAGCAATCGCGAATACAAATACTGCAAGAAAAATACTGATATATCCACGGCGTTTTATCCCTTGTTTAAGCTCGTCCAAACCGCCCGCTAAAATAAAAGCACTTAAACTCAACATCATGATTGGCTGCGCCACAAAATTTTTCGTTACTAAACCATATCCTGCTAATAATATAACAACGATTCCCAATATAATTCTTATTTTCTTTAACAAAGGTAAACCCCTCCCGTTCTCATTGTACAATACAGAAGTAGAAGTACAATAGGAAAAAGCTGCCAAGTGACAGCTTCTTCCTAGGTGTTATTGTGATAATTTGCGGTATTGACCACCGAAATATAGCAATGGCTCCCCTTCATTCACCTTAAGGTCAGTAACCTCGCCGATAAATAAAACGTGATCCCCTGCCTCCACCTCGTTGTAAAGATTACACGTCATGTTCGCAAGTGCTCCCTGGATAACAGGCAGATTACCGAATTGCTCGAAATTATAGGGAGTTTCCTCTTTTATTTGACCTGCGAACCTCATGGATTCTGTTTGTTGATCTTCCGATAAAAAGCTTACTGCAAATTTTTTTGTTTGTTGAATGAAAGGCAGCATTCTAGCTCTTTTATCGATCGATACAAGAATTAATTTTGGATTTAATGAGACAGATACAAAGGCATTCGCTGTCATCCCATGTGCTTCACCTTCTACTTCAGTTGAAACAACGGTGATACCCGTTGCAAATTTCCCCATTGCATTTCGAAAAAAACGATCGTCCATTTCTCAACACCCCTGCTCTTATTTACGATGTGATGCTCACCTAGTAAACTAGGTTATCTAGACCGAATATTCTTTCTTAATCTTATTATCTTTGATATCTGGTGTCTAATATGCTGTTTCTTTCCTCTTTTTTATTACCAAATCTTAAGCAATCTCCCCTCTGTAAAACATTACTATCTATTATTCTATTTTCTGCGTCCATATTCCTGTTATAAATCCTCGATTGACTTTTCGGAATATTTAAAATACCATCGAAGTATCTGATGTTGTGGGGGTAAATTATGAGGTATGATGTCATTGTAGTAGGTGCAGGGCTCGCTGGTTTAGTGGCAGCAGCTGAGCTTGCGGACGCAGGTAAGAAAGTGTTGCTCCTGGATCAAGAACCAGAGGCTTCTATTGGGGGACAGGCCTGGTGGTCCTTTGGGGGATTGTTTCTAGTTGATTCACCTGAACAACGAAGGATGGGCATAAAAGATTCACGCGAACTCGCCTGGCAAGATTGGCTCGGGTCAGCAGGTTTTGACAGAGAAGATGACGAAGACTTTTGGGGTAAAAAATGGGCTGAGGCATATGTTGACTTTGCTGCCGGAGAAAAACGTGAATGGTTATTTAAAATGGGAGTCCGTTTCTTTCCAGTTGTGGGCTGGGCCGAGCGTGGCGGATACCTAGCTGATGGACATGGAAACTCTGTACCACGATTCCATATTGTATGGGGAACGGGTCCGGGTATTGTTGAACCATTTGAAAAAAAAGTCCGTAATGCCATGTCTGCAGGACTTGTGGACTATCGTCCTCGGCATCGTGTTAATGAATTACTGACAGATGATGGTGCTGTCATTGGAGTGAACGGATCCATTCTCGTCCCTAGCACAGCAGCCCGCGGCCAAGCAAGTTCCCGTGAAGTAATCAGTGACTTTGAATTCCATGCACAAGCTGTGATTGTAACAAGTGGCGGCATCGGGGGCAATCCAGATTTGATTCGAAAAAATTGGCCGATGCGACTCGGGAAAGCGCCAAAAAATATGATTTCAGGTGTACCTGATCATGTTGATGGCAGAATGCTAGATATCACCGAGAACGCTGGCGGCAGAATCGTCAACCGCGACCGTATGTGGCACTATACCGAAGGGATTAAAAACTGGAATCCGATATGGAGCAATCACGGTATCCGCATCCTTCCAGGACCTTCTTCAATTTGGCTTGATGCAAAAGGAAAGCGTTTTCAAGTGCCGAATTTCCCTGGGTTCGACACGTTAGGTACGTTAGAAGCCATTCAGAAAACGGGATTTGATTATTCCTGGTTTATCTTAACTCAGAAAATAATAGAAAAAGAGTTTGCACTTTCTGGGTCTGAGCAAAACCCTGACCTCACTGAAAAAAGTATTAAGAAAGTACTGTCTCGTGTTCTTCCAGGACCGACAGCTCCAGTTAAGGCGTTTATGGACAAAGGCGAGGATTTTGTAATTGCAGACAATTTAACGGAGCTTGTGGAGTGTATGAATAAGCTTACAGGTGATAACCTTCTAACCTTAAATGAGATCAAGCGGCAAATCGCTGCTAGAGACCGTGAAATGGATAATAAGTTTACAAAGGATCTGCAGGTAACGGCCATTCGCGGGTCACGCAATTATGTTGGTGACAAGTTGATTCGTGTCGCCTCGCCTCATAAATTGCTAGATCCTAAAAATGGTCCATTGATTGCGGTGCGCCTACATATTGTTAGTCGAAAAACATTGGGCGGTCTCCAAACAGATTTATCTGGCCGAGTACTTAATTCAGGGGGTGAACCTGTGCCCGGCTTATATGCCGCTGGCGAGGTTTGCGGATTTGGCGGCGGCGGGGTTCATGGCTACCGTGCACTGGAGGGAACCTTTCTCGGTGGATGCCTATTCACCGGCAGACAAGCAGGACGTGCTCTAGCAAAGGAATTATAGATTAGTTGGTTTGATAATTTTTCAAAAATAGAAGGATAATTTTATAGGAATGAAGAATTTTTTGAAAGTATAAAAGATGGTGAGGTGTTAAAGCATGGACAGTGGCACTGTTAGTATTAGTTTACCAACTAAACCGAATATAGTTATTCCCTATAATGATAGATTAGCACCTCTCTATATTCGCCAGGCACTTTATTCACTCATTCCAGATGAAACTGAACATATTTATGTGATTGGGATTGGCTCTAGCCGGATTAATGGTGACAGCCTGGGTCCTTTTGTTGGAAGCTTGTTGAAAAACAACTTTTCTGATCACTTAACCGTGCTTGGAAACCTGCAGGCACCACTTGACGCAACAACACTTGTACCGGAACTAGGACAACTCTCCTTCAGAAAAAATAGTTTTGTTCTAGCAATTGATAGTGTTTTAGGAAGTGAAGAATACGTAAATTCCATCGTGGTAAAGGACGGACCGATGGTGCCGGGTGTTGGACTGGGAAATATTCTTCCTCCGATTGGGAACTGCAGTATAACAGGTGTGGTCCTCGAGAATGATCCTGCCTTAAAAAATTCACTGCTATGTACAGATCTTAACCTCGTATATACCATGGCTACTTCAATTGCTAAGGGTATTTCTTTAACCGTTAGACAATATTTCAAATATCCATCTTACCAGCCAATTTTAACTTATTAATATACTTTACATAAAAAACAATGGATCCGGTTTGGAGATCCATTGTTTTTTTATAATCGGTTTAATCCTGTTTTTTAAACTTCTTGAACTTTCCCATCAATTATGGTCATTTCAATTTCCGTATTTAATAGTTCATCAGGATTGTCCAATTCAAAGAGATTCTTAGAATACACCGTCATGTCCGCTAACTTCCCTCTTGAAATCGTACCTTTTATGGCTTCCTCGTTTGTCGCATAAGCCCCGCCAACCGTAAAAAGCTTAACAGCCTCAAACATCGAGATCTTCTGACTCTCATTCCAGACCTCATTCTTACCTGGCGTTTTTCGAGTAACAGCTGCATGAATTCCAAGCAATGGATCAACAGGTTCAACAGGTGCGTCAGATCCTCCTGCACAGATAACTCCATTAGAGAGTAAGGATTTCCAGGCATACAAATAGGATTCCCGCTCCTTACCAATCCGTTCGATTACCCATGGATAATCTCCAACAACAAACCTAGGCTGGATGTCCGCAACGATGCTTGGGTCCGCTAATCGAGCTATTAAATCTTCCCTAACTAATGAAGTGTGGATGATCCGATCACGATAATTCACCTTCGGAAATTGATCTAAAATATCAAGAACATTCTCCAGCGCCTGATCACCAATCGTATGAACGGCTATAGGCATGGACTGCTCCCGTGCATCTTTTACAATGTTGTAAAGAACTTCTTCTGTTTGCATGGATTCTCCAAATTGACCAGGTTCATCATGATAAGGCTCCGAAAGCAGTGCGGTTCGGCGTCCAAATGCACCATCTGCAAATATTTTTATAGCGCCGATTTGCAGTTTCTCATTTCCAAAACTAGCAAACATCCCTTTTGCCTTTAACGCAGGCAGATATGGATAATCAATCAAAAGGTTGCACCGTAACCCTTTTTGTTCCTGATTGAGTAACTCATCATACATGCGATATGTTTGCTCTAATCCTCCTAAATAAGCAGGATCATTGGTATGCACACTCGTTAAGCCTTTTTTTATCGCGAATTTCATTGCTTGTCCCAAACCATTTTTTAACTCATCGTATGTTTTATCGGGGATGTGTTTGGTAACTAATTGGGAAGCAGACTCCAACAGCAGCCCAGTTGGTTTTTTTGTTTGTGGATCCAGAACCACCCTTCCACCCTGCGGTACCTCCATCGTTGGATGATAGTGGCTCATTTCAAGTGCTTTACTATTTACTAAAAATGCATGATAGCAAATCCTTTTAAGGTAAATGGGACAATGCGGTGCAACGTGATCTAATTCCTCGATTGTCGGAATAGATCCTTCTGTAAACAGATTCTCATCCCAGCCCATTCCAATCAGCCATTTACCAGGAGCAACGGTATCTGCTTTTTGCCTTATTTTATCGAGCATTTCAGATTTCGATGTTACCCCTGTTAAATCTAAGTCCAAAAAATTAAATGCGACACCTGACATGTGTAAGTGGCTGTCTATCAAACCAGGAGTAACCATTTTTCCCTGCAGGTCCATTACTCTTGTCCCCACTTTTCCCCATTGTAAGCTCATCTCGTGGTGTGAACCTAAATCTAGAATCCTGCCATTCTCAATGACCACAGACTCAACTACTGGCTGGTTAGAATCAAGGGTATAAATGACCCCATTTGTATAAATTGTCTTCGACACGTAGCCCCCACCTTGTACTTTAATGTAATCTTGAATCTATTATAAATGAAAATACAATTTCAGTGGAAGCATAGTTACCCAATTACCTTTGTTGCTGGCATTACGGTAACAATTGTCCTTGGATTGTTACCCAAATCCCTTTTTTACATGGTTTTCGGTCACGATCATGAACCTTAAAACAGATTTAGGTGTCGGAGAAGCCTTTTTCAAGCTAGAATAGCAAAGAGCCCAATTGGGCTCTTTTTTTGATCTATACAAGCATTTGGAACAAGGTGCTGTCTTTATTTACTTCACGGTAAACAAATCCTTTTGCTTTAATACGTTCCATCAGTGGGAAGTAATCATCCTTGCACTTCAGCTCAATTCCTACTAAGGCTGGACCGGTTTCACGGTTATTCTTTTTCGTGTATTCAAAATGACTGATATCATCATTCGGCCCCAGGACATCATCTAAAAATTCGCGTAATGCACCTGGCCGCTGAGGAAATTGAACAATAAAGTAATGCTGCAGCCCTTCATATAACTTTGAGCGTTCTTTGATTTCCTGCATCCGGCCGATATCGTTGTTTCCGCCGCTTACGATACAGACCACCGTTTTGCCTTTAATTTCATCTGTAAATTGATCGAGTGCGGCAATGGAGAGTGCACCTGTTGGTTCAACCACAATCGCATTTTCATTGTAGAGAGCTAATAGTGTAGTGCAGACTTTTCCTTCTGGTACGACCACAATATCATCAACGACTTCTTTACAAATCTCAAAAGTCATGGAACCGACGGTTTTAACTGCTGCTCCATCCACAAACGGGTCAATTTCTTTCAGAGAAGTCACTTCTCCATTAAAAATAGACTCCTTCATCCCTGCTGCCCCTTGAGGTTCTACCCCAATTAACCGGATTTCTGGTGAAAAATGTTTAATATAGGTTCCGACTCCAGAAAGAAGTCCACCTCCGCCAATAGCCCCAAATACGTAATCGATTTTTTCATTACAATCATTCAGCAGCTCTACGGCAACCGTACCTTGACCAGCAATCACGTCTGGATCATCGAATGGATGGATAAACGTTCTATTTTCTACTTGACTGCATTCCATTGCTTTTTCATATGCGTCATCAAAGGTATCCCCTACTAAAACAATCTCTACATGTTCCTTACCCCAAAATTTTACTTGATTCACCTTTTGCTTTGGAGTAGTACTCGGCATAAACACTTTTCCATTAATTTTTAAATGGTTGCAAGAATAGGCGACCCCTTGTGCGTGATTTCCAGCGCTTGCACAAATAATTCCATTTTCTAATTCTTCCGCTGTTAACTTTTTAATGCGATTATAAGCACCGCGGATTTTAAAAGAACGAACACTTTGCATGTCCTCTCTTTTCAAATAAATATGACAGTCATATCGCTCAGATAATAAGTGATTATACTGCAGAGGAGTTGGCGAAATCACATCCTTAATGGTGTGGCTTGCAATAATGATATCCTCTACTTGGACAGTTTTTTCTTTTTGGTCTACTTGTTGATTCATTTCACTTTCCTCCTCTTTTTTTGATCAAACTACATCGCCCTTTTAAGGCATACATATTTTTTGAAAACAACAAAAAACCCGCCCCTTGTATAGGGACGAGTTTAACTCGCGATACCACCCTACTTCCGCAGCAAAAATCACCTGGCTGCGGCTCTCGATTAACGTATCTTAATGATACGTATCCATGTAACGGCGGATTATTCCGGTGCAGCTTACTTCTATCCTTTCAGCTGCACATCTCAGAGATGATCTTCAGATAAGCCCTGCCATCGACTCCCAGCAAATGTCGACTCTCTTTGGACAAGGTGCTTAGCCTACTGTTCTCGTCATCAATTCGTTTTAAATTATTTATAAGATTATCACTGTAAAGCGTCAGAGTCAATGTTTTTTGACTATTTTAATTATTTTGTTAATTATTAAAGCGCTTTCATTGAAAAAGTTGTTCACAAACCAATTTCTTTCCCCTATTAGAATTGCAATGGTATAATTTTCTTTAAATGTAAAACAATTCTGAATATAAAGGAGAGATTTAACGATGAATATTCCTTACAAAGGTACAACACCTAACGTGGATGAAAGTGTATTTGTCGCACCTGGTGCTTATATTATTGGAGATGTTACGATTGGAGAGGAATCGACCGTTTGGTTTAATGCTGTGCTGCGTGGAGATGATGGCCCAATCAGGGTTGGGAAAAGATGCAGTATTCAAGATAATTCCACGATTCATCTGTATGAAGGTTCTCCTGTTGAAATTGGAGACGATGTTACCATTGGACATAATGTTATTTTGCATGGCTGCAAGATTGGAAGAAATTCAATTATTGGAATGGGGTCAACTTTACTAGACAATGTCGAAGTTGGGGAAGAATGTATTATTGGTGCAAACACACTTTTAGCTGGCGGAATTAAAATCCCTCCTCGATCCCTCGTTCTAGGTTCGCCAGGGAAAGTAGTCCGTGAATTAACAGAAAAGGACCTGCAGATGCTCAAATATTCCAGTGATAACTATGTGGAAAAAGGAAAAGAATATAGAGAAATAGTAAAATAATTAACATGAAAAAAAGTCCAATTCATACTGGACTTTTTTTCATATAGGCTGTGTTAAAGGAGACTGTTGATTTTAGAACCTGTTGATTGGAGCGGAAGGCGCTTGACTCCTACGGGATACACGAGCTGAGTGAGACCCCGCAGGGAGGAACGACCGAGGAGGCTCACGGGCGAGCCCGCGGAAAGCATAGCGCCCGGAGCGCAAATCAACAGCCAAGATTAACACAGCCTTCATATAAAAAGGCAAGCATAGTGCTATGCTCACCTTTTGTCCCTGCAATGCGAAACGATCTTACTTTACGAATACACTGTGCTTAGTCTAAGGGGCTTCCTTAACAAAATATTCAACTTACATTGAAGATTGTTAAGGATATAAGTTAACCTAATCCCTAGAAGCATTAAGGATCTTAATAAGCTAATAAGTATATTCAAAGTATATCCCCCCACATTGAAGTTTAGTGTTATTGGATAACACTAGGTCTATTATTTAACTGCGAAGGTATTTTATTCAACACGATTAAACCATTACTTTGATAATGCTGTCTCTCCAACAGGTGATGTTTTTTCTGGAATTCGCAAGCTGAGAAAAATAGTAATGAAACTCAAAATAAGTGCGTATAAGAAGACGTTTTTCATCCCTGTGGCTAGTGTAACACCATGGTTAATAATGACGCCCATAATGGTAACTCCAACGGATGTCCCAATATTTCTTAAAAATATTTGGAGTGAAGTTGACATTCCCTTTATATTGGCATCGGCAAACTCTTGTGATGCAATCGTTCCAAGGGCAAACAATAAACCAAAGCAAAAACCCTGGACCGTTAAGATGATAAACAAACCAATATAGGATAATTCCTGGATAAATAAATAAAGGACCAATCCTGAAGCGGTTGTCACAATACTGCCGATCATAAATAAAACCTTATAGCCAAAGCGAATAATCCATTTTCCTGCAGGAGTACTTCCAAACGACCAGCCAAGTGCAATACTTAACAAAATCAATCCACTTTTATAAATGCTCATTTGACTGCCTTCCTGTAAATATAACGGAATAAAGTTCGATGTTCCATAGAAAGACAGGCAGTAAATTAACATAAAAAGATTCGTCGATCGTAAACCTTTATTTTTTAATAAGGCAACGGGAAGAAACGGATGCCGCTCTTTTCTTTCCACAAGGACAAATAGAATAAACCCTATAACACCACTAAGAACGTACCAGGCAGGTTTACTCATGCTGGTTGATAACAATAATAGTGTGATAGAAATTCCAAAAAGGAAGAACCCTTTATAATCGATATGTGTCTTTTTGTATTCCGCAGCTTCCTTATATGGTATTAAGCAAAGAATCGTTGCAATACCAATAGGGATATTGATAAAGAATATCCATCTCCAGGACAACTCTTCCACAAACAAGGATCCTAATATAGGTCCAATGATTGAAGATACCGCCCATATACCGCTAAAGACGGCTTGGATTTTCCCGCGTTTTTCAATCGTAAATAAATCACCCACTATGATCATGGAGAGAGGAATCATTCCACCTGCCCCTAATCCTTGTATTCCTCGAAAAATAATCAACGTTACCATGGAATTAGCTAAACCGCAAAGAATCGACCCAATGGTAAACAAAGCTACGGCAATCATTAAAAGTTTTTTTCTGCCATACATATCCGATAATTTCCCATAAAGAGGAACCGTTATGGTACTTACTAACATATAAACAACAAATATCCATGAAAACAATTCAATGCCCCCAAGTTGTTTAACAATCGTTGGACTTGCTGTTTGCATGATATTTGTATCAAGAGCTGAAATAAGTGTTGTAATGATAAGCCCTATAAACACATACTTATTCTTGTTCATTTTGTTCCTCCTGGATGGTGCTGATGATAATTTAAATTTTTTACAAAATTTTTATTCACCCCTGCTATTATAGCAAAATGCTATTTTATGTAACTACAATTTTCTATTTATGGGCTAAATGGATAGTTCCTTCTTTTAATTGGGTATGCTAGTTCCTATAGCGAAGGAGGAATAACCTTGGAAGATAACATCATTGAGGTAATGGATGAAAGGTTGAAAGAACAAATTGAATATGAAATAAGGGGTATGAAGTTCACGAAACATTTTCGGTCACCAACAGCAGAGGAATGGTATATGTTTCTTCCCAGTTATACGGACCCGGTAACCGGAGGTGCGGCTGGAAAAACCATTATCCATTATAACCTTTATGATACCAAACAGATTTTTATTAATACCACGATCATATTTGATGATCCTTCCCTTCATAAGAGCGAACAGCACCAACTGGTTTATGCTCTTGCAGATGAAATTGTGAATCGGCTGGTAGGTTATGCTGACACGCTTTTATCTGTTCATTCTGGCGAAAATTCATATAACGCTGAGTATAAACAGTAAAGAGTTCATCCCGACCTTAGGATGAACTCTTTTCGCTTTACTGAATTCCAGGAAACCACCCTGGTGTGTGAGTAATCGCCTGCCATAGTGGATCAGGAATCACAAGCTGCTCCTGATTATTCTTATTAATCTCCGTAATAATCTCATTTTCTTTACCTTCTTTTACCTTCTGTACCCAATCAGGATCAATAATCATTTCACGTCCTAGGGCAATCAGTGCAACCCCTGTTTGGAAGGCTTTTAAAGCTTCATCTGGTGTATAGATGGAGCCGACCCCAATCACTGGGACTTTATTTCCAACCCGTTCTTGAATGATTTCTATTCGAGAACGAGTATCGTCCACACCTCTTCTTGGAGTGGACCAGAAATCTTGCAGGGAGACATGAAGATAGTCTAGATCCTTTTTGGCTAGTTCATCGATTAAGACAAGGGTATCTGCCATGGTAATGCCGGGTGTTTCGGCCTCTTCTGGAGAAAAGCGGTATCCGACAATAAACGGCTCTTTGGCATTCTCAGCCGCCACTCGCTTAACTTCATCCACAACAGCCATTGGGAAGGATAAGCGTTTTTCTAAACTGCCTCCCCAATGATCGTTACGACGGTTGGAGTGTGGAGAGAAAAACTGTTGAATAAGATAACCGTTTGCACCATGGATTTCAACTCCATCATAGCCCGCTTCTATCGCACGGCGTGTGGTTTCACCAAAGTCACGGATAATGGAACGAACTTCTTCATCAGATAATTCGCGTGGAACCGGCTTCCCATCACCTTCTGCTGGGACATTACTAGCACTAACAATATCGCCATCGGGTATTAATTCAGGCGGAACCTGCCTGCCGCCGTGGAAGATTTGTAATATTGCCTTGGCTCCTTGCTCTTTTATAGCAGTTGCCAGCTTTTGTAAGCTGGGTATTAATTCATCCCGATCCCCGCCAAATTCTCCATGAAATCCCTTCCCATTCGCTGTAACGTATGTACAAGCGGTAATAACCATCCCAACGCCGCCAGAACGTCTTGCATAATATTTTACCTCTGACTCCGTAACCGTTCCATCAGGATTGGATGACCAATTTGTCATGGGTGCCATCACCAATCGGTTTTTTAATTGGATTCCATTTTTATATGTCAATGTTTCAAATAATGGTTCATATTTAGAGTTCACCGCTATGTACCCCCATTGTTAATCTATTTTTTGCTTTCTTATTTTCCAGTTATTTTATCTAAAATAAACTTGTAAATAATACAAAAAAACATCTTGCTTTTAGGCAAGATGGGAAAGTTGGTTGAAAATAAGCTGGTTACGTCTGCTTTCTTTTGCTTTATATAATTCAATATCAGCAAGTTTAATTAAATCCTCTGGTTTCGTTTTTTCATCCGGAATCAGTGTTGAGCAGCCAATACTTATGCTGACAATGGGTTCTATTACGTTTGAAAGATAAGGTATATTAAGATTTTTTACATTTGCCTGAAGCAATTCAGCCACATGAGCTGCTCCTTGTTTATCAGTTTCTGGCAGCAAAATTACGAATTCTTCCCCGCCGTATCTTGCTGCAAAATCACCAGGTCTCTTTAAAGTATCTTTTAATACTGAGGCAATTTGCCTTAAACATTCATCGCCCGCCTGATGACCATTAAAGTCATTGTATTTTTTGAAAAAATCAATATCAATCATGATAGCTGAAAATGGACTAGAATTTCGTTTCAACTGCTTCCATTCCTCTTGCAGTTTTTCATCAAAACATCTTCGATTTGGGATACCTGTCAGCCCGTCCATATTTGAAATATAGCGAAGCATGACATTTGCGTCATGAAGTCTTTTTTCTTTTTCTAAACGTTCTGTAATATCTCGTGAAACAGCTACAATTCCTACAAGCTTTCGAGAATTCTTTCGAATGGTGCGAGCATTTGTTTCTATCCAAATATACGAACCATCTTTTTTCTTAATTCGGTGCGAGAATGCAGCAAAATCCAATTCGGAATCTGCCTCTAGGAGCAATGCAGTTACTTTTTCTACCTCATCAGGATGTAAATAGTCAAATAAATGGCTGCCAATCATTTCCTCTTGGTTGAAGTCTAATAAATCCTTACTTGATGGAGATAAATATTCATAATACCCGTTGTGATTGAGAAAAGAGATAAGATCTGTTGTGTTTTCTGTAATAAATCGATACAGTTCTTCATTTTTCCTTACCTCTTCTTCTAGTCTATTACGTTTAGTTACATCCCGCATAAAGACTTCTACAGCAGGTTTATCATTATAAAGAATTGGGGCAGAGGAAATTTCGACGTCCAAAATGGAATTGTGTGTGGTTTTAATTTTTAATTCAACACGATTGAGACTTTTATTCCCATTATGGATTTCATTTAACCGTTTCTTTACGATAGGATGATAGTCGGGTAAAATACATTCAAATATGGATTTCCCCAGTATTTCATCCGAAGATGATCGAACCAATTCCTCAAATTTATGATTCACAAATACAATTTTCTCATCTTGATATACAAAAATGGGTTCGGGTGAAAATTTTAATAAATTTGATAATCTATTTTTACTCATTTCAGCCCTATTCTTATAGTAAATAGCCTTATCATAAACCCATCCGAGTGAGGCAGCAATGGCAGCAAATAGAATAGCTTCAAGGATTGACCATGTAGTTGTAGGTTCGGAAAAAGATTCAATAATAGAAACCATCATGGATATAATAAGTAAAGTGATTCTGCCTGTGTATTTCATCGTTCCCACCCCAAAAATAACATAATTTTTCTATATGGAGCCAATTGAACTATAAACATATCGATGATACTAGTTCTAATTATTTACATTTCTACTACTTAAAATATAGTTTAACTAAGTTTAACATACCATACTGTGATTCCTTATATATCAATCATTTATGTTTTTATTTTGACATTTTTATGTAAAAAAAGGAGCTGTAAATAAGCCAGTCGGATACGACTGGCGTTAGTTTCTTTGTCAACATAACATTATTATGTAGTAAAGATTTATTCTGCAGGTGCTTCCTTCACGGCAATTTGGTATGCATCCAAAATGGACTGGCTTTCAACTGGATCAGAAATTCCAACTAAATATTGGTCTCCTTCTTCCCCTTCTACCTGCATGACCATCGTTTCATCTTCTGCTGCCAAAAGGGCATACGATTTACCTTCCATTTCAAACAATGCCTCAACAGCGAAATCCTTTAGGTTTCCGTCATCGTCCTTTATGGTAATATAATCACGCGGTTCATCGTGCATCATATTTCAATCACCTCCATAGAACTTACTTTCCCCTATGAGTGAAGATTTAATTAGGGAACAGTTGGAGATTGGTACCCTCGTTTAGAGATATGTTAGGGCATAATTCATTATAAAATATACAAAAACACAACCCATAACAGGTTGTGCTTATTTGCCTGGCAACGTCCTACTCTCACAGGGACAAAGTCCCAACTACCATCGGCGCTGAGAAGCTTAACTTCCGTGTTCGGTATGGGAACGGGTGTGAC
>NZ_JBIVOI010000016.1:0-125119 GCF_044754045.1 Neobacillus sp. NPDC093182
GTGGGTTCATTAAGGTAAACTGTTGATTCTTATTTGTCGAAATCTGTTTATCCTTATTTGTGGAAAACTGTTGATTCTAGTTTATCGTTTACACTTAGGAATAATTTGAACATCATTGAAACAGAAGTATTAAGGGTTAAAGATCAGATTGGTGGTAAATTGGCCTTATATTTGCATCATGAAATAAAAACTTTTATATTCAATTTTAATCAAAATGACACAGAGAATGCTCTTAAATCACTTGCGAGAATGACTTCTGAAATTAGTTTATATTAAGAGGCAATTAAGAAGAAATATGAATCTATTAAATCGAGGTATTAAATTCTACATTCAATTCCGTGCCTGTGTAAGCGTCAAGTAAATTTGAACAAATTTGCTTATTAATTTTGAACACTTTCTTCTTTGAAAATTGTTTTTCGATATTTCATTCAATAACTTGAATTATTAAAATGAACAATTTCTGCCCGATTGTTTTTATAAAAGATTTAATTACTAGAATTTTATGTAGGTCCTATAAGGATAATAAGAATATGAGTTGCCAGAACAAAGAGATGAGGGAAAAAGATGATTGTCATTGAAAATGATTTGTTGAAGGTTGATATTGTCAGACACGGAGCAGAATTACGTAAAGTGACACATAAGAAAAATGCGCTGGATTATATGTGGACAGGGGATGAGGCATACTGGGGACGTGTATCTCCTGTCTTATTTCCGATTGTGGGTCGGTTAAAGGAAGATCACTATCAACTGGATGGCCAGACCTACAAGATGTCACAGCATGGCTTTCTGCGTGACGTTGAATTCGATGTGGCTGAGCAGACATCAACAACCGTTTCTTTTGTGTTTGAGTCTCTTGGACGCTTTATTCATGTATATCCTTACGAATTTAAAGCGGTGATTCGATATCGTCTCATGGAGGACTCGCTAATTGTTCAGTGGCAAATCCTGAATGAAAACAAGGAAGAGATGTATTTTTCCATTGGTGCACATCCTGCGTTTAAGGTTCCACTAGGAGAAAATGAAACCATTGAAGATTACCATTTGAACATTACACCCGCGGCAAATAAGCAAGTGATGGAATATGAGCTAAAGAATTCCCTCATTCATGAGAAAGGGACAGTAAATGATCTTTCAACGATTCAACTCACAAACTCTCTATTTGCCCATGATGCTCTTATTTATAGCAATATCGATAAAGTTACTTTGGTATCAAGTGGGTCTGGGCATGGTGTAGAAGTTATGCTTCAAGGTTTTCCGTTTGTTGGGATTTGGTCAAAATATATGGAAACAGATGGGTCAATAGCTCCGTTTGTCTGTATTGAGCCTTGGTACGGCATTGCAGATAAATATAACACAACAGGGAACTTAAAAGAGAAGTTTGGCGTCAATAAGCTAGAAGTGGAGGAAGCGTTTCAGGCTGAATATATAATGAAGTTTCATTAAAGCGGGACCAGGAGCTAGGGGGACGGTTCTCGTGGCTCCTTGACGGTCTAAAGGAATCAGGAAAATACACTTGAATAATCCTCGACAAATATTTCGCTAGAAAGTAGCATAAAATTGGTTTTTCTAAAGGGTTTTAGGCGTATTTAATTAAACGTTTAGATGGTGTTTTTCATTGTAGAAGTTTGATAGGATGTGTATGTTCCTAATTTCTATTGTCATTTTTGAGGGTAAATTGAAAAAATCACCACTTTTTTTCGACAAATATCTCACTTTAAATCGGCAAAAACTCATATACCAAAACGGTTTATCGGCTATTTAAGTAAACGTTTGATTAAATAGATTTGGAGTTAACTAATCGTTTGATTAGAAATGCATTACGTGCTGATAATGCTGCGTTTGTTCCTCCTTGGTACAAAGAAAATTGTCGAGAAGATCATATGGTGAAAAAGGAAGGGGTTTATTACATCTCGTAATGGAATAAACCTCCTTCTTTTTGAGCGTTAACTAAATATTGATCACTCTCATATGACAAATAATGGTATAATTTAGTGAGGAAGTATAGGAGATGTGATCACCGTGAAGGAAGAAATATTGCTCTTAAAAATACATAATGGACTTAAAGAAGGCAAGAACTATTACGAAGCGATACGCGGCAATTGGAAAATTAGCGAAAAGAGATTTCAATCCATCAAATACGTCGCTGGTATCAATCGTGGAAAGGTAGTTTGTATTTTTCAACCTACAAACTGGAGCACCATAACAGAGGGCCAAGAAAAGGGCAGGAAAGCATTTAATGGTATCGAGGGACCAAACGATATTCTTTTAGATTTACAAAAATCAGAGGAAATTCTATTAAAGAAATTTGGTAGTGGTAGTCCGGTTGCGTATGTTTCATCGGAAGAAATTGTTGGGTAGTTGGGCACCAGGGGACGGTTTTGGTGGTTCCTTCGACTATGAAACACAGGACCAGAAGAACCGTCCCAGTGGCACAGTGGCACGGAGGGGGTAGAATATGCTAGCGGAAATCCAAGGTAAGATCAGTCGTACAGGTTCAAATTTGACAGATCGTTTGGAAGATAATTTGACTGGTAATGTGTTCGGTGCGTTGCGCTATATTCCTTTTTCAATAGGGATTGGTGAAGTGCTTGCAAATGGTGTCTATCCGAAATTGATTGGTGAGGATATACGGAGTGTTCAAAATGCCTTTTGGGCGGATAAGATAACCTTTTGGCCGTATGACCGTGAAGGTGAGATTGATGCCTTGATTGATTTCGAAAAGTTGATGATCGGGATTGAAGTGAAATATAAAAGTGGGCTTTCTTCAGATGATGAGATCACGAATCATAATCAGAATGAGGTAGACATTCAAACTAGTAGTAATCAGTTGGCAAGGGAGTCTCGAATCGTTGCCAGAAAAGGGAAACAGAAACATAAGCTGCTGCTTTTTATCGCGGATCGAAAATCATGTAAAGAAGTGTACGAAGACGTCATTGCCCGAGACATCATAGAGAAAGATGTGGTCTTAGGCTATATTTCGTGGCAGGAGATATTGCTCCAATTAAAGAGCCTAAAGCATACTGACCCATTTCATCAAATTATTGTTCAAGACATAATCGCACTTCTAACTAGGAAGGGCTTTGAGGATTTTACCACAATGGATATTGAGCTTGTTGAATCGATCATGGAACAGGATTATTTCAAATTTGAACTACAAAGTAACGTAAAGATCAGCTTTGAAACAAATCTATCGATAAGTGAGGGATTGTATTATGAGTTCAGCCGATAATATTCGAAATGCTTTTCATGTCGTCTATCATACATATGAAAATATTCATAAATTAATGGATTATTGTAAAACGGTCGCTGCCGAGCAAAGTGATTATGTCAGTGTTGTAGATAAATTTTTACGTTATAAATCCGATACTGATTTTTCAGGTTGGTTTATTCAGAACTTTATTATCTTATTCCAAAATAAAAATAATATCGTATTCGAAAATGAATGGCGGGACGGTCCGCTGTATGTAATGGAACTTGAACTATATAATGCAGAATTGAACCAAGAAGAAAGCAGAGAGCTTCCACGTATTCGCTTATCAAAATTCGAATACGAAAATATGCAAAACTGGGCAAGTGGATGTTCACCAGCAAACCATTGGAGATTTTACTATCCATTGCGTAAAGTGATATCATGGACATTAAAAAAGATGGGGGCACTTTATACATTAGACCAATCGATCAGGAAGCTAGCAACCGTTATTACTGGGGCATCATCAAAATTACCAGCAAAACCATTCCACTCATTGGATTAAATGCTGATAATGTAGTAGAAAAAGTGTTTAAGACGTTTGATAGTTTATAAGAGAGACGAAGGAGCGTTGTAGAGGTCAATCGGAAGTTTTTTATGAAAAAAGGCCAGACTAGATGTAGGTGCTAGTCTGGCCTTTAGTCTTCGATATTTTCAAAAGTAATGATTTGATCCATATCGTCTATATCTAGTGCATCCGCTATACGTGCAAGATGTTGAAAGTGGACATTGAGCCTCTTTTGGTTGGCTAATTCACTTAAAGCCGCATGACGGATATCACTACGACGAGATAATTCTCTTAGTGTCATACCTTTTTCTATAAGTAGTTCTTTTATTTTAACGACAACGATTCTACTCATAGTTCTCCTAACACCCAATCCAATGGTTATAAGGAAAAATTAACATAGGTATATTTTATATGTGGTACGTGTGAGCGTACCATTTGAAAATTTTCGAAAAAATAAAACAATATGAGTCTCTTTTATACTTAAAGTTTTTTATAAAGATGCTAAAGGTGCAACTTTTACTTTGGACTTTCTCTTCCTCGTTTTCTTTGGTGGTTCAATAATAAAAGATACTGGGTTCTTCGCATTTTCAGTGGTAATTTCACTTAGTTGCTCTGCTGCTTTCCATTTGTTATTAAAAGAAAATAGTTTGGAATCGATCATGAGTATAAGTCGATTTCGAAACTCTATCTGTGTTTTTCTTTTAAAGCTATGGGTTCTTAAGATATGGCGGGGATTAAACCAAATGGTATCTTCGTGTTTATGCGATTTATCGGGAAAGACACAAATGTTATGGATATGGTTGATCATGACAGGACACATCATGGAATTCGGTATGATGATTTTGGAAGTGTCCATGGCGCCCTTTAAATTAAATCCGATACATCTGAGACTATCATCTAGTATTTCCAACGGTGACCGATCAACAATGAAAACACGATGGAACTCTCTTACTAGAGTACAAACTTTTGCATTTCGATCATGTAATCCATACATGTACATCATATGCGGATTAATTATGTAGTACGGTTCAATAAACAAACGCATCACTCCTGAATTTTTATGATATTGAATTTTGTTTCTGGATAGCTGTTAGATAATGGTCCAGTAAGCAAATTAACTCATTGAATATGTAATGAAACTGCGAATCTAAGGTTGAGATGAATGCTGAAACTATATGTTAAGAATACAAGTTGTAGAAGCCTTGAAAACTAGTATAGTGAGGTAGGTCAAGTTGATGAAGGAGAGGTTAGAATAAATGATCAATTTTAATGAAGAGAATGTATTATTGTGAAAAGTCATTATAGATGTGTTTTTATGGCCTTTAAAATATGATTTAAACCTTAATGAAAAAATACCATATATTAGTATAATGTATGTTCCGCGTATACGTACCATTCGTGAATGTTTTGTGTATATAATAAAATATTGTCGAATGATGCTTATAATTTCTTTGTAGCCCCGGGCAGTTTAAGTGCTAGCCACTGCCCAGGTTTAATTTTAGACTATAAATTTATAGCAACTTTTTCTTTTAATTTTCTTATTGCCCCTGATCTCCATTGTTTAACTGCAGATACGGAAACTTTCTCCCTTTCCGCTATTTCCTTAATGGATAGGTGATCGATAGACATAGTGATTACCCATTTTGCCTCTTTTTCTGTTAGTCCTTCACAATAAGTGTTAATGATATCTTTCTCAAGGTAAAGAGTTGATTCCTGACCCTCTATAGATTCCCAAAATTCCTCCTTCGGAAGGATAAGTCTTTCATTACATTGGTTGTTTTGGGACATTTGAGATAACATTTTCCCCTTCATATAGGTGTAAGCGTAATTCGAAAAGCTGCCTTTTCTTTCATCAAACGACTGTGCAGCTTCCCAAAGCCCAATTAACCCTGTCTGATAGAACTCATCTTCATCTTTATAAATGTGCAACGATTGGATAATCTTATGAATCATCGGTTGATACTGTACAACTAATTCGTCAAAGCTCTCCACTGGTAAAACCCTTCAGGGCAGCGCGCTTCCGATTTATTCCTAGGTAGCTCTACCATAATCCATTCGCGGAAAACCTTCGAATTCATGAAAATTGAATTTAACTTAGAAAAATAGATTTAAAGGGTAAAATTTGATTCAAATTGGAACAAATAGCCATAGATTGCGATTTGTCTTTTTATAAGTATAAGAGTTAATATAGGTGACCGTGGGGACGGTTGTGTTGGTTGTATTAGGAAATAGAGAAGAGTGCCAACCTGGTAGGTGACACTAAGGTGTGTAAATGAATCTAGAATATAGAGAAGTAATTGCTTTCTGCGATTAAAAGAACGGACATACAACGTTCTTCTTAAAGAGGATCATTCAGGATACGAAAAAAGGGGAGACGAATGGAACAGTCTCCCTTCAATTATTTTGCCTGATACAGAGCGACATGCTAAACATAAGGGCTGACCTAGCATATATGCTGCGAATCTCCTTTGTTTGAATGGATTCGAAAACATATGGAATAGTGAGGGATCCTTAGCAAACAGGGACAGGACAGGCACTGTTCGTATTCATACAGAAAGAGAATGAAGCACAAGAACCAAACAGTCCTCATGCTTCATCTCTCCAGATTAGCCTGTATTGAAAATGAAAATGTTATTTGCTTGTAGAACCGGAAGCAGAGGCCTCTATTCTATATAAGTTTCCTATTTCCAAAGATTCGCCTGCGGCGTTTTTAGACTGATCCCCAACGACTTCTACGTATACTCTGTTTTCGTAGTAGCCAGTTGTGTTGGCGATATTTAATAATTTTTGCGGCCATTCTCCTGCCCAGCGGTAGCCGTCTCTTCTTTCTTTTTCAATCTCTAAGATGTTGTGTTTAATGACACCGTCTCTTCCTGAGAAAATCGGGCGATTGGTGCCAATTTCATAGAAGCGGTACCACGTATTGCTGTTGGCGTCCGGGTAGAAATATTGCCCATTTGGATCGCCTGATACATACTTCGTTCCCGCCAATTTTGCCTCTTCAAACCAATTTAGAGCACCATGAATGGCAGCCTGAACCTCAGTTGAAGGATTCGGCAGTGACATCAAATACTGGACAATTCCTACAGATTCCGAACCAGAGATTGAAGGATGTTCATACGCACGAGCCCCTTGTGGTTCGTACGTCACAGGGTCATGCTGAGCACACCATGCGGTTACTTCACCGTCTACCTTAATTTGCGATTTTAACATATAATCCAGCCCGCGGCCCAATGCATCATCAATCTGCTCAGAAAGTTGCTCGTCACCTAGGTCGGAATTAAACGGATACTTCTTTTCTTTAACCATCGTTAATACACTCATAACGCGAACCATCGCATTATCATTAAAGGTCACATAATCTGAGTAACCGCCTCTTGCCGGATAGACCTGCGGCCAGCCGCCGGCATCAACCTGCATCTCTAGTAAAAAATCAATTCCTTTTAAAACGGAATCCTTATAACGAGCATCACCTGTTTCTTTATACATCAGAGCTAAAAAGAGAATCTCATTTGTTGTTGCGTCATTATCAATCGTCCCTAGTTCACCATGATTAGTCGAATACCATTCAGATTTCGGTTCTTTCCCATCCCATGGCCGTTTATATTTTTCCACCCAGTTTTTAAACCAGCCGCCATGATCCATCTGCCAGGTTAAGAGGGCATCCGCATGCTTAATGTCCTGCGTACGATCCCCGGTATAATAGTCGGCATTCAAATATTGAATATGAAACGGATCTTCAACTTTTGGCAGCGTAATGGTTCCATCTTCTTGAAAGGCTTCCTTCGTTTTGATCACCGCTACGGTTTGGTTATCCTTATTCACCTTTGTGGTGATGCTTTCCACTGTCATCATTTGTTTCAACCCAGGATTGAGAGCTGCCCAATCGTTCGTAGCCGTTTGCAATTCAATATCACTGGAATCAAAGTTTTCTAGCTTGCTATTAAAAGTAACCTCAACGGTATTTGCAGTTGTTGTTTCACTTTTGATAATCTTGACGGGACCGTCTGGCACAGCATTCCCTTTTGGAACCACATTGATAGTGACAGATTCGGCTCCATTCCCTGCCTGATCAACAGCGGTAATCGTAATGTTATTTAACCCCGGCTTTAGAATGACTTTTGTACTAAACGTCAACTTTTCCGATACATTTACTTTCTCACCATTCACCATAACTGTTCCTGCTTCGTTCAGCTTCCCTGTAATCGGAAGCGGATTGTAGATTACATTGTAGTGATTCCCGGTTTTTTCTCCTTTAAAATCATCGATGGTTACGACAGGTTTCTCATGATCATAAACAATTTTTAACACTGCAGGAATAGCCTTATTCCCTGCTGCATCTACTGCTTCCACTGTAATAGTGTTCAAACCGTCATTCAGCACCACCGTCGTGCTGAAGCTGCCATCCTTTTGTAAGGAAATTTCCTTCCCATTGACAGAAACGGATGCTTCTTTATCCACTTGGCCTGTAATTGTAAAGCTTGGTGTATTGACAATGGAATCTTGTTGATCAAGCGAAATAATCGGTGCTGACAGTGGTGATAATGGGATAATCCCGATTCTCTCAGGATCCCAGCCGTCAGATCCTTTCATTACATTTTGCACCGTGTATTGATTCGCTTCCTCCGGCGTTAATTGTGTGGTCCATGGATCCCGCTTTTTCGGGTCTGCCCCTGGCCCCATGTTATTGTATTCTGAATATCTGGCTGTTTTCTCGTTTTCAACTTTCCCCCAGTTATCCCATCCGTCAGGAACAATCGATGCATCCATTTCGGTGTTGATATAGGTGACAGCTGAATAAGGACGCCAAGGTCGCCCGAGATGCACATTGGTCACGCCTTCATCTGAGGTGATTTTTGAATCTAAAAAAACATACCCATACGGTGTGACTTGATCGGTACTAGCAGCGGTTAACTTACTGCCTGTACGCTTGCTATGAAGGTGACAGGTATCAAACATGGCTGTGGCTCCGCCAAAAATGAAATCCACATCCCCTTCCACGTAGCAGTTTTTATAATACTGTCTTCCCGTGTGGGCGTATAATGTATCCTGGTATCCTAAAAACTGTACGTTTTCAAAATAAAGACGATCGGCCCTTACATAAGCGGCAACTGCTTGACCTGTTCCTTGACCAGAGTCGTTCTGGATGGTTAAATTTTGGGCAATAAAATCATTGGCATAGATAAAGATACTTGAACTATTGGAAGTGCCTAATGGTTTGCCGTCTGGCCCAGGCGTATTTGCATTATCATTATAAACAAGCACGGTCCCTTCCTTACTTTCCCCTACAAAACTCAAATTGGTTTTACTCTTAGGGATCGTAAGCTTTTCACGATATTCACCATTTTTTATAAAAATAACATGCCGTTTCGTACTGTTATCAGGTGCGGCATCAATGGCTTCTTGAATCGTTTTAAAGTTTCCGCCTTCTTTCGCTACAACCGTTACTTTCGCAGGCGTAACGGCGATGGGTTCGGAGCCTAAACTTTCCCCTTGCTCATTGACAGCGGAAATCACATAATCATAGGTATCACCGTTTGTAAGACCTATATCTTGATAACCGGTAGAGTGTATATTCTTAGCAATGACCTCATATTGACCACTGTTAAACTCACCACGTTTGATGGTATAGGAATCTGCGCCAGATACAGCGGACCAGGTTAATGCAGCTCTGCCATCACCGGCAATAGCGTTCATACCGTTTGGAATGGCTGGTACACCACTCGTCGATACAGCAGCACCGTTAATCGGTTGGGAATTTGCACTTTCGGCTGTATCGTTCTTGGCGGATACGACATAATAGTACTTCTCGCCATCGGGAATCCCGGTATCTGTATAACTGGTTTCCATTACACCGTTTTTGATGACCTCATAGCCGATGCCCTTTTGTTTACTGCGCAAGACTTGGTAAGACTCGGCACCATTGACGGATTCCCAATGAATGGTTACCCCGCCATTGCCATGACTTACTGAAAGGCCGGTCGGAGCTTGCAATGGCGCTACAGGCACTGCCGTTATAGCTTGTGAATCTGCGCTCTCACCGCTACTCGTTTCGGCAGATACAACATAGTAATACTTCTGACCATTCTCTAACCCTGTATCCCGGAAGTCGGTTTCTGCCATTTTTTCAGCAATGGTCTGATAAGGACCCTCCTTCGTGGTACTGCGTTTTAGATTGTAGGTTACCTGTTGGGCCGAACTCGGTTCCCAGCTTACATCAACCTGACTGTTTCTTGAAAGAGCAGTCAATCCTTTTGGTACAGAAGGCAGGTTTGAAGGATCTGGAGCAGTAGGTACTGCCGTTACGACATTTGAATTCACACTCTCGCCGTTCTCCGTTACGGCAGATACGACATAATAGTAAGTCGTTCCATTGGTTAACCCTGTATCATGGAACTGGGTTCCCTCTATTTTTTCAGCAATGGTTTGAAAAGGACCTTCTTGTGTGGTACTGCGTTTCACATTGTACGTTACGTTTGAGACAGAATCATTTCCTTCGATACCAAGAGCCCACTTGACCGATTCGTCAACCAGATTCCACCCGGCTTCGGTCATATGGTCTTCTTGACCTGCAAATAAAAACGTAGCAACCTGCCGGGCAGGAACTGGGTCACCATTTACATTTTTTGCACCTTTTTCGTAAGCAAATATCGTGGCTTTGGTAGGATCATCTGCTGCAGTAGCAATGATGATGGCCTCTTGACCGGGCTTTCCGAAATTTACTTTACCAGCCTGGTTATACACCTTAACCGTACCGCTTAATCCGGCAGAAAGGGGATGATTGCCATCCTTGATGGTAAGTGAATCCTGATTTTCATAGCTTCCAAAGGTGCCTGAAGAAGCATCACTTAAATGAATATCATCCAGTGCATATGGTTCCGCATAGACAACCGGAACGGGGGAATTCATAAACTTTTTGCCAATATAGGAGGATCCTGAGGATTCCCCGACAAATACGACATCATAGGCAAGTGCATCTTCAGTCGTTACCTCGTTATCCTTTTTAAAAGTGACCGAGTACCCAAGCGATTTCAAATGAGCCATTGTTTTTTCATCTGCCGGGATCCCTGTCCCCACAAGTAATACTCTTTTTCCTTCAACCAATGGATCCCAACTTACATCAACCTGACTGTCTTTTGATACAGCACTTACTCCAGTTGGTGCTGGAATTACAGTTGGCTCTGCTGCTGAAACCGATGTAAGAGCAGCATTCTGTACAACTGAGAGCAATAAGATCAAACTTAGAAAAATATTGAGTAATTTATTCATTCGTTCCTCCTTGAGTGTAAACCCTTTCATTTTAAGGTGAAATACTGCCTGCTCCGAAATCGTTTCCTTTGTTACCCACTTGATAAAATCATAAACAATCCCTCCCTTTCCAAAAATGTGCCCTTGCAATTGAGAGTATAAGTAAATGAATTTTCAAAATATATAATCATTTTTACAGAGTTAAGCTAAAAGTCCTGCAGGAAGATGAAAAAAGAAAGGAATTGAGCATAACTTCGGGACATGATTATGGCTATTATCCTATCAGAATATGGGGTCAGGGGATCGGTGCCGATGGGTGCCTGTCACCGCTCGTGGACAGATTCCACCTGAGGTGGACAGTTACCAATACACTGTCACTCCCCGAATTTATCGAAGATTGGTAGGTTTTTAGATTGGTAAACAGTGATAGAATGGTGCAGTTGAATATTGTTGGGGTGGTTGGTTAATGCTCTTCTTTCCGTTAAGGGAAGGAGGTGATTAGGGTGGAAACAGCGTTTAAGGTCTCAGAAAGCTTTGGAACAAGAGAAAGGGGATTTTTCATCGACATGAAATTTCCTAGAAAACAGGTTAAAGTTCTTTTTTAACAGGGTTTAAGGCAATTTTAATCTAACGTTTAGATGGTATTTTATATAATAGAAGTTTGTCAGGTTGTTTACTTTACTAGTTTCTATTGTCAATTTTAAGGAGCAATCTAAAAAATCATCACTTTTAATCGACAAGTTCCTCTCCTGAAATCAAGTAGAAACTCATATATCAAAGGGGTTCATGCGTTATTTAATCAAGCGTTTGATTAGTAGAATTCGAGTTAAGCAATCGTTTGATTAGTATTGCATTACGTGTTGGTAATGCTGCGTTTGCTCGTTTAGGGTAGGAAGAAAATTGTCGAGATGATGGGTTAGCGTTAACAGGTTCCATACATGTATCAGTAAAGGTGAACTTACGAAAACAATCAGACATAATGCATTTCCTAATAAGTAATTTACCTTCAGAGGAATTGGCAGTTGAGGTATAAGTGAAGGTTTTCAAGGGCTTTCGTCATTTTACAATTAAACGGGCAGAACGCACCTTATTTTATTGAGGTGATGACTGCCTGTGTTACAACGACCTATTAGGTAGAATTCCCCTTGTGTATGGATATGTTTAGAGTTCCATTGATTATTTCGGTTCATTTGAGATAATATTTTCCCCTTCATGTAGGTGTAAGCGTAATTTGAAAATCTACCTTTTCGTTCATCGAAAGTCAGTGTAGCTTCCCAAAGTCCAATTAACCCTACCTGATAGAATTTATCTTCATTTTTATAAATGTGCAATGATTACATAATCTTATGAATCATGGGTTGATACTGAACTACTAAATGGTCAAAGCTCTCCACTGGTAAAACCCTTCAGGGCAGCGCGCTTCCGTTTTATTCCTAGGTAGCTCTACCATAATCCATTCGTGGGAAACCTTCGAATCAGAGAAAATTGAATTTAATATGAAGACTATGGGGACGGTTCTGATGGCTTTTTAATTGGTGATAGTAGGAAATAGAGATGGATACCTACCTAGTGAGTGACAACGATGTGTATAAATGAAATTAGAATAAAGAAAGTATGGTTACATAATAGTGAGAAGCAATTTTACTATACCCTTTCGAGGTTCGCGGAAAATAAGTTTACTAGCCATGGTAGCAGCCATCACAAAATGTGGTCGGTATTGATCTTTGAACCATTTTAAGATTTGGGAGATACCTAACCAAAATCGAACCATAAGAACCGTCCCTGTGGCTGCTTTTTGATGGACAAGGTATGATAGATATTGAAGATAATTAATTTCCAACTTTTTCTTTTGGAATTGATTCATATTGCCCGGTACTTTTTTCATGTATACTTAATCTATTAATCTAGAAAAGAGGAAAAGTTGTGGACAAATTATTAGTATTTTTGAAAAAGAGATGGAAATATGTATTAACGGCATTAATTGCTTTAATTATTGGAGCTTCCACCGGTCCCTCGCCAGATGAATTGGATAAGGTACACAGCAAAGTCGATTCTTTGAACAAGAAACTATCAGCTAAAGCAGAAGCGGTAGCAAGTTTAGAATCTAGTAACAAAGAATTACAAGCGAAGGTAGATGAAGCCGCTCCATGGTTTAAAATGAAAGACGATGAGCGTAAACAAAAAGAAGCGGAAGCTAAGGCGGCCGAAGAAAAGCGTCTAGCTGAGGAAAAGGCAAAAGCGGATGCAGCAGCAGCAGCTAAGGCGGCGGCTGAAGCGGAAGCAAAAAGAGTAGCAGAAGAACAAGCAAAGAAAGGCTATGATACAGGTATTACCTATGATCAGTTAGCAAGAACTCCTGATAGTTATATCGCTCAAAAAGTTAAATTCCGTGGCAAAGTTGTTCAAGTAATGGAAGGTGATGGTACGACTCAAATAAGGTTAGCTGTTGGTGATGATTACGACACAATCCTGTTTGGAGAATTTGATTCTTCTATTGTCGCTTCTAGGGTTTTAGAGGATGACACTATTACAATCATGGGAATATCAACTGGTTTACTCACATACAAATCCACAATGGGTGGAGACATATCAATACCTGGCGTATCTATTGAAAAGATAGAACAGTAAAAATTAGTATTAGGTACTAATTCTTACTCTATTAGAATGTAGTGGCCAGAATTTGGAAGCACTAGAGACATTGGAATATTTTTTTGTAAAAGAGTACTTAATAATTATTGGATTGACAAAGCTAAATTAAGTTTATAAACTTTGTAAAAAAATGCACTTAAACTAACGAGTGGAAGAATTAAAAAATCAGGGCTGTCGATTCGGCAGCTTTTTCTTATTGATACAGCCATTTATATCATTTTTTTTGACAAATACAATCATTCGTTTGGTTAGAACAATTTCAGACTTAGCTGGAAAGAACAATATTACAGATACCGCTATTTGGGGAAGCAATGGCACTAAGACGGTCCAGTTCTCCAAAACAACAAAGTATAGCGAATAGAGCACGAGGATGGGCTCTGTGGAAGGCATTAATCACATATGATTGTTACAAAATTTTGATAAGGTAAGAGCGGAAGAAGCATCTACTACTATTTGGACTATAATCGAAGATTACAAAAAATAATCAAACGATTGATTAGTTTTATCTTCTATTTAAAAGTAAAAAATCTTCTCCCAAAAAACTCTTTTGAATTTTTCAGGAGGAGACGTCTGGCTAAAAGTTGATGAACTAATAAACTTTTTATTAATCAATCAGCCTTATTTGTCGAAAGTAGAACACATTCTTCGACCGGTTTCTTCTAATGAAGAGTATGGGATCGTTTTAACAAAAGAACTTTCAGCACTTTTAATCAAATGATTGGTTAGTTGAGTAAAGTGTTAATCAATCATTTGATTAAAAAAACTGTATTTCCTTTTATTTAGGGCTTTCATCCATTTTAAATGTGAAAATGATGCATTGGAAGTTAGCGCAAACTAAAAATTTTGATATTATCTACATTAAAAAGGCTGCATATCTAGAAAGATTCTGCAGCCTATTTAGTTCATGATTGGAATAACTTCTAAAAGAACCCATGGCTTCCAGGGCAACAATCTCTTATGAACCATAGGTAACAAAGTATATAAAATGTAATATTTTGATATTTTTCTGAGGTAAACAAATTAGGAATAATGGACTAACCGGCATAATATATTAAACTCGTACGGTTTTAAACTAGTCTTTTTGATGAAGGGAGAAATGGTATGAGGAAGAAGTTTTTGGCTTTAATTGTGAGTATGGGGTTATTATTTGCGAGCATTCCAGCGCTTGCAGCCCCCAATCAATCTGATGGGGGAAAGGTAAATTTCAAAAAGGCGACAGAAAAGGTTAATCCGGTTATTCAAATTGATAAGCAGAGCCAAACGAGCAAGAAAGCGGCAACGTTTAAAAACGAAGCTGCGAAAAAACATAAACCAGGCGAAGTAATCGTCAAGTTTAAAAATACTTATTCGACTGAAAGTTTAGGAGTTTTACAGACGAAATTCGGTTTAAAAACGAACAAGAATTTAAATAAGACAGATACAAAACTCCTCAGCTTCAATGCGAAAATTCCGATCGAAGAAGTTTTAAAATCTTTAAATGAATCACCACTGGTAGAGTATGCAGAGCCGAACTATCTTGTGAAACCGGATGCTGTATCCGATCCGATGTTCGGGCAATTATGGGGAATGAAAAACACCGGGCAGCCAATATTTGGAGTTCCTGGTAAAGCGGGCATCGATATTGGCGCGGAATCTGCATGGGCAGTGACAAAGGGTAGTACGAGTCTAATCATAGGCGTCATCGATACCGGAGTGGATATCAATCATCCCGATCTGAAAGCTCAGATTTGGAAGAATCCTGGCGAGGTTGCAGGTGACGGCATTGACAATGATAAGAATGGTTATATAGATGATGTAAACGGCTGGGATTTTTATAATGTGGATAACTCTGTTTACGACTATGCTGACGGGGATGAACATGGCACGCACGTTGCGGGTACAATTGCAGGAACGGCCAATACCATAGGAGTTATTGGGGTGGCACCAAATGTAAAGATCATGCCGCTAAAATTCCTTGGTCCTGACGGAGGATATACGTCAGATGCAATCTTGGCAGTCAATTACGCTAAGGCAAAAGGTGTAAAGATTACTAACAACTCTTGGGGCGGAGGAGGCTTCAGCCAAGCACTGTACGATGCGATTAAAGGTTCCAACTCCCTCTTTTTAGCAGCAGCCGGAAATGATGGAACTAACAATGATTCATCGCCTCATTATCCATCTAACTTTGATTTGTCGAATATTTTATCAGTAGCAGCTATTGAAAACACTGGTAACCTGGCGTCTTTCTCCAACTATGGCGTCACTTCTGTCGATATTGCAGCACCTGGTCAGGATATTTTAAGTACAGTACCTGCCTTTACACCAGGAGATTATTCCAGTGCCTATGACTATTTCAGTGGAACATCTATGGCAACTCCTATGGTTACAGGGGCAGCAGCCTTGTTCCTTAGCAAGAATCCATCAGCTGCTCCATTAACCATAAAGGATGCCATTTTGAAAAATGCAACACCTCTTTCTTCCTTAAATGGGGCAGTATTATCGGGTAGTATGTTAAGAGCTGACAAGGTCGTGAATTATCAACCGGATAATGATATTCCAGGCCTGCCATTTACAGGTACAAGTGTAACAAATACGGTAAGTGCTACAAGTGATTTAGATGATGTATTCTCCTTAAATCTTCTAAAAGGAGAAAAAATAACGGTAACCTTAACGGGAGCAGCTGGAAGCGATTTTGATCTTTACCTTTACAACAGCAGCGCAACAACAGTAAAAAGCAGCGCTGGTATTGTCGCTTATTCTGAAAAGGCAGCAACATCCAGTGAGACCTTTACGTACATCGCTCCAGCAGATGGCACATATTATTTGGATGTATACGCCTATAAGGGATCTGGCAGCTATACAGCAACAGTAAAAGCCGGTGCAACTGCAGGAACATATGAAAATACAGCTAAAGAAATCGGATATCTTCCTGCATGGGGTACATCGTCTAACACAAATGTATCTGGTGGATCTTTTGCTTTCACAAATACAGCAGGGGCTAAGGCTCAATTTGTGTTTAATGGTACAGGGGTAACGGTAACAGGTCTCAAGTATGCCACCCAGGGAATCGTGAAAGTAACAGTGGACGGCGTAAGTAGCCTAGTGAACCTAAATTCTGCAACCACACTGTATAAGCAGCAGTATTATACAAAAACAGGTCTCACCACAGGAAGGCACGTTCTAACGATTGAATGGACAGGAAAAGCTCCGGTTGGAGTGAAAAAGACAGCAACTGCAGTGAATGTCGATACCATTATAGTAAAGTAATTTTTAATTGCATGGCAGAGACTTTAACTAACGAGAGACCGGGCCGTTTTTGCCCGGTTTTTCTATGAAAAAATAAAAAATATTAAATTAGCAGTATTATGACTGAGAACACCCTTGAAAATCAAGGGTGCTTTTTCTCGACAATTCACGCACTTCTTGGGTGAAGAAACTCCTAGCAGGCGGAAGGTTCTTAACCAAATTAATCAATCATTTAATTAGTTTACAGTTTGTCTAAGGGAGTCTATTAGTGAAAAAATATAGTATTTGGTGAAAGTGTATGTAACTTGGCTGCAGATAAGTGAATATGTCTTCGACAATAAATTTCCCGGAAAACAATTTAAAGTTCGTTTCTCAAAAGGGTTTAGGAGAGATTTAATTAAACGATTAGTTAGGGCGGTTCTTGTCGATTATTCTGTTCAATTAACAAATTGTAAGAATTGGTAAAAAGATACTTTTGACAATTATCACGAGTAACTATTAAAGAAAATCCTTACTGAAGTTGATTTTATCCCCAAACTAAGCAAACGATTGAATAAACTGATTCATGTCATTCCTCGTTTACTATTGTAATTATCTGTAAGCGTAAAATAATCCCCACCAGGCCAGTGGGGTCAGACCCTACTCAATTAATGATTAAAGTGCTAAAGATACCTAACCATAATTAACCATGAGAACCGTCCCTGCGGCATACACAATAAAAGGGCCATTCCTGCTCATTTTCGTAGCGGGAATGGCTCTTCTATTTTAAGTTCTATTAAAAGGAACAATCATTTATGGATGGGCTCATCTGTCTTTTTTCTGCTTTTGATAAACCTTTGCCGGCCGTTCAAAAGACCTGAATAAGATTCGTTCGCATGTTTCCTAATGAATAGAAAGGAGGATCATTTTCTGACCTCTTTTTGCTTCGAGAGTTAGGGTTACTTTTTCTCCTTGATGGACGAATAGTTCGTTTATCATGTTGCCTGCTGCCTTTGCGGTGTACAAGCTGCCGTTGGACGTGATAAATCGGAAGGTTCCATTCGGTTCGACACCTCCAATGTGAGCTGTCATCATTATTTGATTTGCAGTAGATACTGTTGCAGCAGGGACTTTGATTTTTTGTCCAATTTTTAGCCGGGTTGGATTCAAGGCTGGATTGAGTGCTTGTATGGTTGAGGCAGGGACCCCTAAGGCTTTGCCGATTTTTGTAAAGGTATCACCGCTTTTAATCACATACACAGATGAATCAACTGTTGAGCTGCTGTTGTTACTAGACTCATTTGGTGCAGGAGCTGCCTGTTTTTTCGTTAAAAAGGTTTCACTCACATACGCTGTTTTGCCATGGAATTGAATCTTGGCCCACCCGTTTGAACTAGAGGTTACAGTTACACGATCATCTAATTTTAACGAACCTAGGACAGCGCTGCTGGTAGTAGCAGCTGCACGAACTCTTAAAGATGATGCCGTTACATACATGGTTTTCGTTTGAGCTTCGACTGTAGATGTGCCTGCTTGTGCAGGTGCTTTTGTGAGGTAGTCAGCGCTGACGAAACAAATCCGCCCTTTTATCAGAATGCCAGCCCAACCATCTTCGATAAATGCAACCTTCACGATATTTCCTTTTTTATAGGTTCCAATTATACTGCTTTCCGTGCTTGGCTGTGTGCGGATATTTAGTGTGGTAGCGGTCACCGTTCTATCATCTACTTTTGGTAAAAGAATTTTTTTGCCGTCAATGGAAGTCAGTCCATTGGCCTCTAATATTTCTTGGGCTGTGACACCATGCTGCATCGCGATGGTTTCAATTTTTTCGCCGCTTTTTACCTGATAGGTGTATTCTTGAATATGAATGGCTGCATTTGCCGTGCTGGTGTACAAGCCAAGGACAACGGTAAAAATGCCGGTCACTACCAGTTTTTTTACAACATTTTTTTGAATCCATTCGTGAACCTGTGATACATATGTATTCCAATTAGTGCGGATATCCTTTAAAAACCCTTGGACGTCTAGTACATTTCGAATATCAAAATGGATACTCTTATAATATTCACGTTTTTCCATCCTTGTGGTGAAAACAGGTACAGATTTTGCTTGCTTGCCTTTTCCGTAGGTTTCTTTCCTGCTAAGTGTCCATTCACCATTTACAACTAATTGTGTAGTCAAAATAACCAATTCCCCTATTCTCTCTCTAAATTAACTCTTACTCTGTAATATTCGTAATACTTCACCATTTTCTGTCCTGAAATTGTCATAATTAGTCGGAAATTGATTATGTTGGACAAAATACCATCTATATGTCCCGTTTTGCCCACTCGGCCATACGACAATTGGAATACATTGGTTTAATACATTGTCGTATGGAGGGATGGATAAAATGAAAAAACGCCAATGGTTTTAGAACGCTATTTTGGGTACAGCTATTTTAATAGCTGTGCCTGTCACTCCTCGGTTTTTGTCGAAGATTGATAGGTTGTTAGGCAGCTAAACAATGATAGAATGGAGTTGCAGCTGAATATTGTTGGGGTGGTTGGTTTTTGCTCTTCTTTCCGTTTAGGGAAGGAGGTGATACCAGTCACGGATAAGGTATACAGTTGGGAAGATATCATCTATTTGAGATAATAAAGGACCTCATATCCACTGGATTATGAGGTCCTTACTAAGCATAATGTTCTTCAACTAAAGCACCCCCGGTAGTTCAACAAGAATCTCTATGTTTACCTTTTAATTAAAGACTTTTTGAATTTCCGACCGAAAGCTCTCAGTTCTTGTACAGGCATCAAGGTTCAACTTTAGAAATTCGAGTGTTACTTCTTCTGATTTTACAAGACCTTCAAAACGTAAGTTCTTAATCCATTCCCAAATATCTTCAAGTTTCCTCTTTAAGAAATAAAATTCAAAGGCATCAAAATCTGGAGACTCATACTTCATATATTTCCTGTATTCATTTAAGAATAGTCCAGCATATTGCTCTGTAATGATTAAAATCAGGTCTTGTTCTTGTGGAGCAAGTTTTAGACATTCCCAGTCAATAAGCATAAGGTGTTTCCCTTGCATAACATTCCAATTATGAGCATCTGCATGGGACAAAACAAACTGGTTTGGTTTGCTTTTTAAAGTATTTGATAAATACCTCATCCTGTTAATCTTTTCTAATAAAGTGCCTGTATAAGGCTTCACAATTTCTAAAACGATATCATCTGTATGATCCAAATCGTTATTAATAAAAGAAGATAAGTATTCGCAGCAATCTATGTCAAAACTTTCGTTTACTTGTTGCTGTTGTAATTCATTAGGGATATTTGAAGTGTTCTTATGAAGTATTCCAAGAATCTTAGCCAGTTCATTTACCTGATTTTGACTTAGCTGTTTGTCTGCAATTGTAGTTCCCTCAATATATTCTGAAAGCAAATACACGTACTGTTCGTCTTCGCATTTATTACTTTTCAATTTCGTAAAGATTGGATTAGCGAGATTGTTTTTTAAATCAGTATGGTTATACAACCATTTTACTAAGGGAGTATATCTATCAATTGCATCAATCCACGGAACAATGGACGGCTTTCTTTTGTCATATACTTTTAAAAAATACTTTTCACATTTATCTTCCACGAAAAATGCTAAGGCCGACCAGCCGCCTGGACGTTGTTCTATTGAAGTTGCTTCAATTCCATAGTTATCATTCAATATAGCAGTAATCCTATTATTAAACTCCATCAGTTAGCCTTTCCCTTAATAAATTTTTATAATAAGGATAATATATATATTTCCTTCTTGAACCTATCCTGCTTCGTTAGTTGAATAACTTGTACAAGTCCAAATCGAAGTAGTTTCACTCAAGTACCTAATCCCGAAACCTAATTTATTAGGATGCGGAATCTACCTAGGAAACAGCCAGAATAAGACAAAGATGTAAATGAAATTTCTGATTAAGCTAAATTATAAATAAAACTAGAAGAATTCAAGATATCTTCCATTATTTCAGCTGGTTTTTTATAAGAGGTGTTGTAAAGATGTTTTAAATTTGCTGGTTCGCTTTCAAGTTTATTTAGCAAAAATAAGGAGCGATCAATTAAAAATGGATCTCCGCGCTTATTCAAACGTTCTATTAAAATATTCTCCTCTGCGAGTAAGACCACGTACTTAATCTTCAGATTCAGGTAAGCAAAATGCTTACAGAACCACTCCAATTCATCTTCGACAACCGTATCGATAATCACATTAAAGTTATGTTGAAGCAGATTTTGGGTTAACGAAAGTATGTTTTTCCACATAATCATAAGCATTTCATCCCAAGGAGGTTCAGAGTCTTTATCATATATGGATAAGAAATCATCCCCTTTAATAAGAGCGCTCTTTTTCACATTTCGTAACAATTCCTTTGTAAGAGTAGATTTACCTACCCCGCATGGTCCAGATATTAGGTATATTGTTTTTTCTTGGTTTTTATCCATCTTTACGTTACCCCCGACCTTTAGCTTTTTCTTTCTGAAGTAGACTCTCTAATAATTAACTTGGTTGGAAGTAAGATCTCTTGTATCGGTTCCCCTCTGTTTTCCATTCGCCAACAAAGCTGTTCTACGGCCTTTTTTGCGAAATAACTCAAATCAATATCCACGGTTGTAATCCTTGGAGTAGAGATTTGTGATAATTGTCCGTTATCAAAACTACAGACAGATACTTCATCGGGTATATTGATGCCTCTTTGCTGCAGGACGGATGTTACGAGGAAACCAAGACCATCATTTACACAAAACCAAGCGGTGGGCTGGCTTTGAAGGTTATCCATAAACTGTTTAATATGATTTTGATTTTCCTGTGCGTTTGTTACGATAAAGTGTTCATTGTGTTTAATATCATATTTTCTTAAAGCAAGTAGATAACCTTCTAATCGCTCTTGATAGCTTGGGGATTTGTCAACATCTCCTACAAAGGCAATATCACGATGCCCTAATTGAATTAAATGTTCTACCGCTCTATATGCTCCAAAACGGTTATTCGTCAGAATGGAATCAGCCTCTAGATGCGGGTCGTGGTGATCGATCAAAACCGTTGGGATATCTGTATCAATAATTTTTTTAATATAGCCGGTACTAATATGAGAAAGAATTAATACTCCATCAATTTGATGATTGGTTAATAAGGAAGGAAGAGTTAAATTCTCCTTCGTTTCATTATCAATGGATTCAATAAAAAGATTCATACCGCGGGCTCTTAATTCTTTTTCAATCCCTAAATATATGACTCCAAAAAAGCTTTTGAGTGAAAAGGCAAATTCAGAAGCAATTAAAGCGATATTCCTGGTACTTTTTTTATCAGGTTGCTTTTGATTTCTACTATTAGAATAATCGTACCCTAATTCATCTGCTGTTTTCTGGACAAGCTGCCTTGTCTCTTCACTAACTCCAGGCTTTCCAGATAATGCTTGAGAAACGGAGTTTTTTGAGATATTCAGCCGATCGGCGATGTCTTGCATCGTCACTTTTCTATTCATATAAAACTCTTCTCCTTTAGTGATTTCCTTATATTAAAAGTGATTTGATTTATAAATTTTACTTGTAATTATATTGTAACGTTACAAATGGCGAATTACAATAGTGACCATATGTGTAATTCTGATTAAAAATATATATTTATATGAATATAATGTTTGACATTCCAGTTGTTAGGTGCAATAATTGTCGTTGTAAGGTAGTTATTCAGCTTACAAAAGAATTATTTAAAGCTGCGTAATGGTAGTTGTCATGGGTATGGATAAAGGGAATACAATATATACCGTGATTTTAAGACAATAGACTAGTCCTATTATATTTTTTTTTAATGACAATGACAACGTTTCCATATGGCGGCTTGAAAGGGTCATTAAATTTTCAAACGATTTATGGTATTTGCATTTTAATTATGAAGTTAGGTAAAAATAATTAGAAATTGGAGGAATTTGAGATGAAAATGAAAAAAGTAGCATCAATCGTATTCGCAGCTTCTCTGACTGTCGCTGGACTAGCTGCTTGCTCTACTGGTAATAAGGAACAAAGCGGCGGCGCAGATAAAAATGGCGTAACAACGATTGAATTCTGGGCGGCTCCAAACCCAACACAGCAAGTGTATTGGAAGGAAGTAGCGGAGGAGTTCACGAAGGAAAATCCAAAAATTAAAGTGAATGTCAGCCCGATGAAGGAAAGCCCAACTTCTGAAGCAAGTATTCAATCAGCGATAGCGGGTGGAAGTGCACCTACTATTTCAGAAAATATTAACCGTGGATTTGCTGCTCAATTATCTGAGAGTAAAGCCCTTGTACCATTAGATGAGCTAGAGGGATGGGACGAGGTAAAAGAAAGCCGTAATATGGCTGAAACCATGAAGGGCTGGGAATTTGCTGACGGTCACCAGTATGTATTGCCAATTTACTCAAATGCCATGCTATTTGGCTGGAGATTAGACATTTTAAAAGAGCTTGGCTATAACGAACCGCCGAAAACGTATAGTGAAATGTTAGATGTAGCAGAAAAATTAAAAGCGAAATATCCTGATAAATATTTATGGGCAAAGGCAGACCTTGCTGACCCAACAGCCTGGAAAAGATGGTTTGACTTCTTCATGCTGTATGATGCAGCATCCAACGGTAACAAGTTTGTTGAAGGTACTAAATTCACAGGTAATCAAAAGGCCGGCGAACAAGTACTTGGCCTAATGGATGATTTACGTAAAGCGGATGCGTTGTTAACAAGACAGTCAAAAGATCCATTTGAAAGTGGTTTAGGGATTTTCGTGGATGTTGGTCCTTGGACCATTCCATACTGGGCAGAGAAATTCCCGGAATTAAAGTTTAATGAAACATTTACATTAGCAGCGCCGCCAGTACCAGACGGAATGGATACAGAAAATGTTAAAACGTTTGCTGATACAAAAGGTTTAGTGATTTATGCTTCTGCAACAAAAGAGCAACAAAAAGCAGCAATGACCTTCATTAACTGGGTTTATTCTACTCCTGATAATGATTTGAAATGGCTTGAAAAGACAAGCTTACCACCAGCTCGTGATGATTTAACAACAAATGATACATTTAAAGCGTTCTTTGATAAAAATCCAGCATTACAACCATATGCAGCTGCCGTTCCTAATGGTATCCCGCCAATGGATAACTCAAAATACAATGATATTCAGACATTTATTGGTCAACATGCTTTCAATCCAGTGGTAAAAGGTGAAAAGGATCCAAAAACTGGATGGAAGGACATGCAAAAGGCAATTGAGGAGGCTCTTAAATAATGAGCACAAAGCACGGAAGGATGGGCTGGCTATTTGCCAGTCCTTATCTTATATATGCATTAGTCTTCTTTTTGATCCCACTTGTGTGGTCACTATTCTTATCGTTTACGGATTGGAATTTAATTTCACCAACCTTTACATTCGTTGGACTTGAGAACTATATGGAGGCTTTTCGAAGTCCTGGTGTTCAGAGTGCATTTTTCGTTACTTTTAAATTTCTGGCAGTATTTGTACCTTTAGTGGTTGCGTCATCGATTATTGTTGCTTTAATCGTTCAGGGATTACCAAAATTTAAAGGGCTATTTTTAATCGGCTTTTTCCTCCCTTATTTAGCATCAGGAGTTGTATCATCCTTTATCGTAAAAGGGATTTTATCTTACAACAGTCCGGTGAATGAATTCTTGCGGAACTCATTGGGCTTAGATATTAATTGGCTTGGAAGTCCTTTTGCAGCACTCTTTGTGGTTGCAATGATTATCGCCTGGAAATTCACTGGGTATTATGCGCTGATTTTAACATCAGGTTTTGAAAGTATTGGTACCGAAATTTACGAAGCAGCCATGATTGATGGGGTAACTCCGTGGCAGCGTTTTTGGAAAATTACCTTTCCGCTGCTGTACCCTGCGTTATTTACAGTATTAATTTTATCAATTGGTGTTACGTTTGGTATCTTCACAGAAGTTTACCAATTAACAGGTGGAGGACCAAATTTTGCAACGAATACATGGCAAATGGAGATCTTTACAAGAGCATTCTCAAATCTTCAAGCAGGTTATGCTTCTGCCATTGCAATTATTGCTTCCGTTGTAACGTTTATTTCGGTTTTTATCATTCGAAAACTCTTAGAAATGTGGGGGAAACGAAATGGGTGGAGCTAAGAAAAAAGGCTTATGGTTTCGTTACCTAATAGCCGTTATTCTATTACTAATTATGATTTATCCATATATTTATATGGTGCTAAATTCTTTTGCTGATTGGGATCAAGTAGATAAGAAGCTATTTCCGACAGAGTATTCCTTGAAATCGTATGAATGGTTATTGGGTGGTGGGGAAGCTGCTATCCCAAGGCCATGGTTGAATGCATTCTTCAATAGCTTTATTGTCTCGGGGGCCTCAACACTATTGATGATGGTATCTGCCGTTATGGTCGCCTATGCACTAGCAAAGATGCCATTTAAAGGAAGAGACACGATAAATAACTTTATATTATTTCAAATGTTCTTTCCAGCCATCATTTTGTTAATCCCTACATTCCTTTTGATTCAACGAATCGGAATGTATGACTCATACTGGGGATTGATTTTGCCAAAAGCCATGAGTTTATGGGCCGTATTTATGTATACGAACTTTTTCAAGGCGATACCAGAAACGTTTATCGAAGCGGCAAAGCTAGACGGTGCGAGCGAGTTGCAAATTATGTACAAAATCGTCTTGCCAATGTCTAAATCAATAACGACCGTTATCTTCTTATTCTTGTTCATGGAAAGATGGACAGAGCTATTATGGGATATGTTGGTGGCGAAGAGTGATAACATGCTAACGCTGAATGTCCTGTTATCACAAATGTTCGGTCCATATGGTGGCTATCCAGGCCCTTTGTATGCTGCCTCTGTTTTATTAACACTTCCTATTATTATCATTTTCTTGCTGTTTGCGAAAAAGTTCCAAGAAGGAATGCAATTTACACTTAAGTAATGGCTGTTTTCGTAATGATTGTTGTTAAAATCTTAAAGCCGATTTTAACGTGGAAATAGTTATTTTGCGTTTTAGAATTTAGTTTGCAGGCTCTTTTCTTATTACATTCTGTTCCAAAAAGAAACAAAGTTTAAGAAAAGAGCCTAAGTAATAGAAGTTTTTGCGAGATTGGAGTTCAAACACAATGGTTAAATGGTGGAAACAATCGACTTTTTATGAAATCTATATGCCAAGCTTTAAAGATGGAAACGGTGACGGAATAGGGGACTTTGCTGGTATTACCTCAAAGCTCGACTATTTAAAGGGATTGGGGATTGATGGACTATGGCTTACACCCTTTTATCCATCCCCAAAGGTGGATAACGGCTATGATATTTCCGATTACTATGGGATTGACCCCGATTATGGAACGATGGCTGATTTTGAGATATTCATTCAGGAGGCACATCGGCGCGGTATCAAGGTGATAGCCGATTTAGTGTTGAACCACACCTCATCTAAACATCAGTGGTTCCAAGAGTCAAAATCACGGAAGGACCATCCGAAACGAGATTGGTATATTTGGAAGGATGAACCGAACAATTGGGAATCTTTCTTTGGTGGATCTGCTTGGGAGTACGATGAAAACACCAGTCAATATTATTATCATGCCTTTGCTAAGGAGCAGGTTGACCTGAATTGGGCCAATCCTGAAGTTAAAACAGCGATGTTGGATACCATGAAGTTTTGGCTGGAAAAAGGAGTCGATGGCTTCCGGCTTGATGTCATTAATTTCTTAAAGGTGAATGATTCGTTTCAAGACAACCCATTTGATGTGGAAAAGAATGAACAAAACCATTTATACGATAAAGACCAAGAAGGAATTTTAGCAGTCATTGAGGAAATTGCTGAATTTGTTCATCAGTATCCAGATAAATTTCTTGTTGGTGAAGTTGGTTCTGAAAACCTGGATATTCTAAAACAATATTCGGGCGATAACAAATTAGATGTTGTCTTTAACTTTAATATTGGAAGTATTGAGACGTTGGATGTGGAAAAGCTCTATCAACAAGTAGCTGAAACGGAGAAGGTTTATGATCAGTCGCAAATCCCAACCTTGTTCTTTTCGAGTCATGATATGTCCCGACACTTTTCTAGATTTGGCGGTGATGAAGACCGAGCCAAATTAGTTGCAGCTTTCATGCTTACAGCGAAGGGTGTTCCGTTCATTTATCAGGGTGATGAGATTGGAATGAGAGATTGGGTGACCGATGATATTTCCAAAATGAAAGATGTACAAGGCATTACACACTATCAATTGGCCTTACAAGCTGGTAAGTCGCAAGAGGAAGCGTTGGTAATTGCCAACGAAAAGACGAGGGATAAATCACGAACCCCCATGCAATGGACTGCTGATTCGAATGTCGGATTTTCAGAGAAGGAGTCGTGGATCACGATTCCTGAGGATGCTTGCAAAATTAATGTGGAAGACCAGCAAAACGATCCTGATTCCATGCTTGCTTTTTATAAAAAGCTGCTGTGGCTGCGAAAAAAACATTCAGCCCTCAGCAATGGCGATTATGAATTCTTACGGTATGAGGATGACATGATTTATTTTGTCCGGAAAGATTGTATTGAAAAAGTAGCAGTTGCTTTGAACTTTTCAAATCAACCCAAAACGCTAGAGATAGATTCAGATGTGGAATTGCTGATCTCCACAAAACGTAAGTCCCTTGAACAAAACAATGGTATCACGATTCATGCAAATGAAGTCTTGATTCTTAAGGAGGTTAATTAAAAATGGCTGTTTTAAATAAAGGGAATGTCAAAACATGTGAACAGTTGTTGGAAGAATTTAATTCGAATGCTCAACCTGCCAATGCAGAAAGGATCGTTTTCACAGGCATTGGTGAAAAAGATGTCTATAATATTTGCGCACCGTTTGAAGACGAAGGGGAGCTTGTTATTGCAGGACGGGTAGAGTCACGTGACAGTGAGCACTCTCATGTTTATTTCTTTGTCGAGAGAAATGGAAAGTGGGTACCAAGAGAGAATGCACCTGTCCTTGAGTTACAAGATCCATTCTTTACTCGCATAGCAGGAGAGTTAATTGTAGGCGGCGTTCAAATCTTCCCACATCCAATTAATGCGGGTCAACTTGGCTGGAGAACGGTTTTTTATAAAGGACAGTCCATTGCAGGGCTGCAGGAATTTGCAAAAGGTCCGGACGGAATGAAGGACCTTCGTCTTGTGGAATTAAAGGACGGAAGTATTGGCGTATTGACAAGACCTCAAGGGGAAAAAGGCGGGAGAGGAAAGATTGGTTGGACACGAATTTCTTCATTAGCTGAATTGACTCTCGATGTGATTAACGAAGCTCCTTTGCTAGAAGACCAGTTTATTGATGAACAGTGGGGTGGAGCAAACGAACCGCACCTATTAGCAAATGGACTTGTCGGTGTCCTCGGCCATATGGCTTCCTTTGATGAAGAGGGAAATCGTCATTATTATCCAATGGTATTTGCCCTTGACCCAGAAACAGGTGGGATTTCTGATATGAAGCTAATTGCTACTAGAAGCAATTTTCTTCCTGGTCCATCGAAACGACCGGACCTAGAGGATGTTGTCTTTAGTGGCGGATTAGTTCGAAGACCGGATGGAAGTGCTGATATTTATGCAGGAATTAGTGACGCAGAAGCTCAAAAAATAACGATCGTGGATCCATTTTTACAATATGAACGGTAATTTGAACTTTGAATGGAGGAGAACTGAAAATGAATATATATAGATATGAAGAGAACCCATTGGTTACCCCAATGGATGTAACACCACATCGCCCAGATTTTGAAGTAATTGGAGCATTTAATGCGGGGATTACAACATATAACGATGAAATTATTATGCTGCTTCGTGTAGCTGAGCGCCCAATTAGTGAAGATCCTAATGTTATCAAAGCACCCATTTACAATCCAGAAACCCGTGAACTAGAGATAGTAGACTTAAATCTAAGTGACAATCAGTTTGATTTTTCTGATCCACGTACGATTAAGAAGAGTGGAGATTCAAATGGTTTTGTTTATTTAACCTCCCTATCCTACTTGCGGATTGCACGAAGCAAAGATGGTCATCACTTCACGATTGATGAAAAACCGTTCGTATATCCATCCAATGAGTTAGAGACCTTTGGGATTGAGGACCCGAGGATTACTAAAATAGAAGATACTTACTATATATATTTTAGTGCTGTTTCACCGGTTGGTGTAGGCGAATCAATGGTTTCCACAAAAGACTTTGTGACAACAGAACATCACGGAATGATTTTTGCACCGGAAAATAAGGATGTATTAATTTTTCCTGAAAAAATAAATGGAAAATACTATGCGCTTCATCGTCCGGTCCCTAAAAGTGTCGGAGAGCCAGAAATTTGGATTGCTGAATCCACAAACCTCTTACATTGGGGGAACCACAAGCATTTACTAGGTTTACGTGAAGGTATGTGGGACAGCGCTCGCATGGGCGGGGGAGCCGTTCCTTTTAAAACAGAGAAAGGCTGGCTTGAGCTGTACCATGGTGCGACTTCGGATCACCGCTATTGTATGGGTGCTGTGTTACTTGACTTGGAAGATCCAACAAAGGTCATTGCCCGCTCCAACCAGCCGATTATTGAACCTGAAGCAGATTATGAGGTGGAAGGATTCTTTGGAAATGTTGTCTTTTCATGTGGTGCTGTTGTTGAAGGTGATGTTGTTAAAATGTACTACGGTGTTGCTGATACATCAATGGCTTGTGCCGAATTAAGCTTACAAGAAATCCTTGATTCATTGACTTATCTCTAATAGCTAAAAAAGTGCCAAAATCTCTTTATTGATTTTGGCCTTTTTAACATAACTTTGGCAGGACATTGAGAGTTAAGGTGATTAATAGTGTGAAATATTACTGGATTGCAGGAGGGGGCGGTCATTAGCCAACTCAGCTTTAAAAGGAGAACAATCGAATGTTGCAGGTATTTAAGTCTTTTTCCACAGAATTGAAGTATTATTTACTGATGAATGCCCTATTTTCCTTTGGGGGAGTTTTGTCAGGTATTTTTCAAAGTGTTTTCCTATGGAAGCTGGATAAAACCTATTCCTTGCTGGCCCATTATAGTTTGTATTGGTCGATTGCACTCATCTTTTGCTTTGGAATTTGCGGGTGGCTTGCTCGGATGACGAGCCCGATGATTACGATGCGATTAGGCTTTGTCTTTTACCTGATCACCTATTTAATTATGCTTATTTTTCATGATACATTACGTGATCATATTATGTTATTAGGGTTTTCAAATGGGTTGGCCATGAGCCTATATTTTGTCGGCATGCACATGGCGGTATTAGATCTAACTACGAATGATAATCGTGATCAATTTTTATATGTACAAGGAATTTTATTTACCATCGGCGGTGTCATCGGACCGGTTCTGTCAGGGATTATCATTTCACAATTCGAGGGTATGTTTGGTTATTATGTTGTTTTTATTGGAACCTGTGTATTCTTTTTTATTGCCTTTTTAACCTCTTTAAAGGTAAAGGGACATCCGATTACAACCAAAAGTTATTTTTGGGAAGTAATTAAGAATCCATCGAGGGAATGGAAGAAGATGTATAAGGTAATGTTTGCTGATGGTATTGTATCAGGCGTGTACGGAACCTTCTTAATTACGATGATTACCTTCAAAGTCGCTGGCGGGGAATTGAGTTTAGGTATTTATAATACGGCCGCAGAACTTGTTGCTATTGCTACATTCTATGTACTCGCTAGGTACTCTAATCCGAAATACCGTCTCGCCATTTATGCGATTGGTTCGGTCAGTATATTCTTGAGTTCTGTTCTGTTATCAATCTTTCCAGTCATCATTTCGCTGGTTGTTTTTGGGGTAATCTCACCTTTAGCCCAGAATATGATTACGAACTCGATGAGCGCGATGATCTATGAGGCAATTGAGAAGGACCCCGACTACAAGGAAAAGCGCTTAGATTATATTATTATACGTGAAATTCCACTTGGAGTAGGAAGAATCATTGGTGTAGTTTTGTTTCTAGTTATGAGAAAACACCTTAATTTTGACCAGCTATTACCTATATCGTTTAGTCTTTTTCCGATTGTATATGTGATTATGATTCCATCACTCTATATGATTTGGAGAAAGTCGAAAAACGTTTCAGTACTTCGTTCTAATGAATTATAAGTTTGGGAGGAATTATCTATGTTGGGTGCGATTGAAGCAGGAGGGACAAAGTTCGTTTGTGCAGTCGGTAATGATACGGGGGAGATTATTGAACGAATCCAGATTCCAACGACGACCCCTGCAGAAACCATGCCGCAGGTAATTGAATTTCTTAAAAAATACCCTATAACATCCATCGGAGTAGGTTCGTTTGGCCCGATTGATGTTATTAAGGAAAGTCCTACCTACGGTTTCATAACCTCTACACCAAAACCAGGATGGAATCAGTATCCGTTTGTTCAGGTGTTAAAAGATGCATTTTCCGTTCCAGTTGGATTCAATACCGACGTAAATGCAGCAGCATTGGGAGAGGTAGCTTTTGGCGCTGCTAAAGGATTGGACAGCTGCTTGTACATTACTGTTGGTACAGGAATTGGAGCAGGGGCAGTTGTCCAAGGCGAACTCCTCCAAGGTCTTTCACACCCTGAAATGGGACATATTCTTGTTAGACGTCATCCAATTGACCCATACAAAGGAAAATGTCCCTATCATCACGATTGCTTAGAAGGGCTTGCAGCTGGACCAGCGATTGAAGCGCGTTGGGGTGCGAAGGGTGATCAGCTTATAGACCAAGTCGAGGTTTGGGAAATGGAAGGCTACTATATTGCTCAAGCTCTGATGCAATATATCTTCATTCTTTCTCCCCAAAAAATCATCCTAGGCGGTGGAGTGATGAAACAGAAACAAGTATTTACCTTTGTTAATGGGTATTTAAAGGAATTTGTTAATGGGTATGTAGCTTTGCCAGAGCTTACTGATTATATTGTCAGTCCTGGTTTAGGGGATAATGCGGGGATTACCGGCGCGCTTATGCTTGCTCATCAAGCATTGCTAGCTGGGAATCAATGATAAACATAATTTGGGAGGAATAATCGTGCAACCATTGTTTTTAAAACCAGTTTTTAAAGAGAGAATTTGGGGTGGTACCGCTTTACGTGACGGATTTGGCTATAACATTCCAACTGATCAAACAGGAGAATGCTGGGCAATTTCAGCCCATCCAAATGGCCCTTCTATTATTGAAAATGGCCCTTATGCAGGTATGACCTTGGAAGAACTATGGCGGAAGAATCCAGATCTGTTTGGAAACCCAAAGGAAGAGGTGTTTCCACTTTTAACAAAAATCTTGGACGCGAACATGGATTTATCAGTACAGGTACATCCAGAAGATGAGTATGCGAAGGTTTATGAAAAGGGTGAGCTTGGAAAAACAGAGTGTTGGTATATCCTCGACTGTAAAAAGGATGCTCATATGATCTTCGGTCATAATGCAAAAACAAAAGAAGAACTAATCCAGCAAATTAGTGAAGGAAAATGGAACGAATTGCTCCGAAGAGTGAAGATTAAGCCTGGTGACTTTTTCTATGTACCAAGTGGAACAATTCACGCTTTGTGTGAAGGTACGCTTGTCTTGGAAACGCAGCAAAGCTCTGATACCACCTACCGCGTATATGATTATGACCGTCGTGATACGGAGGGAAATCTGCGCGATCTTCATTTAGAAAAGGCTATTGATGTGACGACAGTACCGCATCATGAAACAGTTTTTTCTTCGGTGGTTGAAGAGCGGGAAAATGCTACTATTACAATTTTTACGAAATCTGCGTTTTTCTCCGTATATAAATGGGATATTAGTGGGGAATCTGCATTTTCTTTTATTGATCAATATTTGCTTCTCAGTGTCATTAAGGGAGATGGGGTCCTTGTTCATGACGGAGAGCGTTATCCATTGAAAAAAGGAACCCATTTCATTATTCCAGTGGGATTAGGAGAATTTGTGGTCGACGGAAAATGTGAGTTGATTGTATCTCACACCTGACACATTGTGACATAATCATTGGGGACGGTTCTGATGGCTTTTTATCTTTTAGTTCCATTGATAAGCTGTATAGGTACTTAGGCTTTAGTGTGACAGCATCATCTTTCTATGAGTTTGAAAAAGGAAGGAGTGAGATAGGTTGATTATCAATGTCGATTTAGTAGCAAGACTAATAGACGAACAGTTTCCAGAATGGTCTCATTTATCTATCAAACCTGTAAAAAAAGGTGGAAATGATAATAGAACATTTCATTTAGGGGATCATTTGAGTGTCAGGTTACCTAGTGCAGCGGCCTATGCTCCACAGGTGGAAAAAGAACAAAAGTGGCTTCCCATTTTTGCTGAAAAACTTTCATTGTCAGTTTCTACTCCGATAGCAAAAGGAAATTCGAATAAAGAATATCCGTGGTCCTGGTCCATCTATAAATGGCTTAAAGGAGACCCTCTATCTCATAACAATATTGATAACCTTAATCATCTAGCAAAAGACTTGGCGTCATTTTTAAAAGAGTTACAAGCCATTGATGCTAGTGGAGGTCCATTAGCTGGTCAGCATAATTTTTATAGAGGCGGTTCATTATCTATATACAATGAAGAATCTAGAAATGCTATTGAAAACAACAGTGACACTTTTGATGGTGGTCTGCTGAGCGAAATCTGGAGCTTAGCTTTAGATTCTGAATGGGAGTCAGAGCCTGTATGGGTACACGGTGATATAGCAACAGGGAATTTGTTAGTAAAGGATGGAAAGCTCTGTGCCGTTATTGACTTTGGAATAGTAGGAGTAGGAGATCCTTCTTGTGATGCTGCAATAGCTTGGAATTTCTTTGATGATACCAGTAGAGAAGTATTTAAGAATGAATTAAAGTTTGACGAAGGAACCTGGAATAGAGCACGAGGATGGGCTCTGTGGAAGGCATTAATCACATATGACTCTTACAAAAATTTTGATAAAGTAACAGCGGAAGAAGCAGCTGATACTATTTGGACTATAATCAAAGATTACGAAAACTAATCAAACACATTGGAAACAGAACACATTGGGGACGGTTCTGGTGGCTTTTTGGCGAGAGTAATCCAGAAAGAACCATGAGAACCGTCCCTGTGGTTTTATGGGGTTTGAATTAGGACAAAATAAGAGATTGGGATAACAAATTTAAAATAAAAAGTTCCGTGCAAAATGCATCGGAGCTTTTTTAAGGTATTAAAATAGCATTATGAAATCATGCAATCTTTCTTTTATCCTATCGCCTGTAAAGAATCCTGTTCTTTCCCATAAAGATCGTCCCAAAGCTCATAAACTTTCCTGCGGCCGTTTGCAATTTCAGGGGAGAATTGGATAGCAGCGTTTTGACGGACAGTATGAACGTTCTTCATTGCCTGTTCAAGTTTCGCATTGATATCCGTGCCACCTTTTCCAGCGTGTTTAGCAATTGAAATGCCGGCTGTTGTTCCTTGGGCCATGGCGATTTTCCCGCTCTCGATGCCAGTGATATTTCCGGCAACAAATAATCCTTCGAGCGGAGTTTCCATTTTTTCAGAATGATGCGGAACATGTCCGCCAAGTTCCGGAACGAATTGGAATGGACAGCCGGCAACGGCTGTAAGCTCTGCTAACGGATACAAGCCACCTGCGATACATACGAAATCTGCTTCGTAAATTTTTTCCGTACCTTTGATCACATTTCCATTTACATCAATATCTGCGGTGAGGACGCCTTCTACCTGATCCTTGCCAAGAATTTCAAGAGCTGCTTTTCTAAGCTGCAATGGTGTGCCATTCACCTTAACGCCGCTCTTAGGGAAAAACTTTATTCCTAATTTGCGGAATCCTTCATTTTTCATAAAACCACTACCGAAACGCAAGATTGGTGATGGAGCAAGATGGGCCGCATTTAGAAGCGACTTCATGACTTCCTCTGGTTCTCCAGCATTTTTGCTAAGGGGGCTCTTTTCTGGCAGAACAATACGTTCCACATTAATTCCAGCTAATTGTAGCTCGTTTAAAATCGCAAATGCTAGAATGTTAGCCCCAATGATGATGCCTTTTTTGCCGACCTCGACGCGATGAACATTGGTCATGACCTGTGCAGCCCCGATGGACATAACACCTGGAAGAGTCCAGCCTGGCACAGGAATTGGGAACTCAGCTGCCCCAGTTGCTACCAGCACATAAGGAGCTATCAGTGTTCCTATATTAGTATGAACATTCCATGAATCCTTATCTTTTTCAAGGTTATATACAGAAACGCCGCAGCGGATATCTACTGATAGTTTCTGAGCTTCATTGTGCAGACGCTCTGATTCTTTTATTCCATTCCACCATTTACCAGACGGTTCCTGGTGCAATTGTCCGAGTAATCTTCCACCGGGTCTGACAAATTCATCAATGACGGTTACGTTTAAGCCATTTTCAGCACAGGATATGGCACCTGCTAAACCGGCTGGTCCAGCTCCAATTACGATTACATCGATCATTGTTTCTCCACCATCCTTTTCACAATATTAGGATGTTGTTTCCCGCTTTCAACAACCATCTTTTCCTTCACAACCGTTAAACAAGCTCTTACATTGGCCTGGCCATTTACATTTACACGACATTCCATACAGTGGCCAATATTGCAATAAATCCCTCTTGGTGTTCCACCTTCCTCATGAACACGCAGTGTTCTGACGCCGTTTGCCAGCAGGGCTGCAGCGATTGTTTCATTTTCATATGCTCCATATTCTTTTCCATCGAATGTGAATGGAATCTTATTTCTATCATCTAATTTTCCTAGAACGGGATGATCTATTATTCTAGTCATGATTTTCACCTACCGTTCCAAACGTTACAGGGCGAATGGGAGGTTGATATTTTAATGGGATTCCGCCTTCTTTTGTATTAGGTACGATACTTTCAATGATCCGATCGACCATGACTCTGCAAGTGCGGCCTCCACAAAAACCCATTCCTACCCTTGTTCTGAGCTTTAATTCCCTGGATGTGCATTGATGTTCTTTTGCTGTTGAGAATACCTGATCATAGGTAACCTCTTCACACCGGCAGATCACAAGTGCTTCTTTGTTAGTCATTTGGAAAACCCCTCTCTTTAGCTATATGTAAAAATATATTGCAAGAATCGTACCAACTTTGAAGGCTATATTTTTAAATTAGCTTAAGCCGAGGCGTTTTAGACGATTGTAAAGGGTTGCTCGAGTGATTCCAAGTTTTTTCGAGCATTCTAATTTGTTGCCATGGGTTAATGCCAATGCTTTATCGAGCACCTTTCTCTCATGATGATCCATTTCCTCTTGAAGCGGCAAAATAACCGTGTCCATTTCCATGTTGTTTTCTTGAAGGTCCGTATCAGATACATCTGGATAGCTCATTACTGAATGAAATGGCAAATATTCTTTTCGAATGACGCCATCTGTCGCAAAAACAATAAGGCGTTCAACAACATTACGCAGCTCTCGGACATTGCCTGGCCAATTATATTGAAGCATCTCTTGCATAACTTCCTGTGAAAAATGGTGGATTGGTCGCTGATAACGTAGTGAAAAATCCTTTAAAAAATGATAAATCAGTTCAACGATATCTTCGCGGCGTTCTCTTAATGGAGGAATTTTTAAACTGACAACATTCAGCCGATAATATAAATCTTCACGAAATTGGCCTTCTTTTATTAATTCTTTTAAATCCCTATTTGTTGCGGCAATTACCCGGAAATCAGCCTTAATTTCTTTTTCGCCGCCAACCTTGTAATACTTTCTTTCCTGAAGCACTCGAAGCATTTTGACCTGCATTTCTAAAGGCATTTCGCCAATTTCATCAAGAAAAAGAGTCCCGCCTTTAGCGAGTTCAATTTTTCCTTTTTTACCTCTATGATCCGCACCGGAAAAGGCACCGCGTTCATAGCCGAATAATTCACTTTCAAATAATGATTCAGGAATGGCACCGCAGTTGATTGAAATAAATGGTGCGTCAGGAACTTCAGTGGCCTCATGAATGGATTTGGCAAAGACCTCCTTACCGACCCCGCTTTCCCCTAAGATCAATACAGTTGATCGGACAGAGCATACCTTTTTTGCCATTTGCACTGTTTTTTCCATTACAGCGCTTTTCCCCTTAATGTCAATAAAGGGATCTGAAGGCCTGTATTTCGCCATTTCCTGTTCTAAACGGTGAACCTCTGTCGACATATTAAATAATTTTTCATTCAGAACAACCTGGTTTGTCACATCGGTTTCCGATACAACTGCCCCGATAATACTTTCATTGAAGTAAACAGGGTTTGCATTTATATGAACAAATAGATTAGATCTTGCTTGGTGATGCTTTCCCTGAATTCTTTTTCCTTTGTGCAATGATTCTAAGATTTCTAGATTCTGATGTTCAAAGAATTCTATTATTGGTTTGCCCAAAATCTCATCTTTTTTAATGGAGAAAATTTTTTCGGCTCCTTGTGTCCATGTGCGGACACGCTCATTAGCATCGATCACTGTCACTGAGGCGTCCATCGTTTCAATGACAGTATCATAGAAAGCCTTTAATTGATTATAGGAATCATGCAAAAAAACAATGATTTGTTCAATTGTGATGCCTCCAAGCGCTTGACCGCTTGAATCTGTGACGGCAACGGCTGGATGGTGCTTGCAAGCGTCAACTAGTACAGAGAATGAATCATACAAATAAACTCTTCCTAAAGTGCTTTCATTATCTACTTGGTTTAGATGGATAAAATTATTTTCAATTATTTCTTTGACTGATGGTAATTCAAACATGACAGCCTCCTTAGTGTGTAAAAATAATTTTACACTGTTTAATATTTTATACATTAATTTATCAAAAATTTTGACAACTGTATACGGTTACATAAAGAATATTTGGAATAATCGTGAAAATAGTTTGTAATTTGTTGTTTTTACACATTTATAAAAGTTGGCACGCCACTTGCATTAATAAATGATGTACAGACGAAGGGAGGTTGGTTTTGTGAGCTATCATTGTGATGTTTTGGTTATAGGCGGGGGGATCATAGGCTGTGCAATTGCCTATTATACTTCTAAATCTGGACGAGATGTAACAGTTATTGAAAAGGGTGAATTTGTCAGTGGTACTTCATCCCGCTGTGATGGAAACATTTTAGCTATTGATAAAGATCCTGGCTTTGACAGTCAAATGTCACTTGTCAGCCAGAAATTAGTAGATGAATTAAGCAAAGAATTGAAACAACCTTTTGATTATCGAGCTCCTGGAAGCATCCTTGTCTGTGAGACAGAGGAAGAAATGGAAGCTGCACAAAAGTGGGTTGACCGTCAGAAGGAGGCCGGTTTGCCGTTCAGGATGCTGGACCGTCAAGATATTCGCCAAGATTCTAAGTATTTTGCTGATGATTTATTAGGTGGCTTAGAGTGTGCAACAGATTCAACCGTTAACCCATATCTTCTTGCCTTTAACCTTCTTGAGGGTGCAAAGAAGATGGGCGCTAAAGCCCATAAGCAAACTGAGGTTACTGGAATGAGAAGGAATACGGACGGTACATTTACCGTTGAAACATCTAATGGGATTTTTACCGCAAACCATGTCATTAATGCTGCAGGTGTATGGGCTCCATATATTGGCGAGATGCTGGATCTGTCCATTCCCATTAAACCAAGAAAAGGCCATATCATTGTGGCATCACGCCAAGAATTTGTAGGGCCAAGAAAAGTGATGGAATTTGGCTATCTTATCTCCAAATTTGGCGGAAAGCGTCAGGTTGATCCGATTACTGAAAAATACGGCGTAGCCCTTGTTTTCGAACCAACTGAAAGTCAAAACTTCCTGATTGGAAGCAGCCGTGAATTTGTTGGATTTAATACAAAAATTAACAATGAAATTATTAAATGTATTGCCAATCGCGCCATTAGATTTTATCCGAAAATGGCTGACATGATGGTCATACGCTCTTATGCAGGCTTACGTCCTTGGACAGAGGATCACTTGCCAATTGTGTCAGAGGTTGAGGGAATTCCAAACTATTATATTGCTGCCGGTCATGAGGGAGACGGAATTAGCCTTGCTGCTGTAACTGGAAAAGTGATAGAGGAAATGCTTAACAAAAAGGATACTTGCATCCCAATTGAACCGCTAAGATTTTCTCGATTTAAGGAAAGGGTGTTGTGCTGATGAAGGCAAATCGAGTTTTTACAACAATTGATACACATACGGGTGGAAACCCGACAAGGACATTGATTAGTGGACTCCCAGATCTAATAGGAGCAACAATGTCCGAAAAAATGCTACATATGCAAAAGGAGTATGACTGGATTCGTAAACTGCTGATGAATGAACCAAGAGGACATGATGTGATGTCAGGTGCGCTATTGACAGATCCATGCCATCCGGAAGCAGATATCGGTGTTATCTATATCGAAACTGGCGGTTATTTGCCAATGTGCGGACATGACACAATCGGTGTTTGTACAGCATTAGTTGAAGCGGGGCTAATCCCTGTTCAAGAACCAGTTACCTCAATCAAACTTGATACACCAGCAGGCCTTGTAGAGGTAGACATTAAAGTAGAGAACGGAAAAGCAAAAGAGGTTTCCTTCTGTAATGTCCCTGCTTTTCTGTTAAAGAGTGTTTCTGTTGATGTTGAGGGAATTGGAATCGTTGATGCAGACATTGCTTATGGCGGCAATTTCTATGGAATTATTGATGCCCAATCTGTTGGATTAGAACTCATACCGGAGAATGCATCAAAAATCATTGAAATAGGTATCAAAGTTAGAAATACCATTAACGAAAAAACGGATATCATTCATCCGCAGTATCCATTTATTCGCGGTTTGACCCATATTGAATTTTTCACTGAGCCAACCCATGAAGAAGCAGATGTGAAAAATACGGTCATCGTCCCTCCAGGCGGGATTGATCGTTCACCATGCGGTACAGGTACATCGGCGAAATTATCTGTCCTCTATTCCAAAAAGGAGATAGGCATCGATGAGGAATTTGTGCATGAGAGTATTGTTGGCTCTTTATTCCGTGGACGAGTCCTTAGAATAACAGATGTTCAGGGGGTGGAGGCTGTTATTACAAGAATCACTGGTTCAGCATGGCTAATGGGAATGCACCGGTTCTTTTATAACGAGGAAGATCCGCTTAAAGAAGGATTTTTACTCATTCCCCCAATGGAACATGAAATGGAGGATGTGAAATGAAAATTCGAAAGGCTTATACAGCAACCGATGTACACGTAGCAGGCGAGGCTTACCGTATTATTAAGGATGCACCATTTATTCATTATCAAAGTTTACAGGAGCTGAATGAGCAATTTTCGCTTGCCTATGAGGAAGAAATTAAACTTCTTTTAAATGAGCCTCGTGGATTTGCTGGATTGAATGGCTGTTTGGTTGTTCCACCTTTTAAGAGCGGTGCCGATGCAGCTGTTGTCTTTTTCAATCATAACGGAACCGTTCCCATGCAATATGGCGGAATTGTTGCTGTCATAACCGCATCGCTGGAGTCTGGCCAACTAAAGGCAAAATCTTCAAATGAATACAGCGTTGAAACCGTCAGCGGTGTTGTTACTGTTACTGCTGTTATGAAAGACGATGAAGTGAAATTAGTTAGGTTAAAAAGCGAGCCATGCCAGGTTGTACAAACCCATGTGCCAGTGTCTTATTTAGATTTACAGACAGAGGTTGCTCTCGTTCAAGCCGATCATCTCTATGCGATTTTTGATAAAGCAGAGTTACCTTTTGAAATTGAGATGGAGAACCTTCCTGACATTAATCAATGGGGGCAAAAGGCGATTGAGGCTTTAGAAGGCAAATATGCTGTCAGCCGAGTGATCTTGCTGGATCATTCGCAAAAAAGTGAAGGCAAAATCAAAACGGTAACATTCCGTCCGGATCGTTATATTGTACGTTCTCCAGGATTTGGATCTCTAGCTGCCTGCAGCACCTATTTAATAGGAAATGGCGATATATCTGCAGACAGCCCAATTGAAAATGAAAGCATTTTTAATGGCAAATTGACAGCAGAACTTTCAGCACAACTTGAAACTGAGTACGAGTTTAGTTTTTCAGCCCGCGGATTTATTACGGGTATGCAGACATATGTATTAGACCCGACAGATCCATTATCCGCAGGGTTTTTATTAAAATAAAAAACTATTAAATAGTAGGAGGAAAATACAATGACTACAATTAGAGGAGCTTATCCAGTATTAATTACCCCAATGACACAGGAGCAAGAAATCGATTGGGGTGGAGTAAAAAATAATGTTAATTACTTCGTGAACCAAGGTGTGGCAGGTATCGTCATCAATGGGAGTACTGGTGAATTTGTTAGTCTATCAAAAGAAGAAAAATTCCAAATGGTAGAAACCGTCATGAAGGAAGTAAACGGCCGCATCCCTGTTATTGTTGGTACTGCTGCTGAAACAACAAAAGAAACAATCGAGTATACTAAGCAGGCTGAAGCACATGGGGCTGATTGTTCCCTAATCATTAACCCTTATTACATGAAGCCGAAGGAAAATGAAATCTATCATCATTTCAAAGAAGTATCTAGTGCTGTTAATCTACCAATCATGCTGTATAACAACCCATTTACTTCTGGCGTTAATATGAGCACAGATTTAATGTTACAGATTGGTAAGGATTGTGAAAATGTGACTCACATTAAGGAATCAAGCGGTGAAATTGGCAAGGTAAGAGATCTTGCAAGAAAAGGCAAGGGAGACTTTGAAGTATTTTGCGGCGCTGAAGAACTTGTAATGGAGTCTTACTTAGTTGGAGCAACTGGTTGGATTTCTGTTGCAGGAAATATCGTACCAAGACTTGTTACAGACATGTATAACCATTTCCAAAATGGTGAGTTGAAAGAAGCATGGGCAATCAATGATCGTATTTTACCGCTTTGTGCGTTCCTTGAAGGATCTGGAAAATATGTGCAAATTGTGAAAAGAGCCATGGAATTAACTGGCCAGGCTGGAGGTCCTGCGCGTACCCCTCGTTTAGGTCTATCACCTGAGGAAGACCAAAAGCTAAAAGGCCTTCTTGCGAGTTTAGAAACAGTAAACAACTAATAGTGAAGGAGAGAGAACATGCAAGCGACACATTATACATTGAAACCAAAAGTGCAGGAATTTTTAGAAGGTGTAAAAGGACTATATATAAATGGTGAATATGTTCCAACGATTGGAGGTAAAACGTTTTCCGTTGTTAATCCTGCAAATGAAGAGGTCATTGCGGATGTAAGTGCAGCGGAAGAGGAAGATATTCATGCTGCAGTAGCTGCTGCAAGAAAGGCATTTGATGAGGGTGAATGGACAAAGATGGATGCGGCTGAGCGCTCCCATCTCATTTATAAATTTGCCGATCTTTTAGAAGAGAACCGAGAAGAGCTTGCTCAGCTAGAATCATTGGATAATGGGAAACCATATCATGTCGCTCTTGCCGACGACGTCGATGGAACCATTCAGCATTTTAGATATTATGCCGGATGGGCTACGAAAATATTTGGTAAGACAACTCAGATTTCAAAGGACTATGTAACCTATACTGTTCATGAGCCAGTTGGCGTTGTAGGTCAAATTATTCCATGGAACTTCCCGCTTGCCATGGCAGCGTGGAAGCTTGGATCCGCACTTGCTGTTGGCTGTACGGTTGTTATTAAGCCAGCAACAGAAACACCGCTATCTCTTCTATACGTAGGTAAGTTGTTTAAAGAGGCTGGTTTTCCAGACGGTGTTGTGAATATTGTGCCAGGAAAAGGAAGAATTGCGGGAGAGGCGATCATCACGCATAAAGATGTTGATAAAGTAGCATTTACTGGTTCAACGGCTGTCGGAAGAGAAGTCATGAAAAAGGCTGCAGATCAAATTAAAGGCGTTACGCTAGAGCTTGGCGGAAAATCACCAGCCATTATTTTAGAAGATGCCAATCTTGAAGAAGCAATTGAAGGGGCCTTTAACGGAACGATGTACAATCATGGGCAAAACTGTAGTGCTTGTACACGCGTATTTGTACAGCGAAACATTTATGACCGTGTCGTAGAAGCTTTAGCAGAGCGAGCAAACTCCCTGAAGGTTGGACCAGGTATGGATCCTGAAACAGAAATGGGCCCACTCGTGTCTGCTAAACAGCTTCAAACGGTTCTAAAATTTATTGAACAAGGGAAAAAAGAAGGAGCACGCCTTGTAGCTGGCGGCGAAAAAGCCTTCGAAAAAGGATATTTTGTTCAGCCAACTATTTTTGCTGATGTAGAAGATCATATGGTGATTGCTCGTGAAGAAATCTTTGGTCCAGTCATGTCAATTTTCGTTTTCGACACGATTGAAGAGGTCATTAAACGGGCAAACGATAGTGACTATGGCTTAGCTGCAAGTATATGGACGGAAAGTATGAAAAAGGGCCATTACATTGCAAGCAAGCTGCAAGCAGGTACAGTCTGGATCAATGATTTTGGTCTTGAATGGGAAACAATGCCTTTCGGTGGCTACAAACAATCAGGAATCGGCCGCGAAATGGGTGGAGAGTATGGCTTACAAAACTATACGGAAGTGAAAAGTGTATTTGTTAACATCAAGCAGGATGAGTGATTATAAGAACAATGTCGTTTACTAATCGGATGGGAGTGGGACAGCAGGGTCTGTCCTATGTCCCATTCCACACCCTTGTCTATCTGAAAATTATTAATGTTGTGAATAGAGTGAGAGATAGGAATACTTGGAGTTTGTGGAGGGGGTTTAAGATGGAAGAATTAGTGAATAAAGCGTCGGGTATGGTTTGGAGCCTTGGGTTAGTGGCGTTTGCACTTGGTGCCGGATTGTTCTTTTCCATTGTGACACGTTTTGTACAAATTAGATATTTTATGGAAATGATTAAGCTTCTTTTTGATAAGGGTGAACCGGAATCTGGTGTGTCCTCTTTCCAGGCGTTTTGTATGGCTCTAGCCGGTCGGGTTGGTATTGGAAATATCGCCGGGGTTGCTACTGCGATTGCATTTGGCGGTCCGGGAGCGGTTTTCTGGATGTGGATCATGGCTTTATTAGGAGGAGCAAGTGCTTTTGTTGAATCGACTCTCGCTCAGGTCTATAAAGTAAAAGATGGTAACCAATACCGAGGCGGAACTCCTTATTTTATTGAAAAAGGTTTAAATATGAAGTGGTTCGGGGTGTTTGTTGCGATTGTCGTTACACTATGTTACGGAATATTAGTTCCAGGTATTCAGGCTAACACGATTGCTGTTGGATTTGAAAACACAATGGGTCTCAATAAAAGCATTACCGGCCTTATCCTTGTTGCATTACTTGCCATCATTATTTTTGGCGGTGTTAAGCGAATCGCTTCTGTTGCAGATAAAGTTGTACCTTTTATGGCTTTAGGGTATGTGATTGTCACGTTTGTTCTTTTAATTGCTAATGCATCAGAAATTCCAGCAATGTTTGGGTTAATTATTTCAAGTGCATTTGGAGCAAATGAAATGTTTGGCGGTATGATCGGTGCAGCGATTGCATGGGGTGTTAAGAGAGCGGTATTTTCCAACGTTGCTGGTGTAGGGGAAGGAACCTATAGTTCAGCCGCTGCTGCTGTATCCCATCCAGCAAAACAAGGTCTTGTTCAAGCATTCTCTGTTTATATTGATACACTCGTTGTTTGTACAGCTACGGCACTTATGATTCTAATCACCGGCATGTACAGCGTTACGCCAGAAGGACAGCAGCCGATTGTTGACAAAATCCCAGGTGTTGAAGCTGGACCAATGTGGACACAGGCGGCTGTTGAAAGCGTTATCCCTGGATTTGGTGGATTGTTTGTTGCGATTGCGATCTTCTTCTTTGCTTTTACAACTCTGATGGCTTATTACTATATTTCTGAAACAACCCTTTTTTACCTTGGTAGAAATAGAAATTTAAAAGGGTTTAAAGTAGGCTTAATGATTCTTTTCTTAGGAATGATCTACATTGGAAGTGTCGAAAACGCATCCTTACTATGGGCACTCGGTGACTTTGGTTTCGGAAGCATGGCCTGGCTTAACTTAGTCGCTATTCTATTACTAACTAAAACAGCCTTAAAAGTGTTTAAAGACTATGAACAACAGAAGAAAGCAGGCATTGAACCAGTCTTCGACCCTGTTAAACTCGGCATTAAAGGTGCTGATTTTTGGGAAGAGAAAGTGAAAGAAGGCAATTCAAAAGGTAAGAAGAAAACAGAAGGAAAGCAAGCAGAAACAGAGAACACTATCAATTTTTAATTTTAAAACCCTTATTAGGCTGCCCTGCTCCCATATTCAATTGGGGTTTTGTAGCCTATTTTTTCTTGCACACTATGGGGACGGTTCTAATGGCTTTTTATCTCTTCGGGCTTAGTAAATAAGCTTCTCAGTTATTAATCAATCGATTTGTTAAGGGGAATTTTGTCTATTTCCCCTTAGCATCTAAGTTCACGGGGATTTATATTTTTACCGGTATCGGCTTTCTTTTTTCAAATTTATAAATATAGTTGAATCCACACTCCTTTGCTAAAGAAATCGCATCGGCAAGGTTTGCCCCAACATCATCTACTGTGTGGGAGTCAGATCCTATGGTTAAAATTTCTCCACCCAACTCTTTATATAGCTTGATGACCTCGATGGATGGCAATGTCTGCTTTAACCCCGTTCTAAGTCCGGATGTATTAATCTCTATTCCTATATTTCTATCAATTGCTTTTTTCAATATTTGTTCGATGATTTCTTGATATTCTTGGAACTCATATAGGCCATGTTCTTTATAGGCATAACGTTTCATTAAATCGAAATGGGCAATGATATCTATATCTGCTGTCGATACCATAGACAAGAGTTCATTAAAATACCGTTCATAGGCAGTTGGATGATCTTCTTTGAGGGCCAGCCGAAGCTTCTGGTTGTTGAGATTATGGACAGAACCTAAGATGAAATCTAAGTTTAGTGGCTGCAGTATTTCATCATATTGGTCTTTTAAAAGATGGGGCTCACAAAGTTCAATTCCCGCTTTTATGATTAACTGGCTGTGGAATTTTTCCTGACAATCACGAATCTCTTGTAAATACTTTTCAAATACCATGTGTCCGTAGGTTGGCGCGAGCGGATTAACGGAGAAATGCTCGGTAAAGCAAATTTCTTTAATCTGGTTTTCTATTGCTTTTGTACATACTTCCATCATACTTGCGGTGGAATCAAAGGAATGATTGGTGTGATGATGATAATCCATTAGATACATAGTTTTCACCTGCTTTTTTTAAAACTACTATAGTGAAATCTTTCACAATTGTCTATAATGAAACAAAAATTTGTCTGACAACGAGATGAGCACAATTTTGTCAGATTGTTAAAACATCAATTGTTCCCAATCAGCCAACAGTTTGAAAGCGTTTTATAATATGATTATTTCAGGAGGTAGAGACACGATGATGATTGATAAACGTCCCGCACTTTTATTGAAACATCTTTTAAAAGTGAAGAATACTACCATGAACCAAGTCATGGATCAAACTCAATTAACCAAGCGGCAAATATCCTATGATTTGGAGAAAGTCAATCATTGGTTGAAGGAGAAAGCTCTTCCTGCGATTCCTTACAGGGGACATCAATATATCGTCATGCCGGATGAGGTAGTCGACTATTTTCGGAAACAACAAATAGAAGAAAAGGAACGGGATTTTGTTTTAACAGAAGAGGAACGTTTGATTTTCATCTACCTTTACCTTTTTATCCGGCAAGAGCCGATTTCATCGGTCCATTTAACACAGCTCCTCAAGGTAAGTAAAAATACGGTTATATCTGATGTGAAAAAGGCAAATGAAAGGAACTTGTCCTTTCTAGTTGAAATACGCTACTCCAGGCAAAAAGGCTACCACCTATCGGGCGCAGAGTCGGATAAGCGTGTACTTGTTCAACACCATTTAGCTGAGTTGATTCGCATTCCGTATTATAAAGAACTGATTAACCATTTAGTGAGTGATCGATCGGAACAGATCCCATTGACTGCCATTCACAACACGCTTAATGAAATGGAAAAGCTGTTCGATCTTCATTTTGTCGAGGAACGTTTGCATCAATTTACTTATTTTCTTTTTTTCTATTATTACCGTCAACGAGAAAGAAAGTTTGTGAGGTTTCATAGCGACGAAATTGAATTATTAAAAAAGGAACACATGTGGCAGGTGGCAAAGACGTTATTTCATTCACTGCATTTTGAGGAAGATGAAAATGAGCTCTGCTATTTCACCACCCAATTGTTAGGTTTGTCTTTAGGGAACCGTTCTGTTCAAGATGGGGACTGGGACTTACTTTTTAAATTATGTGAGCAGCTTGTCTTTGATTTTGAAAATAAAGCGGCGATTGCTTTTGAGAAAAAGAACGAAGTCATCAACACCTTGTATCAGCATTTTAAGCCGGCTTATTTTCGAATGAAATACCGGATTCCGATTACGAATCCGCTGCTTGACCAAATCCAGCGTGAACATCATGAGCTATACACGATAGTAAAAGAATTGCTTCAGCCCATTGGGGGACTTCTCGGTATCAGAATCCCAGAAGAAGAAATTGGTTTTATCACGATTCATTTTGGCGCATTGTTAGAAAAGCCAAAGCAAGTCGTGCCGAAAAAGAAAAGGGCAATTGTCGTTTGTCCAAGTGGGATTAGCTCATCGTTAATGGTAAAACACCTGCTGGAATCGCTTTTCTCTGAGATCATCGTCGAAAAAACACTGTCCTTTCAAGGTTATCAAAAAGAGAATGTGGAACAATATGATCTTCTCTTTTCGACGGTAGAGCTTGAGTCAAAGCTGCCATGCTTTTATGTAAAGCCGATTATGACTCCAACGGAAAAGAACAGCTTGGTCAATGAAGTGTATCATCATCTATTCGGGATAGAGTACCATGATATCTCAACAAAAGAGCTGATTCAAACGATTGGGCGCTATGCAAATATTTATGATGAAAAAGGATTAATCACTGCTTTAAATCAACTAACCTTTCACAAAAAGGTAGATATTCAGAGGGGGAACCAACCAGTGTTAAGCGATTTATTGAAAGAGGATACCATTCAAATTGTTGGACAGCTTCCTAATTGGGAGCAGGCTGTAAAAGTAGCAGCCCATCCGTTGCTAGAGTCAGGTGCGATTGAGTCCTCCTACATCGATGCAATGATTTCCAATATTAAGACATTAGGTCCATATGTAGTAATTGGTCCAGAAGTAGCCATACCACATGCTAGACCTGAACTGGGAGTCAATGAAGTAGGCATGAGCTTTTTAAAACTTGATGAGCCGGTCTATTTTTTAAATGATGAAAAGTATCCTGTCCGCTTGATATTTTGTATTGCGGCCATCGATAATACAACACATCTTAAGGCGTTATCTCAATTAACGAAGCTTCTCAGTGAGAACAACAATGTTGGACTCTTAAAAGAGCTTGAGACAACCGAAAATATTCTTGCATTATTTGAGCATTATTCAGCAGTGGTTTAATTTTATTCCATTATAAATTATAGGGGGAAATTCAAATGAAAATTTTAGCCGTTTGTGGTTCTGGTTTAGGAAGCAGCTTTATGTTGGAGATGAATGTACAACAAATCCTTGGGGAGTTAGGTGTAAGCGGTATTGAAGTCGAACATTCTGACCTAAGCTCTGCTACTCCGGATGCAGCCGATCTATTTATCGCAGCAAAGGATATTGCAGAAGGGATGGGGCATTTAGGAGAAGTTATCGTGATTGACAGCATTATTGATATGGATGGTCTCCGCAATAAATTGAAGGAAGTGCTTCAACAAAAAGGTTTGCTTTAATCATAAAGTAAAAGGAGGCCTCTATCATGGGCGAAAGAATTCTTAAATTATTGATGGATATTTTGAGTACGCCAGCTGTTCTCGTTGCGTTAATATCACTTGTTGGTCTTATCATTCTGAAAAAGCCGGCAAGTGATATTGTAAAAGGAACGACAAAAACGTTCTTAGGCTTTCTCGTAATCTCTGCAGGTGCTGGCATTATCGTTGGATCCCTTGAACCATTCGGAAAGATGTTCGAAGAAGCTTTTAACGTAAACGGGGTGGTGCCAAATAACGAAGCGATTGTTGCGATGGCATTAACCAAGTATGGCAGTGCTACAGCGTTTATCATGTTCTTTGGGATGTTAGCCAATATCTTAATTGCTCGTTTTACTCGATTGAAATATATTTTCTTAACGGGTCATCATACGTTATACATGGCTTGTATGCTTGCCGTTATCTTAGTCGTTTCTGGTTTAAAAGGAGTTCCATTGATTATTGTTGGTTCCCTTGCGTTAGGTTTAATCATGGCTGTATTCCCAGCGATTTGTCAGCCTTTTATGCGAAAAATTACTGGTAACGACAACGTTGGTTTCGGGCATTTTTCAAGCTTAGGTTATGTGTTGTCTGGTCTTGTAGGGAAAGTGGTTGGTAAGGGATCTCGTTCAACCGAAGAGATTAAGTTCCCTAAAGGTCTAGGATTTTTGCGTGATAGTTCTGTAACGATTTCATTAACGATGGTCATTCTTTATGTCATTATTGCACTCTTTGCGGGTCCATCTTATGTGGAAGCAGAGCTTAGCGGCGGTACTCATTATATTGTTTTCTCTATTATTCAAGGTGTTACGTTTGCAGCAGGGGTTTTCGTTATCCTTTCAGGTGTTCGACTTGTGTTGGCTGAAATTGTTCCTGCGTTTAAAGGGATTTCTACTAAACTCGTTCCAAATTCTAAGCCAGCTCTTGATTGTCCGATTGTATTCCCATATGCGCCAAATGCGGTGTTAATTGGATTCTTCTGTAGTTTCCTTGGCGGTATCGTTGGTATGGCCATCCTTGGTTTTGCAGGAGCCGTGATTATCCTACCTGGTGTTGTTCCACATTTCTTCACTGGTGCAACGGCTGGAGTATTCGGTAATGCAACCGGCGGTGTCCGCGGTGCGACTATTGGATCCTTTGCCAATGGTTTGTTGATTACCTTCTTACCTGTATTCTTAATGCCGGTACTAGGAGATCTTGGTTTTGCTAGTACAACATTCTCTGACGCTGACTTTGCAGCTTCCGGAATCCTTCTTGGAAATATTGCTAATTCTCTTGGTGCAACAGGTGTTAGCGTTACCGTTATTGGACTTGTCGTATTGGCAGTGGTATTTGGTTTTTTCAAAAAGAACAAAGCTGCGTCTGATTCACAACAAGTAGGAGCATAGGACAGTGGGGGTGTTTTTGCACCCCTAACTTTTTGAATAAAAAAGGAGGAAAGAAGATGGATTTGCAAAAAATAGAAGCGTTTCGTGATGAAATTAGGTTAAAAACATTAAAAGAATTGTATCATCTCGGTTTTGGGCATTATGGCGGCAGCTTATCGATTGTGGAAGCTTTGGCGGTTTTATACGGCGAAGTGATGAAGGTGAATCCCGAGGATCCGAAATGGGAGGATCGTGATTACTTCATTCTATCAAAAGGTCATGGCGGGCCAGGACTTTATGCGACGTTAGCGGCTAAAGGCTACTTTCCTGAAGAAGTTCTCTATACGTTAAATCAAAATGGAACCACCCTTCCTTCTCATCCTGATAAGAATTTAACACCTGGTGTGGATATGACAACGGGATCCTTAGGTCAGGGAATCTCTGCGGCTGTTGGTGTCGCTCTTTCTCATAAACTATCAAATAAAGATAATTACACGTATTGTATCGTCGGTGATGGTGAATTGAACGAAGGGCAGTGCTGGGAAGCAGCCCAATTCGCCGCACATCATAAGCTAAATCATCTCTTTGTATTGATTGATGACAATAAAAAGCAGCTTGATGGTTTAACGAAGGATATTATTGATCCACTGGATTTTGAGGAAAAGTTTAAAGCGTTCGGTTTTTACACTTTAAGGGTGGACGGTCGTTCGCTGGAGCAAATCTATCAGGCAATCGAAGAGGGGAAAGGCCAGACAGAGCAGCCGGTTGCAATTGTTTTGGATACCGTTAAAGGGCAAGGTGTTCCATATTTGGAGGAAAAGGCTGATAACCATCATATCCGTCCAAGTAAAGAAGATGAAGAGGCGATTGTGCGAGCGATTGCGGAATTGGAAAATAAACTTGGAAAGGTTGTGTCATGATGATTGAAACACCATCCAAAAGCTATGAACTAGAACAAGTGGAAATGCGGCAAATGTATGCACGGACATTAGTGGAACTCGCAAAGGGAAATCCAAATGTCATCGCCTTAGAAGCAGATTTAATGAGTGCTATCTCTACGAATAAGATTGTGAAGGAGATTCCGACGCAAATCATTAACAGTGGGATCATGGAGGCAAATATGATGGGGGTTGCTGCAGGTCTATCGCTGACAGGGAAGATTCCATACGTCCATACCTTCGGTCAGTTTGCCACCCGTCGAACCTTTGACCAGCTATTCGTTTCCGGAGCTTATGCAAAAACGAATATTAAAATTTTGGGATCTGACGCAGGGGTAACAGCCGAGCATAACGGCGGCACCCATATGGCATTTGAAGATCTTGGTCTTGTTCGTCTTCTTCCTCATGCTACGGTTTATGAAGTGAGCGATTCCACTATGCTCCGATACCTGCTTCGTAAAATTGAAAAAGAGCACGGTATCCATTACATCCGGACCATCCGTAAGAACGCGGTTAAGCTTTACGATGAGAATGAAGTGTTTGAAGAGGGGAAAGGTAAAGTCCTCCGTGAAGGCGGCGATGTTACCATTATCGCAAGTGGTATTATGGTAGCAGAATCCTTAAAAGCAGCAGATTTGCTTTATGAGGAAGGAATCAAAGCCTCCGTCATTGATATGTTCTCGATTAAACCAATTGATAAGGATTTGATTGTAAAGTACGCTTCAAAAACGAAAGCAGTGGTTACCGCCGAAAACCATAACGTCATTGGCGGACTAGGCAGTGCGGTAGCCGAAGTCCTAAGCGAACACTGCCCAACCAAAATGAGACGTATTGGCGTCAAAGAACAGTTTGGTCAAGTCGGTAAGCTCGAATACCTGAAAGAGTTCTACAAACTAACTCCAAAAGACATAGCTGCTACCGTCAAAGAGATACTACAAAAGTAAAATGGTGTTCCATAAATATAGATACTTGCTCAGTTCATATTGGATTGGGCTATTTTTTTGCTGACATAAAGCACTGCAGATTAGAAACTTTCTCGCTTGAGTTTAAATTCATCATACAGGCAGAAGACGAAATCAACAAAGCCATCTACCATGTGAAGCTAGAGTATGAAAAGCAAAAAGGGAAAAAGAGGGGGAAAAGGACAGGGTCAAAAGTAAATTATTTTTATTAATCGGCGATATTTGTCCAAATTATGAACACATTCTTCGACAGGTTTCTTCTCATGAAAAGGATGGGATCGTTTTAACAACAGGGTTTTCAGTACTTTTAATCAAATGATTGATTAGTTATGGAAAGTGTTAATCAATCATTTGATTAAAAACTCTGTATTGCCCTGTGTTTAGGGCTTTCATCCATCTTTAATGTGAAAAATTTGTTGGGATTTGGGTATATTAATGGTTTTGGTGAAGTAAATGGAAGATTATCATTACTGCATTAGAACGAATTCGACTGTAGAGCCTTTTAGATCAAGGTGAAGTTCATCTTTTATATTTATGATAGAATTTGGAAGAGCTAAGGTTGATTTAGGCGGAATTACCTCCATTTATGGATGGGTGAGTGTCAGTGAAAAGGGTGGGAAAGAGAACATTGTGAAGGATACGGACTAAAACGGATGTGTATCATATTCAAACGGTAGCAGTAAGTTAATGGAAAAACAAATGAAAGCGCTTGTATAAATATTTATACTATTGAATAAATATTCAATTTATGTTATTTTATTAATAGTTTAAATTCTTCTGAGTTTAGACCTCCTAAATCGGACTTAGTCTAGACCGCTAAGTTCATCTTTGACCTTTGATCTTATAGCGATCAAAGGTCCTTTTTTATTTGATATAACCATGGGGCCGGTTTGATGGCCACTCGGTTGCTGGGCAGCTAGACAGTTAACGCTACAATTAACCCATACTTTTCTTGTGCAGAAAAAGCACTCTTTCTCTTAGAAAAAGCCCCCAATAAAGTAAACAGATTTTTACTATTTGATCTGTCTGCTGTATCGGGAGCCTATCAAAAGAGAACCAGGCATTTAAACATTTTACGCGGCAATGGCTGGTTTTTGTTTTTTCCCTTTTCGTGCCCATGCGATTACAATCGCGAGGATTAAGGCGAATCCTAAGTACCCCATGGTTGAGTAAACTTTGCCAACAAGGGTTGTAAATCCTACAAGACTTGCGCCAAAACCGAGTAAGCCGGTAACCACTATGGCTGGCTTAAATGATTTACTTTCCGGCTTTATGAATCGAACGGTAAAGGCGTAGAACATTCCTACCGCAGTGTTGTACATCATCCCTAGAAGTGCAATCGCCATTAACACGCCGACTGCCGGGTGAATCTGGTTAGCCAGTTCAAGTGTTGGCATGGCAACACCGCTTACAACATTGATTTTCACGAACATGGCGATATGAATTAAAATAATTAAGGCGCCTAGCATGATACCGCCCAATATACCACCCGTGCCTGCAATTTTAGGGTCTTTCACCGTTCCACCCATGACAATCAATAATGCTGCACCCGCTGCGATATTATACGAAACATAAAGGAGTGCACCTACAAACCAGTTGGATGCTCCTGAAGCTTGTTCTTTTGCTAATGCATCTGCTTCAGCAAAAGATATGTCCATTGTGAAAATCGAATAAATTAAAATGACAAAGATGATAATCATTAAATACGGTGTCACCATGGCAATTAAATTGATAATATTTTTTACATTTAATAATAAGGTAAGGATGGTGGCTGCTACCATTATGATGCTGCCAATCATGGGATGGATTCCGAGCATTTGCTCAAATGTCGAACCAGCGCCTGCGAACATGACTACCGCTACACCAAATAAGAAGAATGTAATGAGTACGTCAAAAATGAATCCGATATAACGTCCGCCTAAATAATAAATAACACCTTTATGTGAAGCTGTCTGTAAGTCAGCTCCTAGCTGTGCAAGGGTATAACCTAAAAATACGAAGAATACGGTAGCAAGTACTCCACCAACTGTTCCCCAAATGCCAAAGCTTGTAAAGTACTGCATGATTTCTTGTCCTGAAGCAAAGCCGGCCCCAACGATCAGACCGACGAATGCTCCACCGATTTGTAAACTTTTCTTCATTGAAATTCAGCTCCATTATTTGTAAGTTTTCTTCGTTACGGTAAATGATTCCACAGCTTCCCGGTCGACCTTATAACCAATCCCTGCTGTTTGAGGCACTTCGATATAACCGTTTGCTGCTATAACTTCAGGCATGATAATATCCTTTTCCCAGTAACGATTGGAGCTGGCTGTGTCTCCAGGTAAAATAAAATTGGATAACGTTGTTAATGCGACATTATGAGCTCGGCCAATACCCGATTCCAGCATGCCACCGCACCATACTGGAATGCCATTTGCTTCACAGTAATCGTGGATTTTTTTTGCTTCTGTTAAACCGCCGACACGGCCGATTTTAATGTTAATAATTTTTGTACTGCCAAGCTCGACCGCTTTACGCGCGTCCTCTAAAGAGTGAATACTTTCGTCTAAGCAAATCGGGGTTTTTAACACTTTTTGCAAATGTGAATGATCGATAATATCATCTGATGCTAGAGGCTGCTCAATCATGGTTAAATCAAATTCATCCAGCTGTTTTAAAAGCTCTGCATCTTCTAAGCGATAGGCTGAGTTTGCATCAGCCATAATGGCCACGTTCGGGAAGTTTTCACGTAAAGTACGCATCACATCCACGTCCCAGCCTGGCTTTATTTTCACTTTAATACGTTTGTAACCTTCCTTCACATACTCATCGACTAGCGTGACTAAGTCTTCAATTGAATTTTGAATGCCGATACTGATGCCAACTTCAATTTTGTCTTTTTTTCCGCCAAGTGCTGACGCGAGAGATTGATTGGTTTGCTGCGCGTAAATATCCCAAACTGCACCTTCAATCGTTGATTTTGCCATGTTATTTTTACGAATCGGGGCAAAAATTTCACTCACTTCGTCGGGATGGTTGATTTCTTTGTTTAAAATTAACGGAATTAAAAAATCCTCCAGCATATGCCAGTTTGTTTGTAATGTTTCTTCGTTATACCAAGGGGAGTGGAATGCTACTGATTCACCCCAGCCAATCGTGCCGTCGTGATCTTTTGCTTCCAGTAATAAAAAGTCTTTATTGGTAAACGTACCAAAGCTTGTTGTGAAGGGTGCTTTTAATTTCATTTGTAAATGCCGGATAGTAATGTCTGTAATTTTCATTGTGGTTTTCCTCCAAGTGCTAACGTTTCTTTTTTTACAAAAATATACTCATTATAGGTTTCAGATGGCTGTAAACGAACAGCTGCGTATCCTGCTTTAAATAAGTGCTGGAATCGTGCACGTGTTTGCAAACGCCAGTCCATCGCCAGTTCTTGGCTTGCTGATTTTAAGGATTGGAAATCTTTAGGTACAGCCAGTGAATAAGCTGATTGAGTTAGTTCTTGCTCCTTGCCTGCAATGAATACAGGTAAGTTTTCTTCATTAAATGTAAGTGTGTTTAAGGCAGCTGCGCCTTCGATCGTTGGTAAATGTTTTTCCACCACATAAGGGCTGGTTAAATGCCAGTGCAGTTCAAAGCGGTCAGATGGCAATCCTTGATTGAAGCCGTCCTGCATTTCACCATAGCAATTTTCCACATAGGTATCACAAATACCATTCAGTTTGGTTAAGTTTAAGTAACCGTTTCGTGTTTCGAGCGGATCATAAGTCCAGTGCATCCTGTCATAGCCTTTTGCAATGGCAATTTCACGCTGCGTACGTTTCAGCTTTTCGCCAATACCTTGTGAACGGTACGCTTCGTCAATACCAAGCATATGGGAGCATAGATAGGATTTGCCGTCACGGAAGCCTGCAAATCCGTAGCTGAAGCCGACTAATTGCTCTCCATCATAGGCACCAACCATAATGCCTCCGTTTTTTACTGCCGTTAACGTTTGGTGTGTTGGGATCGTTTCGGATCCCCACACTTTCCATTCAAGCTCTTGAATTTGTTCCATTTCGGCAATGGTTGTTAGTTCTCGAATTTCAATCATTTCGATTCGCTTCTTTCTACATGTTGTAATGCCAGAACTAATGCTCTTGTTATAATTTGAGCACCAGTTGGCAGGCGTTTTTGGTTAAATGTCATTTGTGGGTGATGAAGTCCTGGTGTGACACCGCAGCCAAGTCCAAGCATTGTTGTTTGGAGCTGTGGTTTTGAATAAGTGTAAAAGTGGAAATCTTCGCCCCCTGGTGTCACCACTTCTGGTGCGCAGTTTTCTTCGCCTGCCACATCGATAATGGCTTGCTGCATAATGGATTTTGCCGTGTCATCTACTTGTGCTGCGGCAATATGAGCATCTATCTGGTACTCAATCGATGCGCCGAACATTGTACTCACTGCTGCAACTACTTTTTCAAATCCAACCGTTAAAGCTTCCATCGTTTCATTATTTTGAGCACGTGCATCCATACTAAATGTCGCCGTACCTGGAATAACATTTGCTGCCGTGCCGCCTGCTTGAAGCTGGGTCATTTTAATAGAGGCTGACTTTGTTGGGCTAATCCAAAGACGTTTGATCCCGTCAATTAAAGCCGCTGCTACTTCGATGGCGTTCACCCCTTGCTCAGGTCGTGCCCCGTGCGCTTCAACCCCAAGAATCGTTCCGGTAAAAAGCTTCGCTGCCCCGTGATACAATGCAGGCGCGTATGTCCCGTCCTGCAATTCAACAAGCGGCCTTACATGCGTACCGAATAAAAATTGCAGCGAATCAACGACCCCTTGCTCAACAAGCGCCTTTGCACCTTGTGCCTTTTCCTCTGCTGGTTGGAAAATGATGCGTATGGCTCCTGTCAGGGTTGGTGCCAGCTCTTTTAGTAAAAAGACGGTGCCAAGTGCCATCGTCATATGTCCGTCATGTCCACAGGAATGGTTGGCACGGAACTGACCGTCTACTTCCTGCCACAAAGCATCCATATCGGTTCGGAATCCAACTTTAGGTGTTCCTTTTCCAATATCTACATATAACCCGGTCATATTTTCAAATGTATGGGGTTCTAATCCTTCTTGCCGAAGGATGTTTGCGATATATGCTGTTGTTTCAACCTCGCTCCAGCTTACCTCTGGATTCTTATGCAAATGCTCGAATATCGGTTGTAAACGTTCAGTTAGCTGTTGATCATTCATCTTTTTCAACTCCATCGATCTGCTATAAAACTATTTTGGAAATCATCGTACTTAACCCGTTGTGTGTTGTAGTAATGTGGATCGTATGTCATCATTCCCGTTACTAATAAATTTAGAAAGGAAACCAGTGCCGGCATAAGATCAATGGTGGACAGCTCGGGTTGTTCTAAAATAAAGGCATACGAACAATGTTTGTGAATAGGGGCCAGCCTCGAATCTGTAATTGCCAGTATGGGTATACCCCGTTCATGAAGTGCCTCAGCTATGTGAATGGGCTCTTTAAAGTAACGGTGCAGCGAAATCACTACCACGACGGAATGTTCATCGATTTCTTGCAGCGTACGAATAAGTTCTGCTGTTTCTGTTTGAATAAGCTTCACATTCGGCCGAAGAATATTCATCGTAAAATGCAGCCACTGTGCACCAAGCAGCGATGCACCCGCACCAACGATATAGATATTTTTCGCTTCATGTAATTTACGCGTCGCCTCATCAAATAATTTCTTATCTATTTGTTTGGCAATTCCGACAATTTTAGAGCTATCTTGGCCCATTGCTTTTTCAATAAGACACTGATCATTGAAAAGCTCCTTTTTTGAGGAAACATAGTTACCAAGCGTACTAGTGGTTGTATGGTTAAAAACAAATAGGGTAATTTCTTTTTGCAGCTGGGCATATCCTTCGAGTCCGAGTGCATAGCAGAAACGAATAACGGTCGTCTCGCTGGTCCCAGCTTTCTCACCAACTTCAGCCGCAGAATGCACTCCGATAAATGTCAGATTATTTATCACGAAGTTTGCCACTTTTTGCTGTCCCTTTGATAGTTCATTAAAATGCATTTCAATCTTGTCCTTGATTGTATGTGTACCCTCCAAAAGAAGTCTCCCCTTTTATTGGTGATTGAATGAAGTCTAAACTTCGTTTTTAATTCAAATAAATTTATCACAATTTGAAAATAAAAACAATAAATTTTCTGAAATTTTTTATTAATTGAATATATAAATTTATTGAGAACAAGGGGGAACAAGGGGGACGGTTCTCGCGGCTTTTGACTTTAGCGGTGCACAGTTAAAAAATCGGGTGCCGTTGGGTATTCTATTATTTTCTATTGTTAATTCGAAGAAGCTATCAAAAAAATCATTACCTTTTTTCGACAAGTTCCTCTCTTGAAAACAGCAAAAACTCTTATAACAATAGGGTTCATTCGCTATTTAATCAAGCGTTTGATTAGTAGAATTGAATTTAACTAAACGTTTGATTAGAATTGCATTACGTACTGTTAATACTGTGTTAGCTTCTTTTTTGCAGGAAGAAAATTGTCGACGATTATAACGGTTCAGTTTCTAACTAATCGATCGGGGGAAGTTCCATATGGGGTGTATGTTATAGAAATTCATTCCGTGAAGCTTTGGATTAATCTTTAAAGAAGGACTGATAATGGAGATGGATAAACGAGATCTTGTCCAATATTTTATTGTAAATCAAGATTTAAAAATGTCGGCGGGTAAAACAGCTGCACAAGTGGCCCATGCTGCAACTCTAAGTACGATTAGCCTGATGTCTTCGCAATCCCCTTTTCATGAAAGGCATGATGATTTTGTAGAATGGATACAGAATGGAATGAAAAAAATTATTTTAAAGGGTAAGCAAGCCGAGCTTGAAAAGTTAGAAAAAAGAGGATTTTTTAGTATTCGTGATAGTGGATTAACTGAGATTAAATCGGGTTCTTTAACTGTTATTGCACTTCCACCGATGGAAAAATCTGAAGCGAAGGAAATAGTCGGCCACTTAACTCTCCTTAAAAACTAACCATGGGGACGGTTTACCCATTATGAAACCGTGAGAACCGTCCCTGTGGCTTACCTGTGGCTTACCTGTGGCTTAATTCGTAGCACCACTGTCAACTTTGGCTTCGATGCTGCTTTGGATGCTTGTCGAAATCGAAGAGAGGAAATCATAACCAGTCATAGATTCAATTGAGTCAATACTTACCCTGTAGTTGCCCCAAGGTTGACTGGAAGCTGTTTGATCATTCGGCACCATCACAGCGATTACTCGAGTTGCAGTGGATACACGGCTAATATCATTATTTCCTTTAGGCAATACAACGATGACCTTCCATACCTTTGCCGGCACTACAACTCCATTCCCTACAGTTGTTCTATATCCATTTGCCCCGGTACCCCCACTTCCGTAACCTCCGGAAATAATATATAATTCGTTACCAGCTGAAACAAGTTTACGAGAATACGACTCCAAATTCTCCCAGGTAATCTGGTTGTTATTTGGAGCTTGAGGGATCATATTGGTCATCAGAAATGTTGCTGAATTGTTGGCAACAGAAGATGTACGGTCACCAGATGGAGTCATGTGTCCTCTGTCAAATCCGCTTCCTGAAAATTCACTAGCAGTAACCTGATACCATCCCGACGGTAATGTGGTATCGGCACGGAAGTCATCCTGACGCGGAGTATTTCCAATATCAGATGAATCTAAATGCCAGCTAACCCAGTTAGGTATGTGTTTGCTATTGTTGTACGAAAGAGTATATTGCAGCTTCGTCATCAGATAATTATTGGAGTTGGTTGTAACGGCAGTAGCACCACTTGGATTCCCTAGACCTATATGATTATCATCAACACCTGTCTCTGTTCCAGGATCTGTTTCTGTTGTAGGCTCAGCTGGTGATGATGAATTCTGAGGAGCCAAGCTGCTTGTAATCACTAAGTCCATTGAATTATTGTTTGTGTCCCAGCCATTACCTTGCCCCTGAACGGTTCCGCCGTTATTGTCTTTACGCTCTGCACTAGTAGTAGCAGATAGAGTACCTACTGGGGAAGTTTCTGAATTATTGGCAGAACCGTAGCCAACAAAATCGACAACATTTGAACCAGTTGCCCCTGTTACCGCGGTAGTGACTTTTGCTAATGCAACTTTTCCGCTGGTTGCACTTAAGTTAATCGTACCTGTCACATTAGCTGTCGGTAAATTAACCGTTCCTCCACCGCCGCTAGCCTGTTTAATTAAATAGTATTGATGTGGCCCAATACTGCCTGTTAAATTTGTAATGTTATTGAACGTGCCAGTTGAAGAGGCATATTGAACAGACCATCCAGACAAGCTAACACTAGAATTTGTAGGATTGTAGAGTTCAATATAATCATTTTTATAAGAAGAGCCACTATTGCCCCCGCCGCCATAAACTTCACTGATTACCACATTCGTTCCTACAGCAGCTTGTGCGGGTGTAATATTTACATTGGTTATGACACCTAAAAACACGAGGCATGTAGAAACAAGAATGGCTGCCTTTTTCATTATGCTTTCTTTGCCCCTTTTTGATAAATTCGCATTTTGTACAGACCCGCTTTCAAACATATCGTGATAACCTCCTATTGATTTTACGAAAATCATATTGAGAGAAAAATAGAATAGGCAAGACAAGATTAAAAACAAGGTAAAAGTGATAAGGAAATAGCCCGTATATTTTCTTTGAAATAAGACCGATAAAAAATATAATTAAATGAACTTGAAAAAGTTGAGGTACACTAACTACCCAGCTATCGTTCTAATTTAAAAGTCCGAAATAAATCTACGGCACCCCCTTAAATTACTTTTGTTTAGCTATTTCCTTCTCTACTAACACAACCTGCTCCACATGCACAGTTATGTATTGTGTATACCTTGATAAAATTTACAATATCATAAAATTTTTTATAAAAATGTTAATTTTCAGTAAATTAATTCTTTTCCTTCTTTACCCTATCAAGAATGAAGAGGCTTATAAGATTTTCTGTGAAGATGCACCTATATTAAAGGACAGTCCAATCCAACGCGCCCAAGCCGCTCCTATGAAAAAGGCCGTCCAAGTCACTCCTACGAAAACGGCAGTTCGAGCAATAGTGTGAACACGGAGCGCCGTTCTACGGAGCAGCTGGATCAGTAGGATCATGGGTAATAAAGTCGCTTCCTTTTTGGGAGCGACTTTTACCTGTCTAGGTGGATGTTTGCCGCTTTTGGAACCATCCTGCTTTACAATTAGGTTTTGAGTTAGTGAACCCATAAGTTCAAAAATTCAATCAATCGTTCCTAAACCAGCCTTTTCGTTTAAACCAGCTCATCATAACTATTCCGATTAATAACATGATTCCAAGAATAAGAAAATATCCATAATGCCATTTTAATTCGGGCATGTTCTCAAAATTCATCCCATATATTCCTGCAATGAAAGTTAGTGGCATGAAAATAGTTGTAATAACTGTTAAGGTTTTCATGATCGAATTCATTCGAAACGAATTGATTGAAATGTAGTTATCTCGAATTTCTGAAGTCATTTCGGTACTGGAATCGACGATATCACTCAATTTAATTAAGTGGTCGTGAATATCCTGAAAGTACACCATTTTTTTAGTGGAAATGGGAAGCCGATTTGATTCCGTGACCCGGTACATTAATTGACGCATCGGGAAAATGGTTTTTCTAATTTTAAAAAGGCTACTTCTTGCTGAAAAGGTTTCTTGAATCATGTTCTTGTTTGATAAATCAAAATTACTTTCAATTGAAAGGATGTGATCCTCTATTTGATGAACAATTGGAAAATAGGTATCAACAATTTTGTCCATAATTTTATGGGTAATCTCAGTAGGACCAATTTGAGAGAAGTTTTTCATGCGTTGAATTGTGCCCCAAAATTGATTGATTTCTGGAATTTCGTCTAAATGGAATGTTACAACGAATTTTTCTCCGAAAAAAATGTCCACTTCATGAGGAGTGAGAGTGTCCATATTAATAGCATGAATCACAAAAAAACTGTGATCCTCGTAATATTCCAACTTCGGCCGTTGTAGGAAATGCAAACAATCTTCAACCGCCAAAGGGTGAAAATGAAAAAAATCTATAAGCAATGCACTTTCTTGTTCAGTAGGTTTATTGAAATCGACCCAAAACCATTTTAAATGGTTATTTTTTATTGTCTCGAGTGGAGGGTCCACCATTGGTTTATTTTGATGATCAACTGCAAATATTCGAATCATAAAGTCTCCTAGTAATTGTTAGTAAAATCTTATTATATTTTATACATTTGTATGGACCTCTTTCAAGATTTATTAATATTGGTGCAATAACATCTAAAAAAGGGGCTTTCTTGATGAAGAAAGGGAATGAAGGAGAGTAGGAATGATGTTAAAAACAGACGTTGAGAAGGAATCACGGTCATTGGCTGATAAGTGGAAGCCTTTAATCGACTACTTAGAACGGAATGGGAAGGAACAGGGTAACCATGGGGACGGTTCTGATGGCCTTTTTTGGCCAGATTTACCCATTATGAAACCGTGAGAACCGTCCCTGTGGTATTCTGTGGTATTTATGCTTCTACTCTTGTAAAAAATTGTGGCAGGTGTTCTTTGTGTGCTTCTAGCATTTCATCCAGGATTTGTTTTGCTAGTTTGTCAGATGGGACGAGCGGGTTGATGGTCATGGCTAGTAGCGCTGTGTTGTAGTCACCTGTTACGGCTGCTTCGGCTGCGACTCGCTCGAAGGATTTGATTTGTTGTACTAATCCTCTTACTGCAACTGGCAGGTCTCCAACTGATATTGGTTTTGGACCTTCTTTTGTGATCACACAGTTTACTTCTACTGCTGAGTCATCAGGAATACTAGCAATGGCACCGTTATTGCGGGTGTTTACGGGTTGAATGTCTCGTTTGTCATTATAGATTGAGCTAATCAGACTGCATGCTGCATCACTATAGTAGGCGCCGCCGCGTTTTTCTAATTGAGGAGGCTTAATATCAAGAGTTTCATCTTTATAGAGTTCAAACAATTCATTTTCTAATCGTTGAACGACTTCTGCACGAGTTCCTTCCGCTTCTGCTTTTTCTAATTCCTCTTGCAGCATTTCATCTGTTTTATAGTAGTAACGATGGTAGCCGCATGGAATTACCCCTAATCCACGAATAAAGTCAGGCTCCCATGAAAGACCAGAAATGTTTTTCATCGTTAATGCATTATCTGGATTTGCCATCGCTTCGATCACTTGGTCTTGTACGCTTACTCCATCTACGAATGTATCAAGGCCATATACCATATGGTTTAGACCGGCAAAGTTCACCTGAACACGCTCTGGCTCTACATTCAATGATTTCGCAATCCCCATGCGCATGCCAATTGGCACGTTACATAAACCGACCACCTTTTTAATGTTACTGTAGCGAAGAATCGCTTCTGTTACCATTCCGGCAGGGTTGGTGAAGTTTACTAGCCATGCTTCTGGGCAAAGCTCTTCGATATCTTTACAGATTTCAAGAATGACAGGAATGGTACGAAGGCCTTTGAATAAACCGCCTGGTCCATTTGTTTCCTGACCGATCACATTGTATTTTAATGGGATTCTCTCATCTTTTGCACGCGCTTCTAAAAGACCAACACGAAATTGAGTGGTAACAAAGTCTGCGCCCTTTAATGCTTCTCTTCGATCCAATGTTAAATGGACTTCAATTGGAAGACCTGCTTTTGCCACCATACGCTTAGCAAGATTGCCAACAATATCCAATTTTTCTTTTCCCGCTTCGATATCAACTAACCAAAGCTCTCTCACTGGTAACTCATCATATCGTTTAATAAAACCCTCTACTAATTCAGGTGTATAACTAGATCCTCCGCCAATTGTTACGATTTTAACGCCTTTTGACATTTAGGAAAACCTCCAATAATTTAGTTTTTCTCTTCTCCTATTCATTCTATTTTGTTGATGGGGATAGAGTAAATGACCTTGAGGGATTTAGGCAAAGGTGCTTTTGAAAGGAACGTGTTACAAATGAGTAACACGTTGTTTCAACTAATGTGGTATGATACTTTCAAAAAGATTTAGGAGGGCGCCAGCCATGTTCTCAAGCGAAATCATTGCTACATTTAATGAGCTAGAAACTTCTTTATACGACTACATATGTAAAAATAGCGAGAAAGTCATTTACATGCGAATTCGTGATTTAGCAGATGTAACTCATGTCTCTACATCTACCATTCTCCGCTTTTGCCGAAAATTAAAGTGTGAAGGATTTACGGAATTCAAATTGAAGTTAAAGCTTTATTTAGATGAAAATGTAGAGAGGAATATTAAAAGTACGCAGTACACCCTTTCGGAATTTGTGGAAAGGACCTTAAAGGGGAACCTTGATGAGGCCATAAAAGATGCAGCGACACTGATCGTAAAATCAGATAACCTTATTTTTATTGGTTCCGGAAGTTCAGGAATTTTAGCGGAATACGGTGCAAGGTATTTTTCAAGCTTAGGAAAGTTTTCTATGTATGTGAAGGATCCTTATATTCCAATCCATGCAAATTATCTTCATAATAGTACAACCATTGCTTTATCAGTAAATGGGGAAAATAGTTTTACGATTGCCCACTTAAATCAGCTTAAAGAAAAAGGCAGCAAAATTATTAGTATCACCAATCACAAACATAGTACCATCGCAAAAATCTCGGACATCAACATATCCTATTACGTCACCGAAGAATGGTACAAAAACTCAAACATCACCACCCAAATACCTGTCGTCTACATACTGGAAGAAACCGCTCGGGAAGTAAACAAACTCTCAGAATGAAAATCGGTGCCTGTCACCTATTTTCTGAAAATGGGACAGTCACATCAAAGAGGCATCGGAGGAAAGGGTATGTTGAGATTTAAGGGAATTTTTCATGCAGTGAGGTTTTTTATTGAACAGAATGTTTTGCTTAAGTTTAAGAGCAGTATTCGTTATAAGTTAATGGTTTTAATGCTTTTAGCGATGATTCTGCCTTTACTTATATTAATTGTCTTTTCGATCAATGTTTCGCAGCAAAATTATGAAAGAGAAGTTGTCACTTCCAATGAGTCGAGAATTATTCTAGCGGGTAAGTATATAGACGAGAAGTTGAATGAAAGTGATAAACTCTTGTTTTCTAGCCTGCTTGATGAAAGATTAATACCAAGTATTAGCCGAAGCGATGAGGAAGATATTCCATTGGATTATAATACCCTCGATTATATCCAGGACAAATTGTACTCTACCTATTATCGCAATGACTATATTGATAGTATTTCGATCTACGCGAAGGAAACTCAAAAAGTATATATGTTAAAAGAAGATGAATTTAATTTGTCAAGCATATCTACTATCAATGGGACAAACTGGGAGGAATTAAAGGTTAGTCCTCATTATGTTTTTAATAGTAAGCTGCCGCAACAAAATTTTTCTCTGACCCGGAGCATTATTCGATTTGAGGATCGTGAAATCGTCGGGGGGATTTCATTTGACATTAACTGGAATATAATCGACAGTGTGATTGAAATTTTGAAAACCGAACAGGATAGCTCCGTTTACTTACTAAACAAAGAGGGTCAAATCATTTATAACCCTAACGGGAATGACAAAACAACTGTAGATACGCACCAACTCTTTGAACAGATTAATAGTAGTAAAAATGAAAACCACCTAAAGACGAATAGTCATTATGTTTTTTTCAAAAAGGCTTTTAACAGTCAGGTAACGATTATGAAAATAATTCCAATGGCTGTCATTATGGATGGTGTAACAAAGACTTTTGTATATGGAATCATGATTAGTATTATTTCTATCATTATTACGATTCTTTTATCGATTTATATGTCATTGAAAACCACAAAGCCGATTATTCAATTAGTGGATGCCATGAAGGAAGTCGGCGAAAATAACTTTGAAGTGCACATTAGAACAGACCGAAATGACGAAATCGGGCTGCTGGAAAAGAATTTCACCGCCATGGTTTATAGAATAAAAGAGTTGATAGAAAAAGAGTATAAAAGTGAAATCGCTACGAAAGAAGCTCAGTTTAAGGCATTACAAGCACAAATTAACCCTCACTTTTTATACAATACACTCCAGTTAGTGGGGGGAATGGCAGTTAACCATGGGGACGGTTCTGATGGCTTTTTTGGCCAGATTTACCCATTATGAAACCGTGAGAACCGTCCCTGTGGTATTTGTACAGGAATTGGCCCCGCATGCGGAAAAACAACCAAGGTTGCTGATTCGGACACGGTTGCCATCGGAATCACAAACCCTGTCAGAATGCACGCTTCATTCGCCATCGCATTAACAAAACCTGTTTGAATGCCCCTTTATTAGGACTCCGTGTGCAGCCAATCATAATACATGACTTCACCTGTTCCGAGTACATAGCGTAACGGCTTACTCTCATTTCTGTCTTCAGGCAATTGGCTGAGATAGAATTCTTTTAGTTTATTGGTTAAAATGCCATAAAAGAAGGCAATCGGTTTTACTACCTGCTTAGTCGATTTAAGTTTACGGACCAGCTGTTTAAAGGACTGAATGGCAATAGCGAGAACATCCTCTTTGTGTTGATTACATTCAAATCGAAAAGCGGCGATTTGTACCATGTGCCAGTATTCTTCAATCGTCTTTGCGTCAGCGAAGAAGTATTTTACGAGCTGCACAAATGTTTGTGGAACTTGATCACTAACAAAAGTATGATCGAGTTCAATCGGCGCTTCGTTACGTTTAGTATTCTTTTGATGATTAGTTTTTAAAAGATTATTAGTTTCTTTAGGGTGGTCCAATTTTTCGGCTTTGGGTGGTTCACTTTGTGGGAAACGATTAAAACAATAAAGGTTACTAGTCTGTGAGCCATTTTTTCGTTCTGTTTCATAGATGGTGAGGATTCCCATTTCTTTGGCTTTGCTGACCATTCTTTTAAACGTGGAGCGGGAGATTCCGTTCCCTTGGTACTCTTCATTAATCGCTTTAAGCAAGGTCCCAATCTTTGCATTACATACACCGGGTACTTTTACAGAAAAACGAACCAGCCTCTTCAACCCGACAAGTTCCCCCTTCGAGAATTCCTGTTTCTTCACCGCCAGCCACATCTCGACATGCGTATTGAACTCCTTCACACTATTAAACTGAGAATACCCTTCAAAACCTTCAACTCTGCCTGATTTCAAATTCACAAAAATGCACCACCCTTTCTACCCTCTATATAGGAATCTAGAGGGCAAAAGGACATGGTGATTTGCGAAAAGTTGTTACAAAATTGTGTACTTCAAATAACTTATCCTTAACATAGTAGAATTTAGTTTCTATTGTAAGTTTTGAGGAGAAATCAAAAAAATGACAACATAATTTCGACAAGATCCTCTTCTAAAACCAAGCAAAAACTCTTATAACAAAGGGTTTAATCGCTATTTAATCAAGCGTTTGATTAGTAGAATTCGAGTTAACTAATCGATTGATTAGAATTACATTCCGTGCTGTTAATGCTGTATTTGCTCCTTCTTGGGGGAAAGAAAATTGTCAAAAAATGATATAGTCATTAAAGTGTATTTGGTCTATTGAATAGCAAGATTTAATATAATAACATGCAAAAGGGGTGCCCCAAACTTTTGGGACACCCTTTTTGTAAAAATGAAAATTATTCTCGATTTTCATATTTTATTTTTTGCATTTCTTTATATCCATTAATTTCATTTCTACAATAAATACTTTTTTTACAATTTAGTTCCAAATTCCGTTAAATCTGTGCCTCCCACTAGTCTGGATTATTATTTGCCCTTCTTGTAGTATAGTAATATGCTTTATTCATACACCAAGAGGGGGACATGATTTGTATAAATTAGTGGCAATAGATATTGATGGAACGCTGATGAATGATCGAAAAGAAATTACAAAAGAAGTAAATGACGCCATTCAAGCTGCTAAAGCTAGAGGAGTGAAGGTGGTAATCTGTACGGGGAGGCCGATTGTCGGTGTCCAATCGATTATTGAGGAATTGAAATTAAACGATGAAGATGACTATGTGATCACCTTTAATGGGGCTCTTGTGCAAAATACTTACAACCAGGATGTGGAATCCCAAATTACCTTATCCTATGAAAACTTAAAAGAAATATACGAATTAAGCTTAAAGATCGATTCACCGCTCCATTTCTTTGATACAGAAAATCTTTATACACCTAATCGAGAGATCAACCGTTACACCATTCATGAAGCCCATATCAACCAAATGCCTCTTCACTATCTGCCGATTAATGAAGTGCCAGAGGACATGCTGATTCCGAAAGTCATGTTTATTGATGAGCCGGAACGTTTGAATACTAATATTGCAAACATACCTGAATCATTCTGGGAAAAATATACGTTCGTTAAAAGTACTCCGTTCTTTTTAGAAATCCTTGACCCAAGAGTCAGCAAAGGAAATGCAGTCAGACAACTTGCCGAAAAACTTTCGATCAAGCAGGAAGAGGTTATCTGCATTGGGGATGGTGAAAATGATCTAAGTATGATTGAGTATGCGGGCTGCGGAGTGGCAATGGCCAATGCAGAATCCGTCGTAAAAGAAGCGGCTCAGTTCCATACATTATCCAATAATGAACATGGCGTTGCCTATGCGATTGAAAAATTAATTCTGGGGGCAGATCACCACTAAGCTCTACATTGAAGGGCCGCCATTGATAAAGAGCTAGTTGTTCAAAAGTTAATAGAACAGAATGTAAAAAAGAGCCTATGGCTCTTTTTTACATAGATTTACTACTCTTTCCACATCTAATGCATTTACTGGTGTAATAACTGTACCTGTGCCGTCTGCGAAAAAAACAAAGGATGGATTTAAGATTCAAATAGAACAACTCCCTTTGAATGATTAAACCTTTAGTTCAGCCATCATATTAGTTTCAGAGTAGAACGGTGATTTTGAGACCCTGCTTTCAATAGGTTTACCTTACCGATTGTTATGGTAATTTAATAGTATCATTTTACTGATAATTCCAAAAGTATAAGATGTCCAAAATGAAAAGGGAAAAACAAGGGATATGCTGAGTTTGTAGTTCTTATGGGAAATTGTTAAACTCAGATGTTTTCTCAAGATCGTCTTTAAGGACTTTCTAATTAATGACAATTATTTTATCTGAATCAAGGTAGAAAGCCTAATATAACGGTTTGCATTCTGTTTTTACACAAACGTTTGTTTACAACCTATTTTAGAAGAACCCGTCGTTCATTGTAGAAAGTTATTTTTATTGGGGGTCTTTGAAGAAATTTAGTAGAAAGCAAAGCTATTCCTCGACAAGAAATTCTCTTGAAATGAAGGTAGAGTTCGTTTTTCAAAAGGGTTTGAGGCACTTTTAATCAAACGTTTGGTTGAGAGGAATTACAGCATTTTTTGCCGAAAAAAATCAAAGTACTGATTTATGGGCATCAAAAAGAACTTTCAAAGGATTGTTTTTTGTAAATAAAAGTCCGAAATGATATTCAATTTTTCAGTTAAAATAGAATTACGAACTGGTACGAAGGGGGAGAGAAGTAGATGGCAAAAGAAATACAGAAGTTTAAGATTAAACATCCGACAGTAGAAGATGCTCAAGCCATTACGGATTTGGTGGCATTGTGTGATATCGAGGACATCGGTGAACCGGATATTACCTTGTCCGATGTACTTGATATGTGGAATTCTATTCAAATTGAGACAGATGCGTGGATTGCCCTTTCTGCAACGAACGAAATTATTGGGTATGGCTTTGTTGAGGTAACAGGGGCTAACAGAATGGATACGTGTGTATTTGTCCACCCACAGTTTAAAAACCAGGGAATTGGTTCACTTTTACTAGCGAAAGTGGAGGAGCGGGCACATGTTCTAGCGAAAGGGAAAGATGGCGGGCAAAAGTTAATGAACCAAATTTCTTTTACCAATAGTGCTGCTAGAAATTTGGTTGAAGCAAGGGGATATCAATTCAGCAGGCTATATGAACGAATGAAAATACAGTTAGAAGAGCAGCCTGGCCAGAACCATTTACCAGAGGGAATGACGTTACGGCCTTTTCAGCCTGATCAAGATGAAGAAACGCTATTCTCGCTATACGACGAAACCTTCCGGGATACATGGGGGTATACCAAGAAAGACTTCTCCACATGGATTTCTCAAAAAAAGGGAGACGGTTACGATCCAAGTCTTTGGTTTCTTGTCTGGAAGGATGCTAAGCCAGCAGGATTCCTCATGAGCAGGATGCAGGAGGATGGATTATTTATTGATTTGTTAGGCGTGAAACGTGAATACAGAAAAGATGGAATCGGTAAGGCGTTGCTTCTTCATACATTTGGGATGGCTTACCAACAGAATCAAAAAACCATTCTTTTGTATGTAGACAGTGATAGCCTAACCAATGCCAACCGCTTATATCAACAAGTGGGAATGACACCTCATTCACAAACTGCGGTTTATATGAAGGAACTTTGAAGACCATGGGGACGGTTCTTGTGGTCAGCGCAAACAAAAAAACCATGAGAACCGTCCCTATTGACCTAATCATTCCGAGTTTCACTTTGTTGGATGTTTTCGATTAGTTCTATTTCACCCCAATCCATAAGATTGTTTCTTTTCACTTGTTCATAAATTTTTGAATGAATTACCTGATCATTTTTTTCTTCATTAGCTGTTCCTTTTTCCATTCTATATCACCTCTGAATATAGTATGTTTTAAAAACGATAATTTACACTTTTGTACATCGTTAATTAAAATCAATTAACTGGAATGGTCAATTTATATATTGTTTGAAACATAGATTCCAACCTAATCAGCCTTCATGCTATACGCGCATGAAGGCTGATTTTTTTTGCAAACATTACTCTGAATGCTTCATTTTATAAATGACATATCCGGTATAAAGTTGAAATAAATCTGTAAACTTTTTAGGATTTTTGTTTGTTAATATTTCAATTCTTTGTAAGCGATAGGCTAAACTGTTCCGATGGATATGAAGTTCTTTCGAAATCGCATTCATATCACCACTGTTTTTTATATAGCAAAGAAGCGTTTCAATGAGCTCTTGTCCTTTAGGTGTAGTCTCAAACTCCTGAAAAAAATGACCAATTTCACTAAATGACAAATCTTTATTTGTTAAATAGTCAATAAACTTTAGCTCTTGATAATAACAAAAAGGTGAAGGCAGTGTTAGTTTTTCAGCGATATCAATCGCCCGTTCTGCTTCACGCACAGATTTTGATACAAGTGTACTGCTACCTCCAATCCCAATTTTTGTACGAGGATGGGTGCTCATCTGTTCCAATCTTTTTAAGATATCACTATCCGTCGGTACAATGAAAAGTAACGCAGTGTGGTTTAATTTGAATGAAAATTCCTGTTCTTTTAAATAGGGTTCTTTAATGGTTTCACCCTTAACGATAATGGCCATTCTTTCCATAGTAAGATTAATCCCCATTGCTTCCCCGTTATTCTTAAAAGCAGCATCATAGTGATCTTGACGAAAAACCCATTGATATAAAAATTCTTCTTTCATTTGCTCTTGTATTCTACGCTCTGTATATAAGTATTCCTGATTAATTAATAATTCTGCTGTTACGCGGACTAATTCTGCAAAAGGTTCAACGATGGCTGGTTCTCCGCTTATTCCAATCACGCCTATAATGTTCTTTCTGAAATGGATGGGGATATTTACACCAGGCATGGAGGGACCTTCTGTATCATAGATGCAAACAATGGTATTCTGTTCGATTGCTGCTACCGCTCCTTGATGAAAGCTGCCTTTTCTATTTGCGTCCCCACTGCCAATAATCATCCCTGTTTCATCCATAATATTTACATTGTAGGGAATAACGGTCATTACTTTATCCGCAATCTCTTGGGCTAGAACTTTATTAATTTTCAACTGCCAATCCCCCTGAATGGTAGAATTATATGAATAATTTGTTTATTTGCCTAAAAAACTTCACAATTTCTTAGTAATTTGAACGATTGTTTTATTTGTAAGACAATTATACAATAAAATATGTAAGCGGTTACGATAAATGATGAAAAAGTTCAATATATGTTTGATTTATTGTAATAAAACGAACATATGAAGAATCTTTGCTATTTTAGATTCTAATAAAATCATAAACCACTTGTTCATTTGCCTAAAATAGTCTGGATTAACTTTACCTATACATTCTAGGAATCTGACATAATTTTTGGAGTTTCAGTAAATTTAAATAATGAAAGAGCGAGAGGAGTTAAAACAATGTTTAAACCAAATGGGGTCATTCCTGCATTAGTCACACCTTTAGATAGAAATGGTAACTTGATGGAAGATGCTTTACGTAAAGTAATTGATTACACGATCGCAGGTGGTGTTCATGGATTATTCGTTCTAGGAAGCAGCGGCGAAATTTACGGGCTAACGCCAGAGCAGAAGCGCCGGGTTGTAGAGGTAACAGTCGATCACACCGCTGGAAGAGTTCCCATTTATTGCGGGGCTAGTGAGATCACGACTAGAGACTGTATTCAAACCGCACAGATGATAGAAGAAATTGGCGGTGTTGCGGCATTATCTGTCTTAACTCCGTATTTTATGTCACCAACGCAAACGGAGTTGGCTGAGCACTTTAAGACAATCGCCAAGTCAACAAATCTGCCAATTATCCTTTATGGCAATGAAGCTCGTACACAAGTGAAAATTGATGTGAAGACTTGCGAAGAACTAAGTAAGGTTGATAACATTATCGGAATTAAAGACTCAAGTGGAGATATGACGAAAACGGCTGAGTACTTACGAGTCACCCCTCGCGAATCATTTTCTGTTTTACTTGGGCGCGACACACTCATTTATGCAGGTTTATGTCATGGTGCCACTGGTGCGATCGCGAGCACAGGAAATATTGCTCCTAAGTTGGTAGCGGATATTTACAATACGTTTGTTGCAGGCGACTATCAAAAATCACTAGAATTGCAGTTTAAACTTGCTCCCTTACGTTTAGCAGTGGACAAAGCAACATTCCCTGTTGTGTTAAAAGAAGGTTTAAGAATGGTAGGAATTGATGTGGGTTATGCATTAGCTCCTGCAGCGGAAATGAATCCGGAAAGCAGGCAATTATTAGCTAATGTACTAAAAGACTTAGAGCTCTACCAAACTATCTAATTTCTCAGAGAGAGGAAGAATGACTATGCCATTAGTTTATGTTGCATTAGCTGTTGCTCTTATTTTGGTTTTGATGATTCCCTTAAAAATAAATGGATTTATTGCTTTAATCATTGCTGCTTTATTTGTGGGCTTCCTCCAAGGGATGCCAGGAAATGCATTACTGGAGTCCATTTATGGCGGAATCGGGGGACAACTTGATGAACTGATTTTGATTTTAGGATTTGGCGCCATGATCGGAACGGTTATGGCTGATGCTGGAGCTGCTCAACGGATTGCGACCACCCTAATAGACAAAATGGGAATTAAACGGGTTCAATTCGCGATGTTAATAGCTGCTTATATCCTTGGGATTACGATGTTCTTCGAAGTTGCCTTTGTCTTATTAATTCCATTAGTTTTCACGATTGCACGTCAAACAAAGTTAAATTTACTTTGGGTAGCCATACCGACATCGGTTGGATTATCGACTACACATAGCTTCCTGCCTCCGCACCCAGGACCAGCAGCGGTTGTTGACGCATTCGGTGCAAGCATGGGTTTAACATTAGTATATGGCTTGATTATTGCCATTCCTGTAGGCGTTTTCATCGCCCTAACGTGGCCAAGACTGCCCTTTGTAAAAAAAATCAATCCTTCTATTCCTGCAGGGATTGGCAGCACGAAGATTTTTAAAGAGGAAGAACTGCCTAGCTTCTTATCCAGTATCACGGTTGCACTTGTCCCGGTGGTGCTCATTGGAATATCTGCCGCCTGTGAGGTTGCTTTACCCGAAAATAATAGTTTTAGACATGTCATGGAATTCTTTGGTTCTGCTACGATTGCTTTAATGCTTACGCTATTGCTCTCCTTCTATTTGCTTGGAACAAGGGTTGGCCGTTCTTTAAAGGACGTAATGTCATCATGTTCTAGCAGTGTAAAGCCGATGGCCATGATCATACTGGTAATCGGTGCCGGCGGGGCATTCAAACAAGTATTAGTAGACAGTGGTATTGCTGATTATATCAAGGAGTTAACTAACGGGTGGGATATTTCTCCGATTGTCCTTGCTTGGTTAATCGCGGCTATCTTGCGTATAGCGCTTGGATCTGCCACTGTTGCGGTTATGACTGCAGCGGGTGTGGTTCTGCCAATCGCTCAAGCTTCTGGTATTAGCTTGGAATTAATGACGCTCGCTGTAACTTGTGGAAGTATTGCTTTCTCCCACGTGACAGACCCTGGCTTCTGGATGTTCAAAGAATATCTCAACCTATCAGTTGGCCAGGCCATTAAGATTAGAACCACTTATACAACCGCACTCGGGATCCTTGGATTGTTCGGTGTATTAATACTCAATATGTTTATTGGATAAATGAAAAAGAATTTATAGGAGTGAAGAAATAATGAAGAAAATTGGATTTATTGGACTGGGAATTATGGGTAAGCCTATGAGCAAAAACTTACTCAAAGCAGGATATCAGTTGATTGTTAGTGATTTTAATAAAGAGGCAAGTAAAGAACTAGAACAATTAGGAGCTGCAGTAGAATCAACACCAAAGGCTGTCGCTGAAAAATCAGATATCGTCATCACTATGCTTCCAAACTCTCCAAATGTAAAGGATGTTGCTTTAGGAGAAAACGGAATTATTGAAGGTGCGCATGAAGGATTAATCTATGTGGACATGAGCTCTATAGCCCCAGCTGCTTCTCAAGAAGTATATCGAGCATTAATTGAAAAGGGCGTTGAAATGTTAGATGCTCCTGTCAGCGGCGGGGAGCCAAAAGCAATTGATGGCACGATCTCTGTCATGGTAGGCGGCAAAAAGGAAGTATTTGAAGAAGTGAAGGATGTATTAGCAGCCATGGCTGGATCGGTTGTGCATGTGGGTGAAATCGGCGCAGGTAACGTTACAAAACTTGCAAATCAAATTATCGTAGCATTAAACATTGCGGCGGTATCAGAAGCTTTTGTATTAGCGCAAAAAGCCGGTGTGAACCCAGAAGCGGTTTACCAAGCTATCCGCGGCGGTTTAGCAGGAAGCACGGTATTAGATGCAAAAGCACCAATGATGTTAGACCGTAACTTCAACCCTGGTTTCCGTATTAACCTGCATATGAAAGATTTAACAAATGCACTGGAAGCCAGCCATGAGTTCGGTGCTCCAGCTCCCCTAACGGCAGCTGTTCTGGAAATGATGTATGCATTGAAAGTAGATGGTTATGAATTTGAGGACCATAGCAGTCTAGTAAAATACTATGAAAAATTAGCGAATGCAGAAGTTTCTCGTTGAATTTATTGAAAAAACTTCATAGAGAACGTGGCCTTGCGTTCTCTCTTTTATAAAAATAAAACCACTTTGATTGGAGAAATTGCTATGAATACAGTTGAGAAAGTGATTAATGCTACTCCAGTTGTGACAGAAATGGAAGTATATCCTGTTGCCGGCCGTGACAGTATGTTATTAAATCTAAGCGGCGCACACGGTGCATATTTTACTAGAAACATTGTGATCTTAAAGGACAGCAATGGTAATGTTGGTGTAGGCGAAGTACCCGGCGGCGAAGCAATCCGTAAAACGCTTGAAGATACGAGGGCAATCGTAGTCGGTTCATCCATTGGTCAATATAACAATATCTTAAATAAGGTTCGAAAAGAATTTGCCGGCCGCGATTCAGCAGGCCGCGGTTTACAAACATTTGATTTACGGATTACCATTCATGCGGTTACTGCTCTTGAAGCAGCTCTATTAGACTTATTAGGGAAGCACTTAAATGTTCCAGTTGCAGCTCTTCTTGGTGAAGGCCAGCAGCGGGATAAAGTAAAGACTCTTGGTTACCTGTTTTATATTGGCGACCGCAATCGGACAGATCTTCCGTATTATAGCAATCCGGATTCTGAAGTGGAATGGTATCGTGTCCGCCATGAAGAGGCTTTAACACCGGAAGCGATTGTACGTCTCGCGGAAGCTTCGCAAGAACTTTACGGCTTTAAAGACTTTAAGCTAAAAGGCGGCGTTTTAGAGGGGAAAGAAGAGATCAAAGCCATTAAGGCATTAAAAGAAAGGTTCCCTGATGCAAGAATTACCCTTGATCCAAACGGTGCTTGGTCATTAGCAGAAGCGGTTGAGCTTTGCAAAGATATGCACGGAATTCTAGCCTATGCTGAGGATCCATGTGGTGCGGAAAATGGTTATTCTGGCCGTGAAGTCATGGCTGAGTTCAGAAGACAAACGGGTCTTCCAACGGCAACCAACATGATTGCTACGGACTGGCGTCAAATGGGTCATACGATTTCGTTGCATTCTGTGGATATTCCGCTTGCCGACCCACACTTTTGGACGATGCAAGGTTCTGTCCGTGTAGCACAAATGTGTAATGAATGGGGACTAACCTGGGGATCTCACTCGAATAACCACTTTGATATCTCACTTGCCATGTTTACCCATGTTGCTGCGGCTGCTCCGGGTGAAATTACGGCGATTGATACACACTGGATTTGGCAGGAAGGCATTGAACGTTTAACGAAGGATCCATTCCAAATCGTTGACGGGCACTTATCGATACCTGATAAGCCAGGTTTAGGTGTAGAAGTAGATATGGAGCAAATCCTAAAGGCACATGAAGTATATAAAAATATGGGGCTTAACTCTCGTGACGACTCAGTCGGTATGCAGTTCTACATCCCTGGCTGGAAATTTGATAACAAGAAACCATGTCTTGTTCGCTAAAACATTTTGGGGTGGCTATGAGGGTCACTCTTCTTTTTTTAAAACGATTAAACTCATTACATGTAAAGGACAGATTATGATGAAGTTTGTACTAGCTCCCGATTCATTTAAGGAAAGTATGACGGCGAAGAAGGCTGCCCTTGCAATGGAGAAAGGTGTAAAAGCCGTTTTCCCTGAAGCAGAATGTGTCATTGTCCCCATGGCGGACGGCGGGGAAGGAACGGTTGAATCTCTCGTCAGCATGACAAATGGCGAGATGATTAAGACAGAGGTACTCGGACCACTAGGAGAAAGTGTCATTGCAGAATACGGTCTCTTGGGAGAGGGGCAAACTGCAGTTATCGAGATGGCAAGTGCAAGTGGATTAGAATTAATTAAGCCTGAAAATCGTAATCCCTTATTGACCACTTCTTACGGAACAGGACAATTAATTAAACATGCATTAGACAAAGGGGTCAGCCGGTTACTAATCGGAATTGGCGGTAGTGCTACCAATGATGGAGGGGCAGGGATGCTCCAAGCACTTGGTGTTTCTTTTAAAGATGAAACTGGTAAAGAGCTCTCGTTCGGCGGCGGCGCATTGGGTCGTTTGCATACGATTGATGTAAGCGGGTTGGATGAAAGAATTAAACATGTAAAATTTGATGTAGCTTGTGATGTCACCAATCCACTAATCGGTGAAAATGGAGCGTCAGCTATTTTTGGCCCTCAAAAAGGAGCAACCGCTGAAATGGTACACGTTCTGGACCAAAACTTATCCTATTTTGCTGAGGTGATGAAGGAGCAATTAGGCCAGGATATTGCCCATCTGGCTGGTGCTGGTGCTGCGGGCGGCCTTGGTGCGGGGTTAATGGCCTTCTTAAATGCCGAGCTAAAAAAAGGAATTGACCTGGTCATTGAGTATACTAGGCTGGAGGACCAAGTCAGAGGAGCAGACTATGTTTTTACGGGTGAAGGCAGTATTGATGCCCAGACATTGTTTGGCAAAACTCCTTACGGGGTCGCGAGTGTAGCTAAAAAGCACTCTGTCCCTGTTATTGCGTTTGCCGGCAGAATTGGCAATGGAGTGGAATCGCTATACGATAACGGATTTAATGCCATTATTGGTATCTTAAAAGGTGTGACAACATTGGAGGAAGCATTTGATTCCGGCGAAGCGAATTTAGCATTTGCGGCCGAAAATATTTGCCGAGTATTGAGGATATAGTGATAGTAAAACGCTGCTGGCATTTCGCAGCGTTTTTTTCGCTGGTGAAGGAGGATAGAAATATAATATAATGGGCTTACAAAAATGTGAAAACAAGGAGCCTAAAAATGGACGAAACTCCTAAAAAAATCATAGTTGAGTCAATAAATCGTACTACTTTGTCCAAGCAGGTGGTCGAAAGTATTATTCAACTATTGAGTAGTGGTCAGATGAAACCTGGAGATAAACTTCCAACAGAAATGGAATTAATGGAAATACTTAACGTCAGCCGTCCCGTGTTACGTGAAGCACTCAGCTCTCTTGAATCGTTGGGTGTTATTACCCGAAAAACACGAGAAGGTACTTTTTTTAATAATAAAATTAGCAGCCACCCCTTTTCGATTATGTTATCCCTTGCACATGATAATCTGCAAGCAATGGTAGAAGCGAGAATGGCATTGGAATTAGGGTTAATTACCATTGCGGCAGAGAAAATTAGCGACGAAGATCTCAAAAGATTAAAACAAACGATTGAAATCATTGAAAATAGTAAAGATGAAAACTATGGAGAAGCAGATATTGAATTTCACCGGATCATCGCCTTAAGTGCCAATAACCAGATTGTAGAGGGAATGGTAGATTCCTTAATTGTCACTCTTGTCAAAATCAACAGTGAAATAAAAGTTCGAGAACCAGAACGAACCATCGAGCATCATAGGGCGATTTACAAGGCATTGGAAAGAAGGGATCCGTTCGAGGCATTTCATCAAATGTATTTACATCTTGATTACGTCCGACACAAAGTTTTAAAAAATTGGCACGGTAACAAAGATTAATTTCAAGACAAATCCTTGACCTAGGTGATTGAATCATTGCTATCAGGATATCCCTGCGAGACAGATAGGCAGGTAAATGATAGTTTTTTGCAGGTACGATGGATGTGATAAAAGAAAAGTGGCCAAAACCCCACATCTTGAATATAAAAATGGAAAGATCATCTACTTAGACGCCGTGAACTGGTACATTGCAGGAAATGGTATTACTTCAACGCAATCCATGGTAGAAGAAGTGAAAGCAGCATTAGAATAGAAAGAAAGCCGGAATTATGTTCCGGCTTTTAACTTTTATTCAACTATGGTAAAGCTAATTGAATAAGATAACTTACAGGCATTAGGTGCTCTTATTTAATTTCATTCCAAACGTTAAGATCTCATAACTATTTTTAAGCATAAATCCATAATTCTTTTTAAAATCAATCACTATATCTCCATCTAGATGGCTAATCACCAATGGGTCGATTAGGATTGTAATCGCTTCGACTGTAAAAATCTCCTCATTATTTATCTGCTCAACCTGAGCAAGTTCGTACACATACGTGGCACCTCAACCAGTTGTTCGGATTTCATTAATCTTAATGGTTGGCGCTTCACCCAGTACATTTATCAGCTGCTGCTTTGCGTCTATTGTAATAGTAACCTTCATTTTCTCACCTCAATTTATTTTACCCTTTCCTTATCATGTTAAACGAGAAAATATTAATCAGCAAACTTTTAGAGAATGTGAACCTCTCGCACCATTTTCTTAAACTAGCAGTTCCACCTTGCTTTTATTCCTACGAATAGTGTTCCATCATACAAGACATTATAGTATTTTTTCTTTTCTGGTTTGTATTGAAAAAACAGAAAATTTGTAGTTTAGTTCATTGTAGATGTGGGTAATTAAAAAGGGGATAAGAGATTTCTTTTTAAATTGGAACTCTCATCTAGTTATTAATAAGCAGTCGTATTGGAGTGGTCTTGTTACCATCGGACTATTTTCAAGAAAATAGGAAACATTTTCAATTTTGAAACGTTTAATAGGTAGAGATAATTTTGGGGGGTAATAAAAAGATGAAGCGTGGATTAATTTTGATAACTCTTTTAATGTTAATGACTGCATGTTCTTCTAAAGATGTTTCTCCGAGTAAGGTAGATAAAACCGATGAATTATCTCCACAAACTATCACCTTGGAACCAACTCAAATGATTACGGAAAAAGAAATGATTGAGAGCAATCAAGATATTCAACTGATAAACAGTGAAAATAGTGAAAATGTTGAAACGCAAAGTCTACTTTCTTCTCAGACGGTAGAAGGGGAAGAAAACGAAATTCAAACCCTGTCACAGGTATCTGCGGAACCACTAGTGAAGGAAGAGGAAGAAACACCTGCCGAGGATTCTATTATAATCGGAGATTCGGAATATATTAATTTGATGCATGAAGAAAAATTTCAGGATTGGATAACGGTTGCGGAGAAATATGGGGCAGCTCTTTATGCCATCCCGTATTCCGATGTGTTTGCTATTGTGAAAGATGAAGAGGTGCTCGTCGGTATGAGTACTGGGGTTATGAGTGCTACGCCAAACCATATCGATATATTATGTGATTTGATGGTAGATAAAGGCGAATCTGCGGTAAAAATAATAGAAGGTATCCACCATGTGGCCCAAACAGGAGAAAGCGTTCAATTGGTGGGTCCACAAGAATTTGACGATGATTTTTCAATCCAAAAGCAGGATGAGTGGATTGTCGTTTCGTGGTAATAAGAAGAGAGGATTTCTAGCGCTGCCTAGAAACCTCTCTTTTTTGTAAGTTACTATAGCTTTCCATAGCATTTTCCATTTTTCTATTAAAAAAGCAAAGGAAACCGGGAATATGGTGCTTAAATGTGGGCTCGATTAGTTATATCCTAACGCTTACGTCCACCACATTTGACCAATAGATTCTTTTACGATAATTGGTTTTAGGTTTTCGACTGCTTTTGTAAATCCTTCCTCAACGGACATTAAACCATCTTCATGCTCAATGCTCACAACATAATCATATCCATAAAGTCGTAGTGTACTAATAATATCTGCCCATGTTTTTTGGTCGTGTCCGAACCCCACTGTTCTAAAATACCATGACCGGTCACGCATTTGGGAGTAGTCCGTCATGTCTGTAAGGCCATTACGGTTCATGTTTTGCTGGTCGATAATGGTATCTTTTGCATGGAAATGGTGGATGGCATTTTCCCGGCCAAGTATTTTTATCGCTTCAATCGGGTCAATACCTTGCCACCACATATGACTTGGATCCAAATTTGCACCAATTGCTGGCCCGCAAGCTTCTCTTAATCGTAGCATGGTAGCTGGTGTATGTACGGAGAATCCCCCATGCAGCTCTAAGCCGATTTTTACATTATGTGCTTGTGCAAAATCATTTTTACCCTTCCAGTACGGAATTAGCTTTTCTTCCCATTGCCATTTCAAAACCTCTTGAAAGTCGTGTGGCCAAGGCGTTACTGGCCAGTTTGGATAAAGGGCATTTTCGTGATCGCCCGGACAGCCGGAAAATGTATTCACGACTGGAACCCCTAGTTTGGAAGCTAGAACAATCGTCTTTGTGAGCACCTCGTCGGCTGGTCCAGCGACTTTTTTCTGTGGATGAAGTGGATTACCATGGCAGCTTAATGCACTAATGATTAATCCATAATCCTCAACCTTTTGCTTAAAGCTTTTCAATTTAGAGTCATCATATAATAATTCATCCAATTTACAGTGAGCATCACCAGGATATCCTCCTGTACCTATCTCAATGGCTTCTATGCCTTTCGAGGAAACATAATTTAACATGTCTTCAAAACTTTTATCGGAAAATAATACAGTAAATACACCTAATCTCATTTGAAGTACACCCCTTATCTATTGTTATCTGAATTTTTCAAAATGTAATCCATTACATTTTAAAGATATTAAAATTGTCCCAGTAAATCAACTGTTTTATTTTCAGAAAAATAAATATTGACAGATAATTGTGAACATATTACTATAAAAAATGTAATCGATTTCATTGAAAGACAACATGAAGTCAAAGAAAGTAGGAAAGTAAGATGGCAAACATCCAGCAGGTTGCTAAACGAGCAGGAGTTTCTGTTGCAACCGTATCGAGAGTACTAAACGGGCAAAATACCGTATCAGCAAAAACACGAATGAAAGTCGAAGAGGCTATAAAAAAATTAAATTATGAACCAAGTCTTCTTGGGAGAAACTTAAGAACTTCAGAAAGCAGGCTTCTCTTAATTTTAATCCCAACCATCTCCAATCCATTTTATTTAGAAATTATTAAAGGAATTGAACAGGTGGCGATTAGTCAAAATTATAATATTCTCCTTTGTGAAACCGATTCCAACCCTGAAAAAGAGAATATTTACTTCGACCTGGTTCGAAAAAAGATGGCAGATGGAATTATTTCGATGGATCCGGCTGTTAATGTTGAAACGCTCAAAAAGTTAGCAGAGAATTATGCGATTATTCAATGCAGCGAGTATGAAGATTGTACTGGTATCCCGTATGTAACCATTGATAACGAGGAAGCTTCTTACCGAGCAGTCAAGCACCTGATTCAAATCGGTCACAACAAGATAGCTTTAATAAATGCTGATGAAAAATATTTATTTGCCCGCCAGCGAAAAATGGGTTACAAACGAGCATTAGAAGAGAATGGAATCACTTTGAAAAACGAATATATCATTCCTGCCCAACAGCTAGGTTTTGAAAATGGACAGCATGCCATGAAAAAGATCTTGAATTTACAAGACCGTCCTACCGCTGTATTTGCCGTATCGGATCTTTTAGCTATCGGGGCGCTTAAAGAAATTAATGCCGCTGGTTTGCATGTACCCAATGATATTGCGGTAGTAGGTTTTGATAAAATTGATTTTTCAAATATGACGAACCCTACTCTAACCACCATCGCTCAGCCGATGCATAAGATGGGAACTGTTGCAGCAAGAATGTTGATTGAAAAGATTAAAGGTGAAGAAGTGGAAAGTATCATATTAGATCACGAGTTAGTAATACGAGAGTCTACATCAAGATAATGCATCTAAGATCAGCGCTCTGCTATTAATAGTTTAATAGTAGATCGCTGACCTTAGATGTGAATGTAATCGATTACAGTACATATAGGGAGAGCCTTTTACAAAATACAAAGGGGTGAAGGTTTTGAAGAAATTATTAGTCTTAATTTTATCTTTAGTAACAATGTTTAGTTTGGTAGCATGTAACAGCGAAACAGGAGGTTCCGAGGGTGGTAAAGAGGATGACACACTAAAAATCGGAATTTCTTTACCTTCCGCAACACATGGTTGGATGGGAGCTTTGATTGATAGTGCTGAAAAGCAAGCCAAGGAACTGAAAGAAAGTGATGGCATTGAGTACGTGATGACAAATGCGGCTGATCCAAATAAACAAGCAAATGACGTTGATGATTTAATCGCTCAAGAAGTGGATGTTATCGTCATGCTTCCAATTGAGTCTGCAGCACTTTCTCCTGTAGGTCAAAAAGTTAAAGACGCTGGTATTCCTTTAGTCATTGTTGACCGCGAACTTGAAAATGATGCAGCTACTGTAGTGGTAAAAGGTGACAACGAAGGTATCGGTGTAAACGCTGGTAAATACTTTGTAGAAAAGTTAAATGGAAAAGGAAAAGTGGTTGAAATCACTGGACCACCAAGTTCTGTTACTGAACAACGCGGAGCAGGCTTTAAAGAAGCAATGGAAAACTCAGATATTGAAATTATCGCTTCTCAAAGTGGTGATTTTTCAACGGAAAAATCTTTAGAAGTTATGCAGAATATTCTCCAAGCGCATCCTGAGATCGACGCTGTGTTTACACAGGATGATGGAATGGCTCTAGGTGTACTACAGGCTATTAAAGAAGCTGGCCGTAAAGATATTCAATTTATAACAGGGGCTGGCGGCGGAAAGGCTGTATTTGAAGACATGAAAGAAGATGGTTTAATTACAGCAACCTTCTTATACTCACCAACGATGGTTGAAGATGCAGTTAAAATTGCAGCAGACATTGCAAAAGGAAATAAACCCGCAGAATCAATGGTCGTAAAAGAAGCAACTCAAGTGACAAAAGATAACGTTGATGAGTTCTATGATTCGGAATCAAAATTCTAAATAATTGGTGGAGATACAGGTAGTGTATCTCCACTTTTCCTAAAAAGGAGGGACAAAGAACATGACTGCAAGTCCTTTTTTGACAATGAACAACATCGAAAAAGCATTTAACGGTGTACCTGTATTGAAAAAAGTATCTCTTACCGTCGCGCAGGGTGAAATTCATGCTTTGTTAGGCGAAAATGGTGCCGGAAAATCTACGCTGATGAACATTTTAGGGGGTGTTCATCAACCCGATAATGGCTCGATTCAGATTAATGGTCAGGATGTAAGAATGTCTAATCCCAGAGTATCTCAGGAGCAGGGTGTCAGCTTCATCCATCAAGAACTGAATGTCGTAGCTGATCTTAGAGTCTATGAAAATATGTTTTTAGGTTCAGAGCTTCGAAGTAAACTTGGATTCTTAAAAGTAGAAGAGATGTGCCGACAAACGAGTGAAATTTTAGCGAAGCTTGGTGTAGATATCAATCCGAAGGAATATGTTAGAAATCTAGAAACCTCTTATAAACAATTAATTGAAATATCAAAGGCGCTTCTACATAAATCTAAACTGATTATTATGGACGAACCGACAACATCGTTAGCGGAACATGAAGTCAAACGTTTATTTGAGTTAATGAAGAACTTAAAGAAATCAGGCGTGTCTATTATTTATATTTCTCATAAGTTAAAGGAAATCAAGGAAATTTGCGACCGTTATACGGTGTTACGTGACGGAGAACTAGTGGGGACTGGCAGTATTGAAAACGAAAATTTAGATACCATCACGAAACTTATGGTTGGTAAATCGATTTCTCAAGAGCGATTAGTTCAAAAGCATTCGGTTGGACCAGTAGTTTTAGAAGTGAAGAACTTAACGAGTCAAGGATTATATAAAAATATAAACTTCACCCTCCGAAAAGGTGAAATATTAGGCTTTACTGGCTTAGCTGGTGATGGTCGAACAGAGCTTTTTGAAAGCTTATTTGGATACCGGAAAAAATACACTGGTGAAATTAAGATTAATAACCAGCTGGTAAAAATAGATCACCCACGAAAAGCGTTAGAAGCAGGCTTGGCACTTGTTCCGAAGGATCGGAAAGAAAATGCAATCATTAAAGATTTAAGCGTTATTCATAATATGAGTTTATCGTCCATCGGACATTTTGAAAAATCTGGTTTTATCCAAGAAAAGAAAGAAAAGGACAAATTCCAATATTATAAGGAACGGCTTAACATTAAAGTCCACAATCCCCGGATAACCATTGATAAGCTAAGCGGTGGTAACCAACAGAAAGTCATTATTGCTAAATGGCTTGAGGTCGATACAGATATTATTATTTTTGATAATCCAACCCAGGGGATTGACGTGGGAGCGAAGCATGAGATTTATCAGCAAATTGTGTCATTAGCAGAACAAGGAAAAGCCGTTATTATCTTGTCCTCAGAGGCACCGGAAGTACAAAAGGTTTGTCATCACATCTATGTCATGTACCAAGGGGAAATTACAGCCCGTCTTAAGGGAGAAGAAGCAACAGATGATGAAATTATGAGTTATGCAACTGGCTCAAAAAGGGAGGCCGAAAAAATTGGCTAATGTTAATACAATCAAACAACAACCAAATCCGCAAACCTCAACTACAAAAAGTCGCCTCTCTTGGCTATGGTCCGAGTATAGCGTTATTATTGCTTTCTTAGTTATTTTTATTGCTGCATCGGCAATGAATCCTAGATTTCTAGATATCAATAATCAACTAAATATCTTAATGCAAGTCTCCATTATTGGAATTGTGGCTTTAGGTATGACGGTTGTTATGCTCTCCGGCGGAATTGACTTATCGGTTGGATCGGTGCTGGTTTTCGTTGGTGTCATTTCCGTTTTAGCAATGAATGCTACTGGTAGTATTTTCGTTGCAATCGTAACGGCTTTGGCCGTAGGTTCATTCGCAGGATTTCTAAATGGATTAATGGTTGCGAAGGGTAGAATTGCTTCGTTTATTGCGACCTTAGGGATGATGGCTGCAGCCAGATCGATCGCTTTATATATTGCAGAAGGCGGGAGTATTTCAGGAGAGGTTTCAGGTTTCACAGCGATTGCGAATAGTAACCTATGGATTTTTGATTTTCCTGTTATTATTTTCTTTGTTATGACAGCACTTGTTTATGTTTTAATGCATAAAACTCGTTTCGGGCGTTATGTCTATGCCCTTGGCAGTAATGAGAAAGCGGCACTTCTTTCAGCCATCCGAGTGGACCAGGTGAAAATTGGTATCTATAGCTTGGTAGGATTACTTGTGAGTGTAGCGGCGATTATTGAAACATCTCGATTAAACTCGATATCTTCATCAAGTTCAGGCGTTCAATATGAACTAGACGCGATTGCTGCCGTTATCATTGGCGGTACTAGAATGACCGGTGGTCGTGGTAAGATCATGGGTACATTTTTTGGCGTACTTATCTTAGGTATCCTCAATAACATGATGAACTTAATGAATGTTTCTCCACACCTCCAAGGATTTGTAAAGGGATTAATTATCATCATTGCAGTCGTATTCCAAAAGAGAGAGTAGGAGGGAATTCATTGGGTATTAAAGTAGGAATTATTGGTTGTGGATCAATTACTAAATTACGCCATGCACCCGAATACAAAGCGAATCCCTATGTAGATGAAATCATTTTTTATGATCGGAATCCGGAACGCGCAACAGGACTTGCGAACCAGTTTGGTGGAAGTGTCGCTCAAACCGTCGAACAATTATTTGCAGATCCAACGGTTGAAGTCATCAGTGATTGTTCTTCTAATGAGTTTCATCATATCTATTCTACACAGGCATTACTTAGCGGAAAGCATGTTTTATGTGAAAAACCGATTTCTTTAACGGTCGAGCACGCAAACGAAATTGTCGAAGCCGGGAAGATATCAGGAAAAAGATTAATGGTTGATCATAACCAGCGATTTACTCGGGCCCATCAAAAGGCGAAAGAAATTATTAAAAATGGAGAAGTTGGGAAAGTCCTTACCTTCCGAACAACATTTGGACACTCTGGGCCGGAACAGTGGAGTGTCAATAAATCAAACGCTACCTGGTTCTTTAAAAAAGAACGCTCAGGTTTTGGAGTGGCAGGAGATTTAGGGATTCATAAGGTCGATTTACTCCATTACTTATTAGATGATGAAATTGAGACAGTAAGTGCTTTTCAAGGCGCTCTCGACAAAGTCAATGAAAATGGAGAACCCATTGAGGTATGCGATAACATTGTATGTAGTTTAAAAACCAAAAAAGGCCGTCTTGGCACAGCTTCCTTTTCTTGGACCTATTATGGAGAAGAAGACAATAGTACCATCATTTATTGTGAAAAAGGAATTTTAAAGATTTATCATAGTGAAGCATACCAACTAGAAGTCATCCATAAAAATGGAGAGAAGGTTCATTACGAACTCGAAAAGATCCAAACGAACGATAATCAAACCAATAGCGGCGTTATCGATGCTTTTATTGATTGTGTACGTCTGGACCAAGAACCAATTGTGACAGGAAATGACGCGCTTTCCTCTCTAAAAGTTATTTTAGGCATTATGGAAGCAGCAGAAAAAGGTAGTGTGATTACAATTTAACGAGTCCATTTTAATATGGAAAAGACGAGAAAAAGCCACTGTTTCAGAGATTGAACACAGTGGCTTTTTTACTATCATTAAAATTTCCTAACTCTCAAAGAACCACTCAGATTACACTCAGTGGTTCTTCCAATTACTACTTAGAAGTATCCTTAGACAAGAAGTTATAAATATTAGCTTCGCCTGCCCCATATAGTGGATCGACTCCAACTTTTCCATAATCAATGGCACTTTGTCTGATGGCGGCTGCTACTTGTGCAGGGCTATACTCAGGGTGAGCGGCTTTAATGACCCCGGCAACTCCAGCTACTTTCGGTGCTGCCATGGAAGTACCATGCAAATAAGAGTACCCATGCCATTCTCCGTCGCTAAATTGCGTTGTAGCATTATTCCCTCCGCCTACTGGATAACTAGGATAAGTAGATAATGTACGATACGTAAAATCACGTTTATTTAAATAGTTTCCAGTCGGATTTTGGCGGTAAAGACTGTCGTACAATGGGCCATTATCGCCTCCAGGACCAGCAACATCGATGGCATTACCGTAATTCGAGTAGAATGCAATATTGTCTTCTGACCATTCATTCGAGGAAGAAACCGTAATAACCCCAGGAATTTGTGCTGGAACCACACGGGATGGCCCCTTAATGTCTAAGCCGTAAGTAGCCTTCCAATAGGCTTGCATATCATGTAAATTGTTTAGGTCTTTTGAGTCGTTACCAGAAGATACGACCACGGTAACTCCTTTTTGAATCGCGTATTGAACGGCACGGTGATAGGCAACCATAGAAGCGGAATCACCTTTCTCTTCTAAGTTATGAGCCATCCAGCGCCAGCCGCCAATGGACATATTAATTACTTCAACGCCATCGTTTGCTGCTGCTATAATGGCATCGGTAATCCATGATTGCTGTGCTCCGCCAGTTGCTCCAAACACACGGTAAGCTCTGACAGTTAAATCCGGACCAACACCCTTTACCTTTCCATTCGCAGCGATTGAACCAGCGACATGTGTGCCGTGGCCATTTTTGTCCCAAGCATCTGTTGTTCCCGGTACAAAGGTTTTAGAGCCTGCCAAATCAGCATTATCCTTCAAGTCCGGATGGCTAAAGTCAATACCAGTATCAATTACCGCAACCACCGTATCTTCATTTCCGTTATTTAAGGTATAAGATTGCCCGTTGTTAGTAAGACGCTGCATGTCCCATTGTTTATTCCAATAGCTGCTTGCGTTTGGATCTAAAGTAACTTTCGCTCCATCAGCAGTTCCTGGGGTAAAATTAACTTTCGTATCTGGGTCTGTTTCTAAGTATGCTTCAAGTTCTATGCCCGCTGATTGTACGTTTGTATCTTTTTTTACATTTGTAAGGAAAGCAGGATCATTTGAAGCAACTTCTACGATGCCAATTTCTTCAATGATTCGTTCTACTTTTCCGCCTGATTTTTCAATTCTCTCAGAAAAATTGGATGGCAGTTTCCCCTTATAGGCTACAACATAATGTTCCAGTTCCGCTGAAGCCTTTGTTTTGTTCGGTTGGACCCCGACAAGTAGTGAAAATGATAGAGCAGAACAAATAGATAGTACAGCTAGTTTCTTCTTCATTTAAATCCTCCCTTTATATTTAATTTTACGTGATACACGTAGAATTAAATTTTATTACAAGCTCTTAAATATATTTGTCGAAGTATAAATTGTAAGAGTGGGAATATTACGACAAAAAATATTGAGGGTAAGTACTCGTGCCCAATCACTTCCCGATTTTTCTCGAAGGTTGATAGATTGGTAAGATACTATTCTAGTTAAAGTTCCTTCCTGGGTAGTACTTCTTCAAATTGAGGTAGTCTTTCAATGGAATCTAGCAATATTCCCACTTGTTCTTCCTTGTCACGAGGGGGGATAAGGCATTTCAATCTTGAACCACCACTCAACTGCCCGATGTAAGACGTCAAAAAAAGTGAAGAATTACATCTTCACTTAAATTGCGGTATTTTCCTTCTGTTATTCCATCCATTCTTTATATCTCTTCGATGACAAACTAAAAGTAATCGGCTATGGAAGAACACTTCCTCTTGTACCATCCGTTTCAAATGCGGATCCGCATGTTATGGGTTCGTCGACCAAAGTCCAGCCGTTTTTAGGACAACTCTTGGATGAAGCTTTAAACCTGAAACAATCAGGTCTGCTAGATCTTCCGGCTGCATTACATTTTCAGGATTTCCTGAAATTAGATTTGTATCATAGGCTAAATCTGTAGCCACCGTGCTCGGTGTTAATGCTGTTACACGGATATTATGTTTTCTTACTTCTAGCATAAGTGATTCTGTCAGCCCGAGGACAGCGAATTTGGATGCGCTGTATGCACTTGTAACTGGAGCTCCTTTTTGCCCTGCTGAAGAGGATATATTGACGATATCACCGGATTTCCGTTCGAGCATTCCGGGTAAGACTGCTCTCGTAACATTGTAGACACCCATTACGTTTACGCGAATGATGTTCTCCCATTCTTCAGGGGTTAAATCTAAAAAGCCGCCAAATTTCGCTACCCCTGCGTTGTTAATTAAAATATCAATGGATTCTAAATCCGATAGTATATGCTCTACGGCGTGTTGAACGGAGGTTAGATCCGCTACATTGGCTGCAGCGGCAGAAACGTTGACATCATAAGAAGCTAGCTCAGATGCTACTTTCTCCAGATTAGACATGTTTAAACCGATTAATCCAAGATTTACGCCTTCTTTGGCTAATGCAATGGCTGTAGCACGGCCAATTCCTCTTCCCGCTCCTGTTATAATTGCGGTTTTTCCTTTTAAAGAGATCATCTATACACTCCCTACGTTTAATAAGATAGTCATTCAGTCTAACACATACATGTATTCTCTCCATATTTTTCATATTCATTTCACCATTAAGCAAAATATGTAGAACGAATAGAAAGGCAAGAAATAGCGCAAAAATGAACAGGTATGATAATCTATGAAGGTAATTACATATCGATAGTGAAGGAGCATTTAGTATGAATTTTGTTACTTTAAATAACGGTTTAAAAATGCCGCAGCTGGGATTTGGTGTTTGGCAGGTTCCTGACGACCAAGCGACAGAGGCGGTTGAAATCGCACTAAAAGTTGGTTACACATCAATTGATACGGCGATGATCTATAAAAACGAAAAGGGCGTGGGAAGGGCAATCGCTGAATCTTCCGTTCCTCGTGAAGAATTATTTATTACAACCAAAGTTTGGAATGCTGACCAAGGCTATGAAAAAACCTTACGTGCGTTTGATGAAAGCTTGGCAAGATTAGGACTTGATTATATTGATTTATATTTAATTCACTGGCCAACTCCTAACTTTGATCAGTATGTTGACACTTATAAAGCTTTAGAAAAGCTATACCATGATGGCCGAGTGAAGGCAATTGGGGTTTGTAACTTTGAAATTGAACACTTAGAGCGCATTTTAAAAGAATGTGAAGTCGTGCCGGTACTGAATCAGGTTGAGTGTCACCCATACCTTGCTCAAAATGAGCTAAAAGAGTTTTGTGCCAAACATAATATCTTTGTAGAAGCTTGGAGTCCTCTGGACCAGGGAGGAGAGGTGCTGCAAGACGAAGTCATTCAAAAAATTGCTGCGTCACACAGCAAATCACCAGCTCAAGTTGTATTGCGCTGGCATTTACAAAACAACACCATCGTCATTCCAAAATCTGTGACACCATCTAGAATCGAAGAAAATTTTAACGTATTTGATTTCGAACTGAGCAAAAATGAAATGAACGAAATTAATAAAATTAATCGTAATCGACGCAAAGGCGCACATCCAAACGACTTGCATGTTCGATAAAATCCTCCTTCAAATCAATGCAAAAAACCGAGAAGGCCATCAAGTGATGGTCTTCTTTTGTTTTTCCTCTCAGACTTTCATTACTTTTTCATCATCATCCGGAACCATAGAGTAAGAATATTTCCCACTGGTTGCTACAAACTAATTTAAAGGATAAGAAAAAGTTGATCAAATGCGCATCCAGAAAGGACAGAGAGTATGAAAAAAAATCTTATGCTCCTCATTTTCACTATCACATTCATGTTCATAAATTTATCTCCTGTCTACGCTCAAAATAACCCGAGAAACATTTATGAAGTAAAACCAGGAGATTATTTATGGAAGATTGCTCAGACCTATGAGACGACAGTGCAGGATTTGAAACAAATCAACGGCTTACAAACAGATATACTAATTATTGGGCAAAAATTAAGGGTTCCCATTAATTACGAAGTTGTTCCCGGGGATACACTCTGGAAGATTTCTCAGAACTTCACCTCTACAGTTTCATTAATTAAATCAGCAAATGGTCTTACATGGGATATAATTATTGTTGGACAAAAGTTAAAGATTCCTCCGAAAAAGCTTAGAAACCAAGGACAATTTTTCCTGATGACTAGAGAGGAATTCAAAGACTGGATTTTCAACCAAAAATTCACGAGAAGAGTGGGGAAGATCCAACAGCATCACACGTACCAGCCATCTTATCAGTCATTCAACGGAGTTAATCATTTTATGTTAATGCAGGGGATGAAGGAATATCATGTATCAGGCATGAAATGGAGCGATATCAGTCAGCAATTGACCACATTCCCAGACGGAACAGTGGCACTCGGAAGACCGTTTAACACACCTCCTGAAGGTTCATTTGGGCTGCTAAATGAAACTGTCATGCACGAAATCGAAAAAGATGCACTAGCGATTGAAAACGTCGGAAACTTTGATGCTGAACACATGACAGCCGAGCAAAGGGAGACCATTATTACCGTTACCGCCTTGCTCATGTTGAAATATGGCTTGCAGCCAACGGTTGAAACGATCACGTATCATCACTGGTGGGATATCAACACAGGGGAAAGAGTGCTAGATGCGGGACACGGACATGCGATCAAAACTTGTCCTGGTACTGGATTTTTTGGTGGAAATTCCACGGACGCTGCAAAAAATAATTTTTATCCTCTAGTCGATAAAAAAATGCATGAAATTTTAGCTACTATGCAATAGTAAAAAAATGCTCAGTCGATCTGAGCATTTTTTTTATTAATGGAAAAGATTAATTCATCTTCTACAGCCTTAATTACTCTGCCGGTATCTTTAAATCCTACTGATACATAGAGTTTTTTAGCTTTTCCATTTTCGGGTACAAAGGTTATAAATATTTCGTCACAATTAAATTGATTCACCATTTCTTTTAATACTAGGAGTAATGCTTTTCTCCCATACCCATTACCTTGAAACTTGTAATCAATCATAATTCTGCAAATCTCATAGCCAGCGAGCTCGTCCGAATACCCATACATGGTAAATCCAATTGGTGTTTCATTTTGATAAACGGCATTAACTGTCCAATTCTCCTCCATACTTGCTTGTGCTAAGGACAAACAGTTTGAGGCAATTGTTTTTTCGAATACTCTGTTTCGTTGATCTTCTGCACTACTTAGTCTTACAATGTCAAACCAGTTTTGTTTAGTTACTTCTTTTAATGTAATCATTTTATTTCCCTCTAATCAAAATTTTAATCTCCATTAATAAATTCTCCGTTTGGCGAAAATCACCTTTTTGGGGATTGCTCATAACTAATTTTAAAATAATGTACTTCCAAGCTGCTAGATATGAGCATCCGTGTTCTAGGAAAGGGACGTAGCTGACCGGAACTTTAAGTACAAAAAGAAAAGCTGCCATATATATGGACAGCTCTGATTATTATAAGTGTCTTTTTAATTATGATTTATTTATTATTTGCGAGAATCGCTAGTGATAAAACAGAGTAGGATGCTTTTTCATTATTTACGTAGCAATTCATCAAGTTTCTCCTCTATCTTTTTAAATCTTTTGTCATAGTGTCGATATGTAATATAGCCCGTAATTGCTTTAGCCAGGAAAAATAATATGGCAGCAACCGCGATAAGCACATAATTATGCCCTAAACGACTTAAAAATTGATTGATATCATTCATAGCTTCTAAGCAACCTCTTTCAATCCTATCACAAATGAAGTATTTATATTGATTATGTCCTTACTATGAATATTTATGTGAGACGGATTGGGGAGCTTATCGCTTTAATCTTTCTTCGATTACCATCGTTGGGAAATAATCACCAAATTCATTAGTTTCCTTTTCATTACGATTCATACTGATTGTCCCAATATTAGGATATGTAATCGATAGGATTTCCCAACCTTCATGTTTTAATAATTCATCTGATAATTGACTATATCTATTAACTGCCATATCTTTAGCAGGAAACTTTTCATTTGGAGCTAAATCAATTGTGGCTTTAATTTCACGATTTACAAAAGACACATTAGTTAACTTGTCACCTTCTCCAATTCCATAATAGTCAATAATTTCTTTCACCAGCACTTCTGTAAGCGGTTGTGGTGTTTCTCGTGGTTGACTTTCCTGAGATAGTTCAATTAACTTTTCTTTATTATCCTCTGTTTGTTGTTCTGTCAGTAATCCTTCTGATTCATTAGGTTTTTCTTCAGTCTCCTTTATTGGTTCATTTGTTGACTGGTTATTATTTGGTTCTTCTGCATTACATGCTGCTAGAAGTATTAAAGAAAACAACATCATATAAAGTATTTTTTTCATGTTACACCCTCCACCAATTGGTTAAAACTAAAAATGTGTCTTTGAACATTAATCATTTTTCCCTAACTTTTTTTATCTAGACGGGCTCGAATTTGCGTTTCCGTGTGTATGATATAGTGTATTGGCATACTAGCTCTCTATGCAAATGAAAGGAAGTGTTACAATGGATAATATGATTCCGTCACATACTATGGGTGCTAATGTACTTCCCCAGCCTCAAATGCATTATGGCTATGCGGCTCCATGTGTTCAAACACGTGGTTGCGATAGTTTTATCATTATAATCGTGTTGTTTATTTTATTAATCATTATTGGTGCATTTGTTTTCTGCGATTAAAAGGCACCTATTACGGTGTTCTTAAATAAGCTCATTCAGGATACGAAAAAAGGGGGAGACGAATGGAATCGTCTCCCTCAAATTATTTGGTCTTGCGCCATGTTGCGCCATGGGTGCGCCATGGGGACGGTTCTTGTGGTCAGCACTAACCAAAAAAACCATGAGAACCGTCCCCATTGACGCAACGCCCGTTGACGATAAAATTACAGTTTGTCCCATTCAAATTTCGATTATTACCATAAATATATAAATGGAAGAGTATTTTGAAAAAAGAATGGAGGATAGTTGATGAAACTTTATTTAGATCCAGGTCATGGAGGCTCAGACACTGGCGCTGTAGGCAACGGACTAAGGGAAAAAGATATTACGTTAGATATTGCGCTTAGAATACGTTCGATCTTAACGAATAATTATGAAGATGTTCAAGTCATGATGAGCCGTACAGGCGATACAAGTAAGACCTTAAGCCAACGGACCAATGAGGCGAATTCTTGGGGTGCCGATTATTATTTGTCGATTCACTGCAATGCGTTTAATGGCTCTCCGGGGGGATATGAAGACTTTATTCACACCAGCCAATCCAGCTCATCCGTTACTGCACAATATCAGACCATTATCCATGCAGAGGTTATGAAATTGAATCAGCTGCAGGACCGCGGCCAGAAAAAAGCAAATTTCCATGTTCTACGCGAATCTGCTATGCCAGCACTATTAACGGAAAATGGTTTTATCGACAACGCACAAGATGCCGCACTGATGAAACAGTCTTCATGGCGGCAACAAGTGGCACAAGGTCATGCAAATGGTGTAGCGAAAGCATTTAATCTTAAAAGTAAAACAACTGATCCCGGTACCGGAGCGATTTACAAAGTAATAGCCGGGTCATTCAAGTCAAAAGAAAATGCGGTCGAACGTGTCGCATTTCTTCGCACCAAAGGGATTGAATCGTTTGTTGATACCGTTTTAATCTCAGGTGAGACTTGGTATCGGGTTCAGGCAGGGGCCTTTTCAAACCGTGAAAATGCAGAGAACCGTTTGAATGAAGTTAAAAATGCGGGGATTCAGGATGCCTTTATTCTTGCTGAGAACACAAGCGGCACTTCTAATGAAGAAGGTCCAACGGGGTATTCCATCCAAGGGCAAACCTTTCTCTCTCCCGAACATATGAATCTATTTGTAAAAACTATTAATCCTGCTGCACTTGAATTAGGGATGTATTATTTAACCTTCGGAGAATATTACGGAATCAGAGGTGACATTGCCTTTGCACAAGCCATGCACGAAACAGACTTTCTTCGATTTACCGGGGGCGTGCAGCCTGAGCAGAACAATTTTTGCGGATTAGGCGCCACTGGGCCAGATAATCCTGGTGCAAGCTTTGCTACTCCAAGAGAAGGAGTACTTGCCCATTTGCAGCATTTATTTGCCTATGCTTCTACTAAACCGCTGCCAGATGAATATCCATTAGTGGATCCTCGTTTTGACCTGGTAGCAAGAGGATCTGCTGCAACATGGGTTGGTTTAAATGGAAAATGGGCCGTACCGGGTACCAATTACGGTCAATCTATTTTAAGTCTTTATGAAAGAATGATTGATGAAGCAAGGAAAAATCTAGAAAATGTTCTACTAGAATTAAAAGGTTAATTTTTTCTAGTTACTTGCCCTTTTCTCTTTTTATAAACATTTTCATCATTTCCTCTATTAAAAGATTGCATAGAATATCTTGTTGCAAAATAATATGAGAGGAATGAATGCGCATGTTAGGTTTTTCAATTATTCAACTGGTTCGGCGAAATGGACATAAAATTGATAGAAACTTACGCCAGGAATTACTTCACATCTATTCCCCATTTCGTACTATTCCATGTTTCTTACACAGACCCGTTGAATATTTAAGTAAGAAGGTAAAGAAGATCCCATTAGTCATTGAGTTTGAGGCGGACTGTTTTGAGCAGGGGATAAATGATGTTAAAAATACAAAGTCCAAAACGCTGCATCAGCATCCTTCCATTTCCTGTTGCTCTACCACACTATCAATCGAAAAAATTGAACATTTACTCGATCATTGCAGTCATATAAAGAAAGTCTATTATGATCGAAAAGTAACAGCCCTCCTTGATAGAGCCACCCCTTCTATTCACTCCGACCAATTACAGCAAAACGGCTTAACAGGAAAGGGTGTTACCATCGCCATCATTGATACAGGCATCCATCCACACGAAGATTTACAAGGACGGATCAAAGGATTTAAAGATTTTATCAATAGTCGATCTGCACCCTATGATGATAATGGTCACGGTACCCACTGTGCAGGAGATGCAGCAGGCAACGGAGCATTATCCGGTGGAAAATATAAAGGACCTGCACCTGAGGCTCATTTAGTAGGAGTAAAGGTTCTAGATAAAATGGGCTCTGGTTCCCTTTCAACGGTCATTTCTGGTGTTGATTGGTGCATCCAAAATCAAGCACTATATAATATCAACATTCTTTCATTATCGCTTGGCAGTGATGCACAACAGCCTGCTGAAGACGATCTTGTCGTAAAAGCTGTTGAAAAAGCATGGGATAATGGAATGGTCGTTTGTGTAGCAGCGGGTAATTCAGGACCTTCACAAGAAACGATTGCCAGCCCTGGGATAAGCCCAAAAGTTATTACGGTGGGAGCGGCCAATGATTTTAATACAGTCGATCGTTCTGATGATACGGTAGCCGATTTTTCAAGCCGGGGTCCGACCATTGATGGGCTTATGAAACCTGATCTTGTCACGCCTGGTGTAAATATTATTTCACTGCGTTCACCGGGGTCTTTTTTAGATAAAACAAATTCATCCTCACGTGTTGATACAAACTATTTTTCATTATCCGGAACCTCCATGGCCACTCCGATATGCGCAGGCGTAGTCGCACAAATGCTGCAAATCAATCCAAACCAATCCCCCGACGACATCAAACTACAGCTCATTCAAGCATGTGAAGATATGGGACAACCCTCCTACATCCAAGGCAATGGTTATTTAGACGCTGAAAATATAATGAATATGGAAGGAAGACAACATTAATCAAGGTGGTTTTGGCACCTCTAAGATAGACTAATTAAAGAATACTAAGCTGGCTCAGTTCTTATAACTGAGCCATTTCTGATGGACCATGGGTGGACCATGGGGACGGTTCCAGGACCATGGGGACGGTTCTAATGGTTTTATTCCTATTATTTAGTAGCAGGGGATAGGCAAAAAATCACTGAAGTATTTTTAAAATTGGTGTATGATAATTTTGATCGTATAGTTTCCTTTTTTCTTACCTTCTTATTACGTTACCCTCGTATGTTTATCCAGCATGAAAACTATCATTTTTTTACTTTCCATTTCGATCGTATTACCTCATCTAATCCATTATTCAAATTTTTAACGACTTGACCCCCATGCGGGGTCGGTTCTTTTGCTCTAACCTCACTTGGACCATGAGAACCGTCCCTATGGAAACTAATGTAAGGGAGAATCTTATCTTGGAAAATTATTGTTTTTTTAAGGGAATAGAGCAAATAAATAGACCGATGTTTTCCTGTGGTGTTTAAGATGCCACGAAGAGCCAGAGTGAAAAGTAGGAGCGGAATCTATCATATTATGCTAAGAGGTGCCAATCGTCAGGAAATCTTCCACGATGATGAGGATTGCTTGAAGTTTCTCGATTTATTACATACGTATAAGCTGAAAACCGAGGTGGAGATGTACGGTTGGTGTTTGATGAGTAATCATGTACACCTCCTATTAAGAGAGGGCAATGAAGATATATCGGCTACCATGAAGCGAATTGGTGTAAGTTATGTCTCGTACTATAACTGGAAGTACGGAACTTCAGGGCATCTTTTTCAAGACAGGTTCAAGAGTGAGAATGTAGAAAATGTACAGTACTTATTGACCGTGGTAAGATACATCCACCAAAATCCACTTAAGGCAGGAATCGTCAAACGGGTGGATGAATGGAGGTGGAGCAGCTGTCGGCAATATTACGGTACTCACGATGAGGGATCGAAACTGCTGGACCCTGAATTCATTTTTGGAATGTTTTCGGGGGATAACATTTTGGCCAGAGAGAGATTTATAGAATTTAATGAAAAGGTCAATCAGGACCAATGTTTAGATAACCACATGGATAACAGAAGAGTAACAGATGAGGAAGCTAGGGAAATGATCAAGAAGCTGCTGATAGAAACTGAAATCGCCCAGGTTAAGAGTTTACCTAGACTCCAAAGAGATGAAATACTCAAAAAAACAAAAGGAATTAAAGGCCTTTCCCAACGCCAAACAGCAAGAATCCTAGGCGTTTCACGAACACTTATTTCTAAGGCTTGATTTTCGGGGACGGTTCTTGTGGTCTAAAAAAACCATGAGAACCGTCCCTATTGACATTAATGAACAGCTATAAAACGTTTCCGATTTTTTATTTGATAGAAAATAGCAACTGCCCATAATCCGATAATGAGGACGTATGCCAGCATCGCTAAAGAAACTGGTAATGCAACGGTTTTAATGATGGTCATTGAGTTGGTAAGGATAATAAATCCGCCCACTAACACCCCTAACATATAAGAAGGAACGATTCTTACAAGCCAAGCTGCTATAGGTGCGGCAATCACTCCGCCAATCATAAAAGCGATGACCCATTGCCATTGGTACTGGTCAATCCCTAGAAACAAGATGAATCCTAATGTCGCTGATACCGCAATGGCAAATTCACTTGTATCTACTGTGCCAATGACTTTCTTAGGGGAAATCCCATTTTTTGCAATCAACACAGGGGCAGTGATAGGTCCCCATCCTCCGCCTCCAACGGCATCAAAGAAACCTCCAACCATACCAAGTGGTGTTAAGAATTTACTTGAAATAGGCGACCCTTGATTCTTAGAAGAATGATTGAAAAATAGAAAACGGATTAGAATGTAGATTCCTAGTACTATTAAAAAGATTGAGATAAACGGTTTGATTTTATCTCCAGGCAAACTGCTTAGAAAAGCCGCTCCTATAAATGCACTAATTGCACCAGGGATGGTTAGTTTCCATAAAATCCTTTTATCCACATTTTTAAACCATATATGTGATGCACCAGATGCTGCAGTCGTGGCAATTTCAGCCATATGAATCGAAGCGGAGGCCGCTGCAGGCGCTATTCCGAACATTAATAGTAATGAGGAGGATGTTGCCCCAAATCCCATACCTAAAGAACCATCGACTAACTGTGCTAAAAAACCAATTACTGAAAAAATAATTAATCTTTTCATCCTTAACCTCCTCAAAACCAAGTAATCTTATATGAATTATAAGTTAAGGTATAAGGTTTGTAAATAATTATTTTCAGAATATTGTCTTACCTCGAAAATACTTGTAACTCATCCGTTTGAACGTAGAGCGTGAGATCCCGTTTCCTTGATTTGCGGAAAGTTGTGAACCTTGAATGATAAAACAGCTATGTTTTTTCCAGTACTTGAGCAAAGTTACTACAATCAATAAATGGAATGGAAAGGGAAATGCTCCATTATTATCGTGATTTTAATCAGAAGTTAATCATAACTTAACATTCTAGTTTTACAATTTAATAGAGTAATGAATAGGAGGAGAGAGTATGAATAAAATGAAAAAGAATTTATTGACGGGCTGCTTTTCAATGGCGATGGCTGCTGCTTTTGTCGCAACACCTGCTTCGGCAGACGCGGAGGAAAAGCTCAAGGAGGGAGAGAAGTTTGAACTCACCATTCTCCAGACGAATGACTTTCATGGTCATGTGGATGACATCGTCACACTGGATGATGGAACACTTCATCACAATTCCATTGCGAAGTACGCCACCATCATTGAAGATGTTCGCAATGTAGAGGAGAATGTACTACTCGTCGATGGCGGGGATGTCTTCCTGCGCGGCGAGTTTCAGGCGGGTCAAGGAGAGTTGGAGACGTCTCTTTTGAAAGCAATAGACTATGATGCGATGGTTCTTGGAAACAACGACTTCCGCGTTTACCCTGCCGGAGAGGGCACACCTTACAGCCTTTATGAACAGTTAAAGGATTACCACCGTAACGTGAACTTCCCAATCCTTACTGGTAATGTCATTAACAAGGACACAGGAAAGTACATACAGAATGTCAAGCCTTGGAAGGGTTTTACTTTCAACGGTGTTCAAGTCGGGTTGATCGGCCTTACTTCGATGAAGCCTGAAATTCGTGGTTGGAATGACGTTGCAGACCTAGATTTTATTGAACCGGTTGAAGCCTTGCAAGCATTGCTTCCTGTAGTAAGTGAAAAATCGGATATTAACATTGTCCTTTCTCATGCTGGAAACCCTGAAGATCACAACTTGGCAAAAGTTCCTGGAGTTTCTGCGGTTATCGGTGCTGATACACACAAAGTTATCGAAAAGCCTGAATACGAATTCAACGGAGAGGTAATGGTTCCGATTACTCAAGCTGGCGGAGAACAAGAGAATTATTTGGGGCGCCTGGATTTGACTTTTGAAGTCGTTGACGGTCAAATGAAATTGGTAGAATCTGATGGATTCCTCTACGAGGTCACCAATGTTCCTGCAAATCCGGATATACAAGCGATGATTGATGATTATCGTGCAGAGATGAATGCACAATAATCCAATAAGGTGACTGTATGCAACAGCGATAAAAAATCCAACCCTTTTGCCGAGTGGAAAAAGGGTTGGATTTATTTATACAGATAAAAATCTTGGTTGTGAAAAGTTCGCGCTTGAAAAGGTGGCAGGTTTCAACTGGAAGTTTAAGTGTGAGCAAACAACCCAAACTTAAACTGCCTTGGATTTTTTATTTATTTTCTTTTGATTGCGTACTTCCTCACGGTACGTGGCTACTTTTTCTTTGATCAGTTCGGAGTCTTGTTTTTTTGACGGCTATGAGGTCTATCATATGGGCTACGGTGTAAATATAGATGGGCAATTCCCTATGATCGCTGCCCGAAATGGGTTAAAGGTTTATAGAATTGGAAAAACCGCAGATGTCTTGCATGGTGAAGGCCCTTCCTATCCGATTGTAGATACAGATGAAGTTTTAAGAGTTTTAGAGGAAACGTATTTGAAAGAAAGTGGAGAGGCTGCTTTTCTCGTCAATGTGCAAGAAACAGATTTGGCAGGTCACTCAGAGGATGCAGAGTGGTATGCAAAGCTATTAAATACCACAGACCAGTGGCTGGCGAAGTTCCTGCCTAAGATGGAGGAAGAAGATATTCTTATCATCATGGCAGACCATGGGAACGATCCAACCATCGGGCACTCGAGTCACACAAGGGAATACGTACCGTTAATGATTACAGGCCACAAAGTCAAGGCTGCCCATATTCGCAGAAGAAACTCAATGGCCGATGTCGGCGCCACACTAAGTGAATTCTTTGGACTTCCTAAGACAGAAGAAGGGGAAAGCTTTTACAAAGAGATTCTCGAATAAAACGGCAAATTTGCAATGTTTAGCTAATACTACAGATTTATTGTCTCTTCGCCAAGAATTGTCATTTCTATTAATGGTAGATAATTCAGACTTCATGAAAAAGAATTTTAAATTTAACCTTGAAGCTACTGATTTACAAATTGTCCCACTTGAAGATTTATCGGAGTTTCTAACTGGAGAATTACTATATCCAAGTAGCGCCGGATTGTTAGAACTGGTAAAAACATCTAAGCTTATTAATGATAGAAACCTAGATTAGTATTTTTAATTATTATAATGAAAACGACCGGCTATACGGCAGTTGGGAAGATTAGGGAGGTATAAAAATACCTCTGCTTTTATTTTTTAAAAACCCCAAAGGAATTGCGAATAGCGGAAAAATTTTTGAAAAAACTAGGGAATCTCCTCGATAAGAAAATTCTGTAGAAACCAGACTAAAGTTCGTTTTTTCAAAAGGGATTGTGGGACTTTTAATTAATCGTTTATTTATGAAGAATTCAATCGTCCTTTGTCGAGATGGTGGTTCTCAGCCTTTTTTAATCAGAATTACTTTTTATAACCTTTTCATTATAGTACAAAAAAGGATAATTGAAGCTTATGATCAACTATCCTCTAGGTTGGTTTTAATATACGGGTCCGTTCTTTTATTAAATGATTAATTATGATTCAAAATTGAATCTACTTTAAGTTCATCAATATTAAGTTCTGCTAGGTTATCAACTAATACCGAATCCGGATCAAATATTAAAGTCATAAATTTTGTTGAGCCTGCTTGAATGGTTCCAATAGATGATAAATCAAACTCACCACTAGCGACTTCAAGAACCATTTCCTCGCCCATTCCATTTGTTTGCTTAATTGAAATTGTTACTGTCCCAGAAATATCTTTAATAGGAACATTAAATCCATTACGGATAAATACATCCGTCTGAAAGATGCCATTTGCCTTTTGATCTGGATATACGTTTATACTATAAACGGTAATAGAGTCTTTTGGTACATCTCCTAAAGCATTTAAAACCTTCTTTATATTATCGATGTTCTCTTCGGGAACATCATCGAGAAAGGCTTGATCAAACTCAATGGGTTGTTCTGTTAAAGAGGATTTTACTATTTTGTTACCCTCTATTTCACCTTTTACTTTATCAATCCATGCCGTTGGAGTTAAATTTTCACTCTTTAGTCTCTTAAGTGCATTCCTCCACGTTAATGAGTTGTCAAAATTTAAATGGGAATAGTCAGCATTTTCTTTTCCTTCTCCGTCAAGATAAACAACGGTAGCTATTTCATCATAGTTGGCAACAGCTTTCCAAGCTCCATCTACTTTCTTGAAAACGGCATAACCTTTAATTTTTTGGTTCATGTTAGAGTCAGGTGTATATGTCTCACTAATCATTTTCGCTTCATAATAAGCTAGAACTTCGTCATCCTTTTGATACAATACATCAATCTTATCGAGAGAAGTAGAAGGTTTTTTAGGAATAATAACATCCTTAATAACACTCTCATACACTGAATTGATCTCCCCATAGACCAACTCTTGATACTTATTGTAATCACCTTCATCAATTGCTTTATACTGACTTTTAAGGTTTGTTTCTATTTTCTTTACAATGTCTTGTTCAATCCCGTGTTTATTTTTCGCTTCTACTTTTTCTAATGATGCAGTTTTGTTACTGCCACAAGCAAAGAGGATGGTGCTTATTAGTAGTAACGTAAAAATTATAAATAATTTTTTCATGACATATCCCCTTTATATAAAAAAATATAAATCCTATACTACTATATAATAGGGAAAAAATGTAGAAAAATGAGATAATTTTATAAAAGTATGGGAGGAACAAAACCTCATTTAGATGCACTACGGTGAACCGTATCTAAGTAAGTGAGGTTTTTCAGCATTTTGTAAAGATTTAAAATTAAAATAAGTCACTATGAAAAGGGAGTTAGCGCAGCTAACAAGCTTTTATGCATAGCTTGTATGTGCAAGAATATACTGCAAAAAATAGCAGGTGTCCCCTATCATTCTCTATCCTTACCTTCAATAAAAACCATGAGAACCGTCCCCAAAGAAAGGAACCTTTACAAACAATTTACCCACAATTAACACTTTTAACTTGGTACCAAGTTATTCTTAAAGAAAAGATAAAGGAGGGACCTGCGTGAAAGTTGAGTTGCATTGTCATACGAATATTTCAGATTGTCCATTGTCGATTGAGGAAGTCTTGGAGTTAGCTCTTGCACAAGGCGTTACACACTTAGCGGTTACAAACCATGACACCACAAAAGGTCTTGAAGAGGCAGTTGAAACTGGAAAAAGATATGGAATTGAAGTCATTCCAGGCATTGAGATGTCAGGGTTTGATTTTGTAAGAGGCCGGCGTGTACACATTCTCGGTTATTTTATTGAACCGGGTCATGAGGGGATTGAATCTTTTTGTGAACCACTCGTTAACAATAGGCACAGAGCTTCGGAGGAAATGGTTGAAAGATTAATGGCTGCAGGGTACCAGATCTCATGGGAGCGCTGTAAGGAAATCGCTCATGGAGGAACAGGAGTTTACAAGCAGCATATCATGCATGCATTGATTGAAGCAGGGTATACCGATTCCATTTATGGCCCGCTTTATAAAAAATTATTTAATCGCGGACAAAATGGTGAGAAGCCGGGAATTGCGTTTATTCCAATGGAATATATGGATGCCAAAACAGCTGTTCAGGTCATTCTTCTTGCTGGGGGAGTACCCGTGCTTGCTCATCCGGGTCAGTATGGCAACTTTGAAATGGTGCCGGAATTAGTGGAAGCTGGATTGCAGGGAATCGAGGTTTGGCATCCGTTGCATGATGAGAAACATGAGGAACAAGCCAAACAGCTGGCAAGAAAATATGACCTAATCATGACAGGTGGATCCGATTTTCACGGTGAATATGGAGAAAAACCTGTGCTAATTGGGAGTAAAAGCCCAGGAATGGAGACTTTTGAAGCGTTACTAGCGAGAAGAGAGCTGATCGCAAAAACGAATTAAATAAGGAGCTGAACCATTCATATGCCATTGATCTATCAGCCCAAAAAAGAAAAAAAGCTATCCATCGCTCCAAGCTTCGCTGAGTCAAGTCATATCATCAATAGTTCTGCGGGGGAATGGACGTCTATTGGAGAAAATAATCATATCATTGAGTCCACCTTTGGTGATTATACCTACACGATGGATGATGTAACGGTGAACTATGCGGAAATAGGTAAGTTTTGTTCGATTGCGTCCCACGTATGTATTAATCCGGTTCAGCATCCAATGGACCGAGTCAGCCAGCACCATATGACGTATCGAAAGGTGGCATACGACTTTGCCAATGAGGATGATGAAGCCCTTTTTGATTGGCGGAGAACTCAAACCGTGAAAATTGGTCATGATGTATGGATCGGCCATGGTGCGATTATTATGAAAGGCGTGGAGATTGGTACAGGAGCAGTCGTTGGATCTGGGGCGGTTGTGACGAAAAACGTCGAGCCTTATACGATCGTCGTTGGTGTTCCTGGCAAGCCCATTAAAAGAAGGTTTTCAAAAGAAGTAGGTGATCGATTACTTGAAATTGCCTGGTGGGATTGGCCGCGAAAAAAACTTGAGGCCCATTTTGAAGAATTGAATGATTTAGAAGCTTTTCTAAAAAAGCATGGATAAGTGTGGCAGGTAAGTCCTAGTCTTGGATTAGGGCTTTTTCTAATTTGATAAATATAATTTACATAGACTTAACGTTTACTATATATTCAGACGATATACTAGACATAGATTTCGTGTCGAAAGGGGCAAGCCTTGATGTCTGAAAAAACTTTATTAGTAGATCGGTTGATTTCGGAAATACGGGAAGGAAAATATAAACCGAATGACAAATTACCATCGGAAAATGAACTAGCCGATCTGTATAAAGTACCAAGAATGGTGATTCGAAAGGTATATGAGCGCTTGCAGGAACTCGGTTATATTTTTTCGAAGCAAGGTAAAGGCAGCTATGTACAAAATCAAAAACTGCAAATACCGCTTATTTTAACCGGGGATGTCAGTTTTACTGAAAAAATGAAGGAATTAAACTATGATTCTAGGACTATGAATCTATCTTGTGAAAAAATTCCATATGATTCTTCCATTTATCATTCGTTACAAGTGAAACGTGATGACGCCGTGTATAAGATTAGCCGATTACGAATCGTGGAAGACTGTCCGATTGCTGTGCATACCTCGTACTTATCTCAATCCCTTTTTGAAAATATTCAGAAGGATGGGAAGGAAATTCATTCTATTTTTCACTATTATCGACAACAAGGCTACACAGATTTTCAACCGACGCGCAGCCAATTGAGTGTTGTTTTTCCAAGTAAAGTAGAACGAGATCTATTAAAATGTCCCAGCCTTGTACCCCTTTTACTCTTAGAATCTGGATGTGTAGATAAGAAAACCCGCACAGTGCTTGAATACTCGAAGATTATATATCGCAGCGATTGTTTTACGTATGTAATCTAAAGCAGTTGGTATCATGCAAATGAATAGATGTATTTTAAAAAAATCGGCCCGCTCAGAAGCCGATTTTTTTTATTTCCAGACCGTGGGGACGGTTCTGATGGCTTTTTTGTGGCAGTTTATTGAGCCGGTGGAACCGTCCCCTTGGTATATTGAGCCGGTGGAACCGTCCCCTTGGCACACATACGTCATTTACAAAACCCATACAAACTTAACCATTCTTTTACGTTCGCTGACTTGGCAACAAGATAGAGTAAAACATGTAGAACAAAGACATTAGGAGGCCTTAGATGAAAAGAAGACGAAGAACGGAGATATTAATCAATGGCTCTCAAAATCGATTAGAGGACATGGCACATTGTATAAAAGATAACTACCAGGTGAAGGTCATTCAAGAGCCAGAAAGCGGCTTAGTGATGTTGAAAGTCCGAGAGACTTCCCAAAAAAGCCTGTTTTATCCTGGCGAAGTGTTCGTAACAGAATGTAAGGTTCAAATACAAGGAAGCATTGGAATTGGCATCGTGAAGGGAGATCAGCCAGAGCTTTCGTTTAACCTTGCTGTGATTGACGCAGCGTATGAAGCGATGCTGCCTGAAACGATTGGGTGGAAGCTGCTGCTTGAAAAAGAGGAGAAGGCCATTCAGGAGCAGAGAGCTGCTGACAGCCAATCTATATTAAAAACAAAAGTAAACTTTGAAACGATGGATGTTTAATGAGGAGGAAAAGATTTTGACACTAGATATCGTTCACGATCTTCAATCTGTTTATCGAAAATTGGTGGATTCTACTTCAAGACCAGGGCTCATTTCCGATTTGATGAAGGAGGCAGCTTTAGTGGAAGAGGAGGATCAAAAAGCCTGCAGTGCTTCTGTCTTATTGATAGCCCTCACCTTATTTGATCAGGAAGTTTCTTTTAAGGTTTTTTCACCCCAAGCAGATTCGGTTTCGAAAACTATTAATCAATTAACCTATGCAAAGCCTACAGAAGCAAAGAAGGCTGATTTTCTAATAATCCTTCAAGATGCTGAGAAAGGATCGCTTGAAGAGGCCATTATCAATGCGAAGGCTGGGACGTTAAAAAATCCACATACATCCGCCTTCATTATCGTAGAAGCGGAATCTGTGACTAGCGGGGAAGCCCTATTGTTAAAGGGGCCAGGAATTCACACCACAGAGATTGTTCATGTGGATATAAATGAAAACTGGGTGGAAAGCCGCCAAGAAAAAAACAAGGAATATCCGTTAGGGATTGATTTGATTTTTATCGATCAACATCATCAGCTACTATCATTGCCTAGAACCACACAAATTACCAGGAATCGGGTGATGGGTTAATGGGTTATGTAGCCGTTAAAGGTGGAACGCATGCAATTGAAGAGTCGATTAAGCGTCTGAAATATGAAAGAGTTCATCAAGGACAAACCATCGAAGTAGAAAAAATTAAAGCTGGTATGCGCGGATTAGTGGATCAGGTGATGTCCGAAAGCAGTTTATACAATGAGACGTTGGCTGCCCTAGCGATCAAACAAGCAGAAGGAAACCCGGAAGAAGCTGTCTTTCTATTAAGAGCTTATCGTTCGACGGTCCCGCGAAAGCATTATTCAAGAGTGATTGAAACACAACAAATGAATGTGGAGCGCCGGATCTCGGCAAGCTTTAAAGATATCCCGGGTGGTCAAATCCTTGGAGCAACAACGGATTATACCCATCGGCTGCTTGATTTTAACTTGATGGAAGAAACCGACGAAGTCGTTCAGGAATGGCTTCATCATTATCTAAAGGAAAACTTTCAAGGTGATGAGCAGCAGCTGACTCTTCCAAAGGTGCTCGATTATTTGCGTAAAGAGGGCTTAATCCCCCCTTGCGAAGACAACAATAGTGAACCAGATGATGTAACGAGAGAAAGTCTGGAGTTTCCATCGAGCAGAAGTCAAAGACTGCAAATTTTAACAAGAGGAGAAACAGGGGCTGTTACTTCCCTTGCCTATGCGGTCATTAGGGGATATGGAGCCTTGCATCCGACTGTTGGCGAGCTTCGTGTTGGCACTTTGCCCGTTACGATTGATCATCCAACCGATGCGGGTGACGATGATGATGCCTTTTATATTGGAGAAGTAAAGGTTACTGAAACTGAAATGCTCATGCCGGTTACCGTTGAAAAAGAATACGGAAAAAAAGAATTGGAGTTTGAAATCGGCTACGGCCTTGTGTTTGGCCAAAATGAAACAAAGGCGATTGCAATGGGGATTCTAGATAATTGTCTTGAACATCCAACGACTGATTTTCCTAGCCATAATGAAGAATTTGTTCTTTATCATATTGATTCAGTAGAATCAACGGGCTTTATCTCGCATTTGAAAATGCCTCATTACGTTACCTTCCAGTCCAAGCTTGATAGCGTACGGAAAACGAAAAAAGAAGGGGCGAAACATGAGGAAGAACAAGAGGTGAAAAGGTGATGAATACAGCCTACAACTTTGCTTTTTTTGACGAAGGTTCAAAAAGAGAAATTAGAAGAGCCACTCTAAAGGCGATTGCTATTCCTGGTTACCAAGTTCCATTTGCCTCAAGAGAAATGCCGATTGGCAGAGGATGGGGAACCGGCGGTTTGCAGTTAACGCTATCGTTAATTGGCAAAAAGGATGTTCTGAAAGTCATTGATCAAGGATCGGATGAATCGGTTAATGCCGTCAATATTAAAAAGCTCGTTTCTGATACGACTGGGGTGGAAACAACGGATCATACCACGGAAGCAACCCTTATTCAATCGAGACATCGAATTCCTGAGGTGCCGCTAAAGAAGGATCAGATTCTCATCCTGCAGGTGCCGCTTCCTGAACCGCTCCGTTATTATGAGCCGAGCGAGAATGAAACGAAAAAGCTTCACGCAGAGAAAGAATATAGTGGTGCCTGGTTAATGCTGTTTGAACAGATCATGAAATATGGAAGTATGACAACAGGGGCGGATCATCCTGTGATGGTTCATGATCGTTATGTGATGGCACCGAGCCCGATTCCACGATTTGATAATCCGAAAATGCATGAAAGTGAAGCACTTATTCTGTTAGGGGCGGGGCGTGAAAAGAAAGTGTACGCAGTCCCGCCATATACAAAGGTCGTATCGCTCGATTTTGAGGATTATCCGTTTGAGCCAGAGTCCTTTGAAGACAAGCATTGCCGGTTATGTGGTTCAACGGGGGTCTTTTTAGATGAGCTCATTGATGAAGAAACAAACGTAGCGTTCTATCAATGTAATGATACGAGCTATTGTATTGAAACATTAAATGAAGTCGAACCATTTGGAGTGAAATAAATGGCTGAATTTGAAGTTCCAGTTTTATCGATTAAACACTTAAATAAGCAGTTTGGTAAAGGATGTCCGTATTGCCAAGACCAAGAATCTCTCGTTAAAAATTATTGTCAGGTTTGTGGAACAGTTTATGCCTGTAGAGATGTATCCTTTGATGTTTTTCCAGGAGAGGTTCTTGGCATCGTCGGAGAGAGTGGCAGTGGAAAATCAACATTGATGCAATGCCTATATTTTGACCAAGAAGTAACCAGTGGAGAAGCCTATCTAGCAGACTACCATAATGGTGAGAAAAATCTCTTTCAAGAGTCTTCTCAGCAGCAGCGCTATATACGCAACAATATCATGGGGAAAGTCTATCAAAACCCTTTATTAGGTTTGAAAATGAACTTTTCATCGATTGGCAATATTGCCGAGAAGCTTATTGCAGCTGGCAATCAGCATGTTGGCATGATGGAGAACAGAGGGACAGAACTTCTAAATAAAGTAAACATCCCTGTGCATCGCCGAAAAGAGGCGCCGAAAAACTTTTCTGGAGGAATGCAGCAGCGGGTACAAATTGCCAAAGCTCTTTCCAATCGTCCTCCCCTTCTGCTGCTAGATGAGGTGACGACTGGATTGGATCTTTCTGTACAAGCGAGTGTCCTCGACTTAATTAAAAGTCTGCAGCGCGAATTAAATATTAGTATTGTTCTCGTTTCCCATGATCTAGGAGTCATCCGTATGCTCGCAGACCGAACACTGGTTATGTTGGAGGGAAGGGTCATTGAGCAAGGATTAACGGACCAAATCCTCGAGGATCCGCAGCATCGATATACACAGCAGCTTGTTCATTCATTGCTGTAAGATTTCCATTCTACTTTAGGGGGAAGTACTTTGTTTGTGATTACAAATGGAAGATTAATCACCGAAGAAGCCGTTTTGTATGGCTATGATCTATTAATTGAAGAGGACAGAATTACAAAAATTGCTCCTAAAGGCGAGATTAAATTTGAGGAACAGATAGAGGTAATTGACGCAGCAGGAGGATATATTTCTCCAGGTTTTATCGATATCCATTCGGACTATATCGAACATATGGCTGCACCTAGACCGACCTCACTAATGAATTTTGACTTGGCTTTACGGGAAACAGAGAAACAGCTTATCTCACATGGCATTACGACGATGTTCCATTCTCTTTCCTTGTTCAAAGGGAGTGATTATGAGTATAAGCCGATTCGTGAGCCTGAAAATGTTCGGAAATTTATTGATTTAATTGACCGGACCCACAGTATGAAGCACCTTGTCCGCCATCGATTTCATGCAAGGTTTGAGATTGATAATGTTGAAGAAATGGAAAATCTCAAAAGCTATATTACCGAGAACAAAGTCCATTTAGTTTCTTTTATGGATCATACTCCTGGGCAGGGTCAGTATCGTCATCTAGAAATTTACCGAAATACTGTTAAAAGCTATAACAATATCAGTGATTCATCGATTGATGTTCTCATTCAAAAACACCAAACGAAAGAGAAGCTGTCGATTGAAGACATAAAGGAAATCACTCAGCTTGCTCATGACCATCAAATTGCTGTCGCTTCCCATGATGACGATAGTCTTGAAAAGCTTGAACTTGTTCATAGTTTTGGTACGACCATTAGTGAATTTCCCATCACGTTAGAGGTAGCGCGTAGAGCAAAGGAGCTAGGTATGTATACAATTGCCGGTGCTCCAAATGTCCTCCTTGGAGGTTCTCATAGTGGAAACTTGGGGGCAGCGGAAGCGATTCAATACCAATCGATTGATATCTTGTGCAGTGATTACTATCCGGCAGCGATGTTTCATTCCATCTTTGAGTTGGTTGAAAAGTATGGCATGGATTTAGTTGACATGATCAAGCTTGTCACGATTAACCCAGCAAAAGCAGTCAAAATGGATGGAGAAATTGGATCTATTCGCGAAGGAAAAAAAGCAGATTTGCTGATCATTGAAAAAATTAGTGATGATTTTCCAGTGATTACGGGAGTATTTGTGGACGGAAAGCTGATTCAAAAGACCAATTATCGAATCTAAGCTGAAGCGAGATGCTCAGATTACGGGAGAATTTCAGAAAGCAGGTGCAATGGGTGGAAACTCTTCTAGAGATTAAGAACTTATCCAAATCGTTTGACCTTCATAATTTGGGTAAACATATCCAGGCTGTAAGCGGTGTACATATCCAGATAAAAGAAGGAGAATTTGTCGGGATTACGGGTAAAAGCGGAAGCGGCAAGTCGACGATTTTAAAATGTATTTATGGAACGTATCGTATCCAGCAAGGGAGTATTTGGTACCATTCAAAAAAATTTGGGCGAATTAACTTAGCAGAGGCAACTGAACGAGAAATGCTTTATTTAAGGAAGCATGAAATCGGATATGTGTCCCAATTTTTAAATGTCATGCCGCGAACGACGGCTAGGCAGCTTGTGAAACAAGCGATCCTTGAAATGGGGGACGATCATGACTTGGCGGAAAAAGAAACAGAAAAGATTCTTGCGCATTTTGAATTGGGTGAAGAATTATGGGACAGCTACCCAACCACTTTTTCCGGAGGTGAAAAACTGAGACTTAACATTGCCCGAGCGATGGTGAAAAAACCGAGACTGTTGCTATTAGATGAACCGACAGCAAGTTTAGATCACGATTCTAAAATAAAGGTGAAACTTCTCATTGAACAGCTCATGAAGGAAGGCACAACAATGCTTGGAATCTTTCATGACCTTGAGTTTATGAATCATTTATGTAATCAAGAGTACAACATGCAAAATGGAGTTTTCTCTCATTCTACTAGTTTTACCAACTCTTAACAAATCTTTATATAAGATTAATAGTAGCTTGACAATTCGTTGATACAGTATAGAAGTGGCCAAAATAAAAAAATGTTGAGGAGCTTGATGATGAAAAAGACGTTATTATTTTTACTTTCTATTGTTATGTTAGTCGTATTTGCAGGTTGTTCAGCTTCATCAGGAGGAGCAGCTGGTGATAAAGATACCCTTACCATTGCTTGGCTGCCAAATGAATCTGGGGCAGATCTTACGGAAGCTCGAGACGAAATTGGAAAAATAGTCGAAGAGAAAACAGGTAAAAAGGTCGAGCATCAAACAACGACAGACTATATTGTGGCGATTGAAGCAGTGGCCAATGGAAATGCGGATATGGCTTTCCTAGGAGCACAAGGCTACATTGAAGCGCATAACAAAAATGATAAAGTACTTCCATTGGTGGTTCCTTCAGGTGCGTCTGGTACCTTAGACGATGCGGTTTATTATAGCTGGTTAGCCGTAAATAAAGACAATGTCGACCAATATCAGAATGGTGACGAATTTGCGATTGATAACATTCAAGGCAAGAAATTCTCTTTTGTATCCAATAGTTCAACATCAGGTTTTAAAGTTCCATCAACAGGAATTGTTAATTACTTCAGTCAACAGGGAGAGTTCAAAGACTTAACGGCAGAAGATTTGCTTGAAGGCGGCGAAGATCAATTCTTTAGCGAAGTTTTATACGGAGGTTCTCACCAAGGTTCAGCGGTCAATCTTTTATCAGGAAAAGCGGATGTAGCGGCTTTCTGTGATACATGTGTGAACAATTATGTAGAGCTTGCTGATGGGGAAGAGAACCGACCTGGAGCGGTTTATCAAGTGAAAAAAGATGCAGCAGAACCATTTAACACTGTAGTTGGAAAAGAATTTTCACTCATCTCTGTTACTCCAGTCCTAAATGCACCATTTGTTATCAATACTGAGACGGTGAATGAAGATCTTCAAGCGCAGCTTCTTGAAGTGATGACATCGGATGAAATTACGAACAATGAAAAAGTCTTTGTTCCAGAGGATTCTGAGTTTTCAGGATTGTTTAAGAAAACAGCAGACGAGCGTTTAGTAGAAGTAGAGGATGCCTGGTTCAACCCAATTCGTGAGCTTTCGAAATAAGTAACCAAATAGCAAGGAGAGTTAACCTATGACAGTCTTATTAGAAGTAAATCATGTGTCCAAACAATTTGGTAGTGATACGAAGGCGTTATCAGATGTTAACTTCTCCGTTAATGAAGGAGAGTTTGTTTCCATCATCGGTCCATCAGGAGCGGGGAAATCCACTCTCCTTCGTTGTATTAACCGGATGATTAATGCAACGAGCGGAGAAATTATGTTTGATAACATGAATGTGATGAATCTGAAGAAGAAGGACTTAAAAAAAGTCCGCACGAAAATCGGAATGATCTTTCAGCATTATAATCTTGTCAATCGCTTAAGTGTGATCGAAAATACGCTTCATGGCAATTTAGGAAAAAAATCAACATTAGCTGGAGTTCTCGGTCTTTATAGTCAAGAAGAAAAGGAGCAGGCGGTTAACATCCTACATGTTCTTGGTTTAGACGAACACATTTATAAGCGTGCGGATCAATTGAGCGGCGGTCAAAAGCAGCGAGTTGGAATCGCTCGTGCTATTATTCAAAATCCACGGATGCTATTGTGTGATGAGCCGATTGCTTCACTTGATCCCAATTCTGCCAAGGTCATTATGGATCACTTAAGAAACATTTCAAGGACCATGGGCATTACCGTTCTCGTGAATCTCCACCAAGTGGATGTGGCATTAAAGTACTCGGATAAAATTATCGGGGTTAACCATGGTCAAGTGGTTTATAATGGCTCGCCTAAAAACATAACAAAAGAAGATATTCAGCGTATTTACGGATCCGAAGCTGAAGATCTTATTTTTGATGTAGGAGGCATCCATGCAAGCTGATTATTTTTTCAAAAAGAAGCGGAATACGCTCGGATTCCTCTCCATCTTAGGAGCAGTCACGGTACTAGCCATTATCATCACCGAGTACAATATCGTCAAAGGCTTTTCTTCCCTTCCAAAAGCTGTGGAATGGGGTTTAGCAAACTTTTACCCGACGCAAGAATCCTTAACGAAGCTTCCTGCTATTCTCGATAAGTTAATTGAAACGCTGTTAGTTTCGATTGCAGCAACCACTACGGGAGCTGTTGTTGCTTTACTATTTGCGATTCTAGGCTCGAATACAACGAGAGTGAATGCCTTTTTTGGGAGTATTAGTAGAGGAATTGCGACCATTTTTCGAAATATCGATGTGGCAGCCTGGGCCATGATTCTACTATTCTCATTTGGTCAAAGTTCATTAACAGGTTATTTTGCCTTGTTTTTTGGTTCGTTTGGCTTTTTGACAAGAGCTTTTGTTGAAACGATTGATGAGGTCAGCGGGGGCTCCGTTGAAGCGTTACAAGCGACGGGTGCGGGTTACTTTTCGATTATCTTTCAGTCGGTGATTCCATCTAGCCTTCCACAAATGATCAGCTGGATCTTATTTATGATTGAAACAAATATTAGAAGTGCCACCCTGATTGGGCTGCTGACTGGCTCAGGAATTGGGTTTACTTTTAACTTGTATTATAAAAGTCTACATTACGATGTTGCTTCTTTGGTTGTCGTCGTCATTATCGCAGCTATCTTATTCATTGAATCTGTATCTAATTATGTCAGAAGGGCGGTTTTGTAATGGAAGCAAATGAACCATTAACCTCAGCAAAACAATTACTGGACCCGCACCTGCACAAAAAAATAAGAATTAAAACCGTGACTAAATCGTCCGTGGTTATAAGGAGCACACTGATCATCCTAGCACTTTTAACGGTTTATGCATTTTTTAGTTTCGACTACAAACAGCTTGATGTTGGAGAAGCGGCTTTATCGACTTTTGCGAATCTAAAAGCCATGTTTCTAGAGCCGCATCTTGAACATTTTACCTTTACTCATGCGCTGTATCAGGTTTTTGTCACGCTGGGTCTAGCTTTTTTAACCACTTTATTTGGCGCTATAATCGCACTATTTTTGGGATTACTGGCTGCTGAAAATCTGACGAATAAACGAGTTTCTTCTGTGATTAAGGGATTTGTTGCTTTTATCAGAGCCGTTCCGACTGTTTTATGGGTGTTGATCTTTGCTGTGGCAGCAGGCCTTGGGAGCGTAGCGGCGGTCATTGGGATGACGTTCCATTCGGTCAGCTATTTAGTGAAGGCTTATTCTGAGTCCTTTGAGGAATTAGACAATGGCGTGATTGAAGCCCTTCAAGCGAGTGGAGCAAACTGGTGGCAGATTATCTTTCAAGCTGTTATTCCATCTTCTCTGACTTATCTAATTTCATGGACGTTTCTTCGATTTGAAATTAACTTCGCAGTTGCCATCGCAATGGGAGCAGCAGCAGGTGCCGGCGGAATCGGATTTGACATGTTTATGGCCAGCAGTTTCTACTTAGACATTAGGGAAATCGGGGCAATCACCTTTTTTGTCTTAGCCATTGCCATCTTACTTGAAATGGCGGCGATCCGATTTAAAAAGAAACTTAAGGTCAATGGGCAATAGAGAGGTAAAATGTTTTTCCAATAATCAGAAACTCGATGATTGATGTCGGCCGCTTATTAAGTAAAATCTTTGACTACCTCAGACAGAAGAAGGGGAAAGCTTTTACAAAAAGAGTCTCTTTAGATTTTTTGAAGATTAGGATTAGTAGTTGGAAAAGCCCCCTTCGCGACTTCGAAGGGGGCTTTCTTGAGTACAATGTTAAAGAGTAAAATAAAATGTACTAATTACTGTTATGATCTCGGAAATGGTTTTGATACCTATAGGTATAGCTATGCACAAAAAAATCAATAAAAGTGGGAAAACCAACACCCTAAGGTTCAAAATAATTCCTCCTAATGGAATCGTTATTATGTACCAGTATAAAACTCCAATATTAAGTGAATTTTGAGTTCTTGTTAAGACTTTATAAATTTATTTTTAGACTGGTGCAGGCGGTGCCTGTCACCCCCGTTAATAGAACAAAATCCCCACCTGCTAGGTGGGGATTTCTTTTGGTAGTTTTACTGTGCCGCAGGTTTGATTTGTCTATTGCCCTGCTGTTCTAACTTTCTAACCACTTCTTCACTTGTATCCGCGCGTTTAACGAATAGGGCTAATAAGAGAGCTACGATATTAATCGCAAATGTCACATAGAATGAATATTGAATTCCTGCTAGTAAAGCTTGCTGTGTTAATAAAGCAGTTGAAGCTTCTGTTAGTGTGGCTGGATCGACACCAGCGATAAGGCTCTCCGCTTCAGATTTTGTAACGGAGTTCATAATCGTTACGAGAACCGCAGTACCGATGGAACCGGATACTTGCTGAGCTGTATTGTTAATCGCTGTACCATGTGGATTTAACACAGTCGGTAATTGATTTAACCCGTTTGTCATAATTGGCATCATGACCATGGACATCCCTAACATACGCAACGTGTAAACAAGAATAATATAGGTGTAGCTTGAATCAATTTGTAAATGCGCCAGCATATACGTAGAAACACCAGTAATGGTAAGCCCGATTACTCCTAGTATACGTGGGCCAAATTTATCGAATAGTTTACCGGTAATGGGCGACATAATCCCCATCACGATCGCACCTGGCAGCATCATTAATCCTGAATCAAGCGGTGAAATTCCACGAACGTTCTGTACATAAGCAGGTGTTAAAATCATACCTGAGAACATGGCGATGGCGTTGACGATGGCAATCACGGACCCAAGTGCAAACATTGGATATTTATAAACACGTAAATCTAATAATGGCTGATCCATCTTTAATTGACGAATAATAAAGGCGATTAAGGCAATACCGCCAACGATGATGGTGGTTAAGACGATGGTATCGTCCCAGCCGTCTGAGCTTGCTGAACTTACACCATAGAGTAATCCGCCAAAACCGATGGATGATAATACTAATGAAAGGTAATCAAGTGTTGCATTTTTATTTTGTTCCATTACATTTTCTAGCTTCCAAACGGCTAATAATAAACTAATGACTGCTAATGGTAAAATCATTTCAAACAGTAAGCGCCAGTCGTAGTATTCTACGATGTAACCGGATAGGGTTGGTCCGATGGCTGGTGCTGTAATCATAACTAAACCGAAGATCCCCATTGCGGTACCGCGTTTTTCACGCGGGAAGCTTACTAACATAATGTTCATCAATAAAGGTCCCATAACGGAAGAGCCAGCTGCCTGAATCATGCGCCCGGTAAGTAAGAGACCAAAATTTGGTGCGAAGGCTGCTAGTGCTGTACCCAGTGTGAAAAGTACCATGGATGTAATGTATAAACTACGATTTGAAAAGCGTGTTAGTAAAAAGGCTGATGCCGGAATTAAGATCCCGCTGACCAGCATATAGCCAGTAGCTAACCATTGAACGGTCGAATAATCTTTGATTCCTAAATCGACCATGATCGATGGAAGAGCTACGTTTAATAGCGAGTTATTTAAAAAAGAGACAAATGCTCCAACGAATAAGATCGCAATCATTAAATATGGTGGTTTTTTTTGTAATGATGTATCCATATATTCTTTCTCCCTTGTTTTAATTTTTTTGCAAGCCTCTTTTTAGAAGGTCTATTTGTACGAGATAATTTTTTAGTGCTTCTTCATCGGTATATTCCTTAACGAACAGTTGAACAAGGTTCTGAAAGGTAACGCCCATCAGAATTTTCAATACATGGTGCAGTTCTTGTTCATCCTGAATGTTCAATTTAGTTGTATCAATTAATTTGATGGTATTAAAATACTGGGTTTTCTGGTTTTCCTCGTAAACATTATTCGCTAAGGTTTTTTCGTGTTTATAGTTCATATTTAAATAAACATTTTTAAAGAAGTTTTTGTGTTCTGGATTTCGATGGACCTCGAGCATAAATTGAAAGGTTGCAATAAATGACTCAAATAAATCTCCGTTTTTCTCCTTCAGCACGGAAAGAAATCGTAGATGACTTTTTACGGATAATTGATTTAACAGGTAATAAAATAAATCCTCTTTATCCTCAAAATATTGATAAAAGCTGCCCCTAGGGATTCCAGCACTTTTAATAATATTTGCAATGGATGCCTCATGTAATGGAACCCTGGAAAACTCCTGTTTAGCAGCCTCCATTAAAGTCTCCTGTTTATCCTTCGATAAGTGAAAATACGTTTGTTTTGGCATATCGATTCTCCTATCATCAAATGTGACACCGTGTCACAACTAGGTACTAACAGATTATAGATGACACCGTGTCATAAGTCAACACCAAAAGTGACACCATGTCATTTTTGGTGCCTGTCACCTTTTTTAATTTTGAAAGCCATAGGGACGGTTCTTTTGGCCAAATCTCATTTAGTACTTGTGCCAGGCACCCATCAAGAAAGTGAGAGTATGACCTGTTCCAAGAAGTGACGTTTTTTTTTATGAATCTCCACTATGAATACCTTCACTAATAAGGAAATCGAAGGAACTAATCAAACGATTAGTTAAAATCATAAATTGTTGAAGCATGATAGAAAAAGTAGATTCATAGTTTTTATTAGATTTGGCCGCAAAATAACAATAAATTTAAATTTTTCCTTCGCAAAATATTTTCCGCGAAAACAGGTTAAAGTTCGTTTTTCAAAAGGGATTAAACTCTACTTAATCAATCGATTAGTTGAAAAGAACAGGAAAGTATATTGTCGTAGAATATCAGTTTGTAAATAGTAGAAAACTTACGGAATAGTTAAAATATTCAATTTAAACATTTGACAGATTTGCAATAGTGATATTAGAATGTATTTATATATAAAATATTGTTTTGTATATAAAACAGCGAATTTACAGGGGGTATCTAAATTGTTTAAGCGAAAATGTTTATCGGCTATTCTATTATGTTTTGTGCTTCTGGTTTCTGCTTGTAGTCAGGGTAAAGAAACAACCACAGAAACAAAAGGGGATTCAGGGGTAAAGACGACTAAGCTTACGTTTTCAGAACCTGCACGTATTTTATCCGTTGCCCCACTATATGTAGCTATTGAACAAGGATACTTCGAGGATGAAGGAATTGAAGCGAAGATTGCCTCAGGCGGCGGCGGGGCACAAGTCATTGCATCGATTTTGTCTGGTGAAGCACAGTTTGCCGTTTCTGGCCCTAGAAGTATGTTCACTCCGCTTGATAAAGGCGAAGATTTGGTAGCAATTCAATCTTTAAATTCTGCCCTGACCTATCAAATAACACTATCAAAACAATATCAAGATAAGAAGAAGATTTCTAAAGATTCATCACTCAAGGAGAGAATTGCGGCATTGGATGGCGCAACTATAGGGACAAACTTAGTTGGTGATTCTGGAGACGTTTATACACGCTATTTAATGAAATTGCATGGGGTCGATCCTAATTCTCTTGAAACTGTGAAACTAGCAGGAGATGGACCGAAAATTGGCGGCATGCAAGAGGGAATTGTTGACGGTGGTATTGCCTCACCTCCAATGGGGCTGCAAGCAGCTAGTAAGGATGTTGGAGATGTAATCATCAATACAATGGAAGAGCCAATGTATGCAAACATGGTTTGGGAAGTGGTGTTTGCAGATAAGAAGTTTTTAGAGGAAAATCATGAAACATCTTTAAAGGTAGTTAGAGCCATTGGGAAAGGCATGGAGTTCACCCGGGATAACCCGAGAGAAGCAGCCGAGTCGATTACCTCCTATTTTGAAGGTATTGATGTAGACATCCTTGAACAATCTCTTGTCGGATTAAAAGACACTTTTAAAGGGTATGGAGAAATGAATCAGGAAGCTTGGGATAATGCTCAAGATCCATTGATTGAATATGGTGACATATCAGGTGTGAAGACGAAACAAGACACGACGGAAGATGTTATTTGGACAAATAGCTATATTGAAGAAGCCTTTAAAAAATAATGATAGCTAGAAGGAGTGATTGATAACGTTATGGGGACGGCAGCATCACTACAAAATTTGAAATTATCCACTCGCTTTTTAGATGTCACCTACGTAAACACTAAAACAGGTACAGAAGTGATTGCCCTTGAGAATATAAACTTAGACATAAAAGATGGTGAATTTATTTGTATTGTCGGGCCAAGTGGCTGTGGAAAAACAACGTTTTTAAATACGGTGGTTGGCTTATTGAAGCCCAGCAGAGGTGAAATCCTGCTAGATCAAAAGAAGATTGATGGACCTGGTAATGATAGAGCTATGGTTTTTCAAAATCCCAGTCTTTTACCATGGAGAACCGTTCTGGAAAATGTTCTTTATGGGGTTGAGCTTCAAAAACAGTTATCCGTAGATAAAAAGCAGGAAGCGAAAGAATTTATTGAGATGGTTGGCTTAAAAGGATATGAAAATCATTATCCCCATGAATTATCAGGGGGAATGCAGCAGAGGGTAAACTTAGCACGGGCCTTAACCGTTAATCCATCATTACTGCTGCTTGATGAACCTTTTTCTGCACTCGACGCACAAACGAGGGAATTTATGCAAGGCGAGCTTCTGAGAATATGGAGTGAGACCAAAAAGACGAGTCTTTTTATTACACACCAAATTGATGAAGCTGTTTTTCTAGCAGATCGGGTATTCGTCTTTGGGGCAAGACCCGGACGTGTCGTAGAGGTTATTGATGTGAATATTCCTAGACCAAGAAATCTGCATGTTAAACGAAGTCCTGAGTTTGTTCATTTAGTAGATCATATTTGGTCGATTATTGAAAAGGAATCTTCGAAACAAGGGATAACAAAGGGAAGTAAGTAATGGGAAAGGGGGAGTTTTATGACTCAGAGTAATCTCCAAGCTGTACAATCAGAGCCTAAAATAAAAAAGAAATGGAAATTAAAAAAAGAAAGCAAGACTTACATGATTAGTTCTGTTTCCGTTCTACTGTTTCTTCTTTTTTGGGAGTTTGCCTCCCAAAATGAATGGATTAACCCATTATTTATAAGTTCTCCTATTGAAATTGTGAAAGCAGCGGTAGTAATGGTCCAGGAGGTCTCCTTTTGGGAGAATATGAAAGTAAGTGGATATGAATTTATAGCTGGATTTTCCTTGGCTATATTCATTGGAATCCCTATTGGTGTATTCTCAGGCTGGAACCCCTACTTTAATGCCGTTGTGAATCCGTTCATTTCAGGATTATATGTAACGCCTAAGGTTGCCCTGTTGCCAGTGATTGTTATTGCATTTGGAATTGGACCCGCATCGAAAATTGTTATCGTTTTTTTGATGGCTTTCTTTCCAATCGTCATGAGCGCACAAAAGGCGATGTTAACTTTGGACCAAAACTTAATCAAGGCAGCCAGAACATTTAATGCAAGTGAGTTTCAAATTTTCAAAACCATTGCCTTACCTTCTACCGTACCCTTCCTTTTAAATGGTATAAGGCTAGGAATTGGTCAAGGCCTGATAGCTGTAGTTGTAGGGGAGTTATTCGCATCAACAGCTGGTATTGGATATCAATTAACAAGCAACGGGCAGAATTTACAAACGGATCGTATGTTTGTTGGTGTATTAGTCATTACCTTAACAGGGTTAATCCTCACTACATTATTAGGTGTAATTGAAAGGCGATTTTCATCCTGGAAGCCGGACCATAGGTAATTGGATCAGAATACCGCTCGGTTGTGGTTTTAAAGTAATGGTGGAGAGTTGAGCTCTCCGCTTTTTTTTGTCTAAGGTAGGGTTATAAATGGGTTTGCTTTTCGCATTGCAGCGGAAAATCGTAGGAATAATCTCATATTGATATACTTTTTAAAAATGAAGTCTATAAAGTCGGAATGTTGTTAATTATATGTTTTAATAGAGTAATACGGTAAAGTAGTGGAAAAAGGAGAGGGAATTATTTGCTGACAAACCATTTAGACTTTAGACTTGAACCGCAATTAAAGGAGCTATATGAGGAACACAAAAGAAGGGCTGCAAAAATAGATTGGGGCTATCATGATTTCTTACCTTGGGATAAAGCACAGGATTTCCGCAGGGTACCTTGGAACCCAGAACAGGTAACACTGCCGCCAGGTGTGGTAACGGCAGTAGAGACGGCACTTCTGACAGAGGTTAATCTACCATGGTTCACATCCCATCTCGATCAAACCTTTAAAGGGTCGCTTTCTGTCATCAAGGATTTTGTCCATACCTGGACAGCAGAAGAAGATCAGCATTCAAATCTTTTGGAGACCTACCTTTTGATTACTAGAAACGCTGATCCCAAACGCATTCGTCAATTGCACAAGCAGACGGTAGAAGGTGGATGGGAGCCGGATTTTCATACCCCTTTTGAAACAATGGTCTATACTTCGCTCCAGGAACTCGCAACGATGGTGTTTTATTATAATGTTGCGAAGGTAGCGGGACCTCATGATAAAGAATTGGCTACGCTCCTAAGAAGGCTCGCTAAGGATGAAACCCTGCATTATGCATTTTATCGTGATGTCATCAAGTTACATTTACAATTGGAACCGAATTATTGCTACTATCTAGGTTATGTGATAAAGAATTTTCAAATGCCTGGTACGGTTATGCCTGATTTTGAAGACCGGATGTCTATTATTGCAAAGGAAGCCAATTATGGACCGCTTGAGTACTTTGATCAAGTGCTGGATGTCATTGTGGATTATTGGGATATTCAGAATCTTAGACCGATTGCACCAGAAGCAGAAAAGGCGCGACTGGATATCCTTAACTATCATGCAAGGCTAAAACGTGTAAGAGATCGATTTTATGCTGGTGTTAACCGTAAATAAAATGGGCTATGTTTAGATACACCTATGCAAAATATATATGCAGGTAGGTGGTCGATTTTTGCAGGTAGGATGTTTAAATAGGCAGGTAAACAACTGAATTAGGCAGGTAGAGGAGAGATTTTGGCAGGAAAGAGTTTTTTCATGAAAGAAGGTACTTTAAATCTTCCTGCTTCATTGAGATTATACTCCTTTCAACCCTCTAATTAGCAGAGCCAGGCTGTCGCCTGGCTTTTTCAGTTAACTGGACTTGCCTTCGGGATGAATCTGCAGGTAAATGATAGGTATTGGCAGATAGATTGGCTAATCAGGCAGGTAAACAAATAAATGATGCAGGTAGGGGAGAATTATTGGCAGGTAAGTGGAATCGGGTGCCAGGTACCATTAAAAGTCAAGATTAGCGGTTCACTAGACAGAGCGATTTGGCACGTTAAGTATCGAATGGTGACTCCAGTATGTATGGTAAACGGATCAAGTCCAAGTGGATTAGCGCTTCCGTTTCCGCTCATTAGACTTTTTTATTTTCATTATTTTTGTTGGTGGCTGCTTCTGGATCCATTTAAGATAACGTGATAGTTGGGAATCTTGCTTTAATTCAGGTATGGTTGATAATCGGGCTGCGATCTCTGCATTGGTATAAAGAGCATGGATTTGTTTATGGCAGGGGATACATAAATTGGCCGTAGCACCAAATGTACCACCCATCTCTTTCGGCAGCAGATGATGTACAGTTGTCTCTACTTCCTCTCGCTCACAAAGTTCACATGTACCCATTGTCTGCCACCTGATTTTTCCTATCCATTGCTAGCGCTCCATGACCAAATCATGTCTGCACCGCAACAACAATGATGGTAAAGGGATGTATATATATTTATTCTTAAGGTTCCTCTCTGTTTTATGCATTTATTTTTCTATGTCCTATATGCACCATTAAAAAGTAATCTTGTTATTAAAAATGAGGTATGAAATCGTGAATTCGCAATTGACACAGGAGGGGCTTTTTATATCGGTCACAGGAAAACGCCCCCCGTCGTCGAGGCAGTAGGAATGGGTACAACCAAAAAGACTAAATGATGGTTGTTCGTCCAAGCCATTTTGCCGATTCTTAATAAACTAACTATATAAATTGGTTTGTTAAGAAGGGAGCAAGGAAAATGCCAGGTAAGAAAAAACACCATAAGCACCATCATGGCAAAGACAAGAAGGATGATAAGGAAAAACACGAACATAACGGTGGCAATAAGCAAGACAAAAACGACAAGCACGATGACGGCAATAAACAGGACAAAAATGACAAGCACGATGGTGGTAACAAGCAGGACAAGAACGACAAGCATGATGATTGTATGAAGCAGGACAAAAACGACCATCACGATGATTGTGGCTGTAATAAGCAAAACAAAAACAACCAACACCATGATGGTAAAAAGCAGGACAACAATAAGCATGATGATTGCAACAAACAGGACAAGAATGACAAACACGATGATTGTGGCTGTAAAAAGCAAGACAACAATAACAAACACGATGATTGTGGCTGTAAAAAGCAAGACAACTGCAACAAACACGATGATTGTGGCTGTAAAAAGCAAGACAACTGCAACAAACACGATGATTGTGGCTGTAAAAAGCAAGACAACTGCAACAAACACGATG
>NZ_JBIVOI010000016.1:125215-176056 GCF_044754045.1 Neobacillus sp. NPDC093182
GATGATTGTGGCTGTAAAAAGCAAGACAACTATAAAAAACACGATGATTGTGGCTGTAAAAAGCAAGACAACTATAACAAACACCATGATTGTGGTTGTAAAAAGCAAGACAATTATAAAAAACACGATGATTGTGGTTGTAAAAAGAAAGACAACAACAAACACGATGATTGTGGCTGTAAAAAACAAGACAACTATAACAAATATGATCAATACAGAAGGAAATACTATGGTCAAAAACAAGACAACAGATATGGCCAAAGGAAAAATAATGATTATAATCATGATCAAAAGCAAAACGATGATTATAATGAACGCAGACCATGCAGGAATTTTGGTTGTTTATTTAGATGTAGATGTTGGTAATTTTAAAAGGGAGCGATTTCTATTTACTAGAAAGCTCCCTTTTTGATGTGTGCAGGCAACAGAAATGGATCTTAGAGACTTGTTCTTCCACTATAAAAGTGTCTATGTGGCCGAGCCCCTTCCACCGTGGTGACACCATTAAATTCATGATAATGTCCACCATTTGGAAGCGGAATGGCAGGTCCCGTTACTCCTTGTATTTGGTGTCTGTGTCTGTCATCAACAGAAGTAAAGGTAAAATATCTATGGGTATGCGGGACCCCAGTGGGTGCTGGTTCGGTTGTGCCAGCGTATTGATGGCTGTGCCCATCATCAAAAGAGGTAATGCCGCTAAAGCTGTGAACATGAACAGGCCTTCCATCCCAAGAGGTAATATAAAGTCGGTGGGAATGCATTGGGTCTGAACCATCTGAAGAATACATAAAACCAGAAACAGGAATATCCATGGATAATCACTCCTAAAAAGCTTTTTAACACAGTATTCAATCTCTGCCGGATTAGTGCTAATGCCCCATTGAGGAAATCTCTGACTCGTTATTGCATGGCTAAAATTCGCTAATTCTCCTATATTAACAGACAATTATTTTAACAGAATCAGGATAGAAACCTTTCTATAGCGGGATTTATCCCGTTTTTACACAAACGTTTAATTACTAGGAGAATTCGTCGATAGATGTTGAAAGCCATCCTTTTTGGCTGGATTTGAAGGAATTCAGGTAAAAACAATCCTCCTCCTCGACAAGAAATTTTCTTGAAAAGAGGCTGGAGTTCGTTTTTCAAAAGGGGTTGGGATGTTTTTAATCAAACGTTTGATTGGCAGGGAAGTTTGCAGAGAAGTGTCGAAGTCTGCTTGAAGATATAGTAAAATGAAAGCAACGGGTGTCTGGGAGTGATTGGATGTTGAGTCTATATAATATTTTGAATAAACAGTTAATAAAAGAAGGTTATGAAGCATGATTGCCGATTTGCTTACTGCGTTAGAAGAGGAAAAGGACCAATGGATTTATAAATCAATCAATCGTTTTAATGAGCGGTTTCTGGTCTTTGGCGGTCAAAAGTATGGAACAGCTGAAGATCAGATTACGGAGATAAAAAACGTCGCGCAAAGCATGTTCAAGCAGAGGAGCCTTGATCTCGAACGGCAGGAGATTGAGATGAAGACGCTGGCAGAAGGCATGTTGGAGGATGAGCGAACGCTCGAGAATTTGGTGTCAACTGTTGATTTTCTGCAAAAGGAATTGGCGATGTACGAGAGTGCAGATAAGGTGTTAGAACCGATTCAGTTGGAAAAGTTCGAATTCTCACTTGAAGATCAGTTTACATTTGATAAAAAGGATCAAGTGGTGTTTAAGGAGCGGAAGGTATCCAAGTTGTTGGATGGCTATGAAATGGTCGAGGCGGATATGCTGGATTTTTATCAAAGGCAGCTTTCTAACAGTTGGCTGATGTTTACAAAGAGCATGCAGAATATCTTACCCCAAGCCAAGTTTGATGTTGAAACCAATCCGCCAGTGGTGGATGTTCGTTTAAATCACGGCCGGGGCCTGGATCAATATTTAAAGGCAGGAAATTTTGAAGAGGATTATTGGATAGTTCATGACACGTTAGATTGGAATAACAATAGTATTTATGAGTATTATGAAAACCAGATTAACCTTTTTAAAAAGAATAGTAGAGAAGAAATTATGCAGCTTCTTGATAATAAGAATGAGCATAAACGATTAGTGGAAGAAAAGGTACAAGTGCTGCGGGAACAAATACAGCAAAAGGAAAAACGTTTTATCGAGCTTCAAGATCAATTGGTTCGGGTGAAGCAGGAATGTGAACAGGATATGCTGCGTCCGAAAGTGCTGGATGATATTTTAAAAGAAGAGTTTGTGAAAACCGTGTCAGGCTGGCAGGAGAAGTTATTTTCGGAGAATGCTACTGATGAGGAACGCTGGGCCTGCCATCAATACTGCCAAATTATTTTAAAGCAAGCGGAGAGGATCATTGGAAATGAATACTTCTAATACTATTGATGAGAAATATACCGAGGCCATTCAATCACTTAAGAAAATTAATGACGAACTTTTTTATGATGACTTGAAAAAGCTAATGAAAGACCGGGAAGAAACGATTGCGGCATTGAATGAAGAAGTTTATGAATCTATTGAAAACATGCAGAAATCGATGCAAGGCTTCCCTGTGCAGGTTAGTGAGCGGTTAAGGGAAGACGTGATTGATCCTCAGAACGAGATATTTAATCGCGGGATGGAACGGTTTGATGAGAATATCCTGGTGCTGGAAAAGAAGATTGCTTTTTGGCACCAGCAATACGAGGAAAATCTCGAGAGAACCGAAAAACTGTTAGCTGAAGTAAAAGGATTCCAGCAGGAAGATCAAGCGTTTATCATTGGGGAAACAGATAGAGTGATGAACGATCTTAGGCAGCTGCAGGGAGCTTTGAGTGAGCAATCTTCCGCCTTGAATGTAAAATATGAAGTGGTGAGCGATCGATTAGGGTTGATAATCAAAGAGATTATCGCCATTGAAGACAGGTATAAAGAGGATATAGCGGAGTTGACACAGCAGGTGGTGCAGGTCCAAAAAGACGCTCGAGACAAGTGGGAAGCAAAGTGGAAACAGAGTGTTGAAAGTGGTGTAAAGAGAGAAAGACTGTTTAAAAAATGGCTGATTGGGCTGGCCGCTGGGCAGGGTGTTTCGATCGTAATGATGGTTTTGTATTTTATCATGAAGTAACGTGAGACTTGCTCTTGGAATAGGGGCAAGTCTTTTTATTGAAGTAACTATACGCTTAATTCAGAGAAACATAATTACCATAACCATGCCCACCCCGAGTATGATTCTACCCTTACCCTGCCAATGTACTAAATCAAGTTTTTAGAATTTTAATAGACAGTCCAACTAATGGAAGAAGAAAAAGCGCTTGCATAATTAAAAATATATACTATAATACTTGTATACAAGTATCCTTGTATTACATTAAGAAGGTGAAACTATGATAGAAACAAAGGAATTTCTATATCCTGAGAAGAGCCTTTCAAAAGCTTCCGCCGGTGAACGTGTAGCTTGCGAGCTTAGAATGCGTATCATTTCAGGTGTAATTGAAAGCGGCACCATCTTATCCGAAAACAAATTGGCTGCTGATTTTGCTGTAAGTCGATCCCCCATTCGTGAAGCGTTAAAAATACTGTCTTCCGAAAATATCATCCGATTAGAAAGAATGGGTGCCGTTGTTATTGGTTTAACAGAAAAAGAAATACAAGAGATTTATGATGTACGTTTACTTATTGAAACGTTTGTGTTTGAACGTCTTATAAAAATGGATACAGGGCAGCTATCAAGAGAACTTAGTAAAATACTAGAAATGATGAAGGTCGCGATAAAATATCGTGATGCGGATGAATTTGCTCTACAGGACGTTTTATTTCATGAAACGATTATTCGGTCTATTAACCATTCCCATATGCTGATGATTTGGGATAACTTAAAGCCTGTTATGGAATGCTTAATTCTGTTATCGATGCGTTTACGCATTAAAGAAGAGTATGAAGACTTTACAAGGGTTATCAGAAATCATGAAATTTATATAGAAGCGATCGAATCTAAGGATCGAGATCTTATGCTTGAGTCTTTACATCTAAACTTTGATGATGTTCAAGTTCAAGGGACAGTCGATGACCTATGGATGTCACAACAAATGCTGGCAAAAGGAGGTGTGCATAAAAATGACTAACTACATGTTAGGTGTAGATATCGGTACAACTAGTACCAAAGCTGTACTATTTACGGAAAAAGGTGAAGTTATTCAGGTAGAGAATCATGGTTATCCACTTTACACACCGGATATGTCTACAGCCGAACAAGATCCAAATGAGATTTATCAAGCTGTGCTGCAAGCGATTACTAATATAACGAAACGCCACTCTGATAAAAAGCCAGCTTTCATTTCATTTAGCAGCGCCATGCACAGTGTTATTGCGATGGATGAAAACGACCAGCCACTGACACCTTGTATCACCTGGGCAGACAACCGGAGTGAAGCTTGGGCACATAAAATAAAGAATGAGTTGAATGGACATGAAGTCTACAAACGGACTGGAACACCGATTCATCCAATGTCGCCATTAACCAAAATAACTTGGATGGTCAATGACCGTCCTGAAATCGCTGTTAAAGTGAAAAAATATATTGGAATTAAAGAATATATTTTTAAAAAGTTCTTTAACCAATATGTTGTCGATCATTCCCTTGCTTCATGCATGGGGATGATGAATCTCAAAAACTTGGATTGGGATGAAGAAGCATTACATATTGCAGGCGTAATGCGTGATCAATTATCGGAGCTCGTTCCAACAACGCAAGTTTTCCGCAACTGTAATCCTGACATAGCCAAACAAATGGGTATCAATCCACAAACTCCTTTTGTCATTGGTGCCAGTGATGGCGTCCTTTCCAACCTTGGTGTCAATGCGATTGGCAAAGGCGAGATTGCCGTTACCATTGGGACAAGCGGTGCGATTCGTACGATTATTGACAAGCCGCAAACCGATGAAAAGGGAAGAATATTCTGCTATGCCTTAACGGAAAAGCATTGGGTCATTGGCGGCCCGGTAAACAATGGCGGGATGGTTCTTCGCTGGATTCGTGATGAACTTGCCTCTTCGGAAGTTGAGACTGCAAAAAGATTAGGAATTGATCCATACGAAGTATTAACCAAGATTGCTGAACGTGTAAGACCAGGCTCGGATGGATTGTTATTTCATCCATACCTCGCAGGTGAACGTGCACCACTTTGGAACCCAGATGTACGAGGCTCATTTTTCGGTTTAACCTTATCACATAAGAAAGAACATATGATTCGAGCAGCATTAGAAGGAGTCATTTACAATTTATATACTGTTTTTCTAGCATTAACGGAATGCATGGATGGTCCTGTTGCCCGAATCCAAGCGACGGGAGGCTTCGCAAGGTCAGAGGTTTGGCGGCAAATGATGTCCGATATATTCGAATCGGAAGTAGTCGTTCCTGAAAGCTATGAAAGTTCATGCCTGGGGGCTTGTATTTTAGGGCTATATGCAACAGGAAAAATCGACTCATTTGAAGCTGTTTCTGAAATGGTTGGCAGCACTTTTACACATACACCTGAAGAAGCTGCCGCAAAAGAGTACAGGCAGTTGCTGCCGATCTTTATTCATTTATCAAGAGTATTAGAAGAAGATTATACTCGGATAGCCAAATATCAAAGAAAGCTTACAACACACAACTAGAAAAAGTACGGAGGAATTAACATGCCATTAGTTATTGTAGCGTTAGGAATTATCGCCCTACTTATTTTGATTATGGGCTTAAAATTAAATACCTTTATTTCTTTAATCATCGTATCGTTTGGTGTTGCGTTAGCCCTTGGAATGCCATTAGAAGAAGTGGTTAAAACCATCGAAGCCGGCTTAGGAGGAACACTTGGACATATTGGTTTAATCTTTGGACTTGGAGCCATGCTCGGGAAGTTAATCGCTGATTCAGGCGGTGCGCAGCGAATTGCGATGACGCTTGTGAAGAAATTCGGTGAAAAAAATACACAATGGGCAGTAGTAGTTGCCTCATTCATTATCGGTATCGCGTTATTTTTTGAAGTAGGTTTAGTATTATTGATTCCCATTGTTTTTGCCATTTCAAGAGAATTAAAAGTTTCGATTTTGTCACTCGGTATTTCCATGACAGCCGCTTTATCTGTCACACACGGCTTCTTGCCGCCACACCCAGGGCCAACTACGATTGCCGGTGAATTGGGTGCGGACATTGGTGAAGTTTTACTTTACGGTTTCATTGTTGCTGTCCCTACGGTTATCTTAGCTGGGCCAGTTTTTACAAAGATTGCGAAAAAACTTGTACCTGAATCATTTACAAAAATGGGCAGCATTGCCTCATTAGGTGAACTAAAAACATTTAAACTTGAAGATACACCAAAATTCGGTATCAGTGTATTTACTGCTTTACTTCCTGTTATCTTAATGTCGATTGCGACCATTATTACCTTGCTGCAAAAAACATTAGGCATCGAAGATAATACTGTATTAGCAGTCATTCGATTTATCGGTGAAGCGGGTACGGCTATGCTGATCTCGCTATTATTTGCTGTTTACTCCATGGGTATCGCAAGAAAGATTCCGATGAAGGATGTCATGGAGTCTTGTACACAAGCGATTCTGCACATCGGAATGATGCTATTAATCATCGGAGGCGGCGGTGCCTTCAAGCAAGTATTAATTAACGGCGGCGTAGGTGACTATGTAGCGGAATTATTCAAAGGGACTGCTATATCACCGATTATCCTCGCATGGATGATCGCTGCGATTTTACGTATTGCATTAGGATCTGCTACGGTAGCGGCATTAACAACAGCTGGTTTAGTGATTCCAATGTTAGGACAATCAGATGTTAACCTTGCGCTGGTCGTTCTTGCAACAGGTGCCGGAAGTGTCATTCTTTCCCACGTAAACGATGCAGGTTTCTGGATGTTTAAAGAATACTTTGGATTAACCATGAAAGAAACTTTTGCAACATGGACGTTGCTTGAGACGATTATATCCGTAGCGGGATTAGGATTTGTTCTATTATTAAGCTTATTTGTTTAAGTCATTCCAGGCAGTAAAATCTCTTAGGTTTTACTGCCTATTCATCTAGATAAAGGGAGTGGAAATAAATGGTAAATACAATTGGCGTCATTGGATTAGGAGTTATGGGCAGTAATATCGCTTTAAACATGGCCAGTAAAGGGGAACAAGTGGCTGTGTATAATTACACGAGAGATTTAACCGATCAGCTTGTGGAAAAACTTGATGGACAGAGTATTACTCCTTACTATGAAATTCAAGATTTTGTTCAGTCTTTGGAGAATCCAAGAAAAGTTTTTGTGATGGTGACAGCTGGAAAGGCAATTGATTCGGTGATCGCAGCGTTAGTACCACATCTTGAAGAAGGCGACGTCATTATGGATGGCGGTAACTCCCATTACGAAGATACGGAACGCAGATACGATGAGTTAAAGTCTAAAGGAATTGGTTATTTAGGAATCGGGATTTCTGGCGGCGAGGTGGGTGCATTAACGGGGCCTTCGATCATGCCAGGCGGCGATAAAGACGTCTATGAAAAAGCAGCACCGATTCTTACGAAAATAGCGGCCCAGGTAGACAATGATCCTTGCTGTGCTTATATGGGTCCAAAAGGTGCCGGTCATTTTGTAAAAATGGTACATAACGGGATAGAGTATGCAGATATGCAGTTAATTGCGGAAGCCTATACGTTTTTAAGAGAAAGGTTACATTTATCCGTTCATGAAATTGCCGACATCTTTGAAACCTGGAATCAAGGTGAACTGAAAAGTTATTTAATCGAAATTACTGCAGAGATTCTACGGAAAAAGGATGAAGTAACAGGCTTACCACTGATTGATGTGATTCTTGATAAAACAGGACAAAAAGGAACGGGCAAATGGACGAGTATGCAAGCCATCGATAACGGGATTCCAGCATCGATTATTACACAGTCTTTGTTTGCACGCTATCTATCCTCGCTAAAAGAAGAACGGGTTCAGGCTGAAAATATCTTGGCTGGCCCAGAGATGGATGAGGTAAATTTAGATCGAGATTTTTGGGTTGAGTATATTAGACAAGCATTGTATGTGGGAAAAGTTTGTGCCTACGCACAAGGATTCACTCAATATAAAACAACTTCTGATTTATATGGCTGGGATTTACCATTAAAGGATATTGCCCTGATTTTCCGTGGTGGCTGTATCATTCGTGCAGAGTTTTTAAATATAATAAGCGAAGCCTATCAAGAGCAACCAGATCTTGCGAATTTGTTGATTGCCCCTTATTTTGCTGAAAAGGTGAAAGAGTTCCAAATCGGATTACGCAAAGTGGTCTGTGATGGCATTACTGCTGGTATATCGTTACCGTGCTTAAGTGCAGCTCTTTCCTACTATGATGGTTATCGTACAGGTATTTCAAATGCCAGTCTCTTACAAGCACAACGTGATTACTTCGGCGCCCACACCTACGAACGCAGGGATATGCCTGGAATCTATCATACAAACTGGCAATAAACGTTCATCCTACTCCTTGTGTTGGAGTAGGATTATTTTTTTGAATACAAAAAAGATCCAGCAACATGCCGAATCATAAAAAAGGGGGAATATGATAAAGAAAGAAGATTAATAGGAGATCCTTCTCATGTCTATATCTTACCCCGTATTCATGAACAAACTATGAATAAAGGTTTAAGGTATTATTAATTAAAAGAGGCTGGCTTCGACTGAAACCGGCCTCCTGCTCTATTAAACAATCTCGTATTCAGTAACATTGCGGTCAATCACTCGTGCTCCTTTTACAGAAGCAAAATTACCATTTGTGGATGTGAAGATTCCAGACGCGATCATTTCCTCCATCGCCGCCTTTACCACAGATCCGTCAATCGGTTCCTTCGGATTGTCTACAGATAGACGTGCCGTTTTACCAAACTCGGTAACGAACTCTAACTCTAGTGTTTTAGCCATTTTATTCACCTCCTATCATTATTTATTTTCCGATTACGCTAGTAAATCCGCATTCTCGACTCTCTCAATATTGCTGAGCGTGTCATTGGATAAACCAATAAGGGCCTGTGCTGCTTGTAAAAGTTGATCGGGCGTGACGGATTTTTGGATATTATTGAATGTCTTTGCTTTAAGAACCGGTTTGCCTTCATCATCCATACCCACCTGGAACACCAAACGCAACTTTGACGCTGTTACCACTGCTTGTGCCATCGTTATCACCTCCTTTCACCCTTTATATAGAGAAATATAGGCAAAAAGGACAGGGTGATAAAAAATAAATTTGTCATTTTAGATTTACGTGCCAAACCCTAAGGTTTGTAGAATCAAGTCGAATGGTATACTTTGATAAAAAGGCGAAAGAAGTGAGAAGAGGAAATGAATCTAAAGAAAATACACCATATAGCAGTTATTTGTTCTAACTACGATGTATCAAAAGACTTTTATGTTCGGGTATTAGGTCTAACACCAATAAGGGAAGTGTACCGCGAGGAAAGGGACTCTTATAAACTGGACCTTGAGGTAAATGGACAATACCAAATTGAGTTATTTTCCTTTCCAAACCCGCCAGCACGGGTTAATTATCCAGAGGCTGCAGGATTAAGACATTTGGCATTTGAAGTGGACAATATAGAAGAGGCTGTCCATCATTTAAAAGAATTGCAGGTGGAAGTAGAAGACATACGGATAGACCCATGGACAGAAAAGAAATTTACCTTCTTTGCGGATCCGGATGGGCTGCCGATTGAACTATATGAATGTTAAATACTAGTCGAACTTAATGGGAGTAAATCTCCCGTTAAGTTCGACTTTCTTTTTACCATTCTCGAAAGAAAAAAGTTAATTTAGAGGGACTTTTCCTAATTTTAATCAAACGTTTGATTACTAGGCAAGGTGGAACTTGTCGGAATAGGAGTGTTAATCGTCAGCAAAAAAATTACCTAGATACTCTGCATGGTCAAGATATTGCAATACAAATTCTTTTAAGGTAGGGGGATTCCTACATTAAATGACAATCTAGGATGAAATCATACAGGGACAGGCAGAAGCCTGTCGAGATTTGATGATAGAAACTAATTCGTTGTATCCGCTTTCAGGTGATAATATTTTTATAAGCCAAAAGTTTTACATAAAGGGGTATTCGTGATGATAAAAGAAGAATTAATAGAACAAATCGAAAGCTTAAGAAGAACCATGATTTCTGTCGGGATGTCCCAAGGGTTTACCTCTACAGAAACGATTAGACTCAGTAAAACACTAGATGAATTATTAAACCAATGGGTTGTATCTGTGTAACTGCAGACCTAGTATCTGTATTAATAGCAGTCACAGTTTGAATCTGTAATTTAAAACAGACTCTTAGATCAAAATGGTCTAGGAGTTTTTAATTTAGGGATAAAATGCAAATCAAACTTAATGGAAAAATAGTTTTAAAAGGTTTTTGTAGGGAAATAGTAATATATGTAGATATATGTTAGTATAAACAGCGATATAGAAGAAGGAAGTGAGTTTGCGTGATCAACATTACTGTTCCAAAACCAGACGTTACTATTACCAAACAGGACAATCCAGAGCTGAGTAATATTTATGGATTTACTGATTTTCATCTTATCACTCGTGAAAAGGGTGGTATTTTTATGTTTTATAACAAGAATGATGAGCTATTGTTTGTTGGTAAGGCAAGAAAGTTACGACCAAGAATCAAAAAACATTTTGAGGATACGGTGTCTCCAATCAAAAACCACAGGGATGAAGTTACAAAAATTGAGGTTTGTGTGATTGAAGACCCAACACATAGAGAAATTTATGAGACCTACATTATTAATGAATTAAAGTCGAAGTACAATATCGACAAAGTGTTTTTTAGATGATTTCTTAAGGCAGTAGGGTGAGACCTATTGCTTTTTTTTTATATAGTCGGAACCGTTGAACCAATCGATGAGATACACATCCTCCAGCTTGGGTCAATTGTCCGGAAGCGGCTGGATTAAGACATTAGGCGTCTGAAGTGGACAATATTGAAGAGGTCGTTCACAATTTAAAAGCAATGCAAGTGGAAGTAAAGGACAAATGGATAGACCCATGGACACAAAAGAAATTTACCTTACTTGCGGATCCAGATGGGCTGCCGATAGAACTATATGAATGTTAATGGCAAGCTAGGTGTGTTTAATCGTCATCAAACATTTCACCGAGATACGCTGCGTGGTCAAGGTACTGTAAAACAAATTCATCTAAGGTCATGGGAATATTGGTATCTTCTAACCAATAATCATAACTTACTGCAATCGTTTTTTTGATAAAATCGTTGCCTAGCCACTTTTGTGCTAATGGATGTTGAAAACTGGAGAGAACTTCGTTTACATCCTGAATACTGGTTATCATCAACACCCCCTATAGATTGCCTTTTTTTAGTATATGCAAAAGCGTTCCATCTAGAGGTGAAAATGGAGAATTAACTTTTTTGTTATATTTCGGAAAGGGGTGAGAATGAATTGGATCGTAATGAAACGACCTATATCTATATTTACGCTGGTTATGAGGACGAGCGCTCCTTGCGTGTGCTGGAAATGCGCTCATTGTTTGGGACCGAATCAGAAACCAATGTCTTGGAAAGCTCTGTAAAAATAGATCCCAGCCGTAGTCCGTTTATAAAGGAGAGAATCGATGTAATTTTGGAAGGAGAGAGTATGGAGGAACTCCTCGATAAATTAGCAGCCTTCCAAGTAACCGGAGAGACGTTTAAGGTCATTTGTGTGAAAAATGGTGAGGTAGCATTTGAAAATCGGCGAACGATTGAGAGAGAAGTTGGCCAACGGATTAAAGGTGTTGCGGATATTCGAAATCCACAGCGCTTGTTAGCTGTCATGCATGTGAACGGAAGATGGGTTTTCGGTGACTATGTGAAAGGTGAGTCTGTTTGGTTTCACCATCAGCAGAAGCCGCATCAGTACTCCACCGCGCTGAGTACACGTCTGGCAAGGGCAGTCGTAAATATCGCGATTCCGAACCCAACTGGGATAAAAGCTATTGACCCTTGCTGTGGAATAGGGACCGTACTGATTGAAGCCCTGTCGATGGGGATTGATATCGTTGGGAGCGACAATAACCCCGTCATTCTTGCTGGTACAAGAGAAAACATCGCACACTTTGGGTTTATTGGAGATGTAAAGTTTAAAGACATGCGAGATATCACCAATCATTACGATGTCGCGATTATCGATTTACCCTACAACCTTTGTTCTGTGATATCCCCTGACGAGCAGCTGGAAATGCTCCAAAGCGCACGAAGGTTTACTGATAAGGTTGTAGTCGTAACCGTGGAACCCATTGATAAGATTCTTATGGAAGCGGGATTTGAAATTGTTGACCGGGCAGTTGCGAAAAAAGGGGTATTTACCCGTGAAGTAATTGTGTGCAGGTAGGATAATTGCGGCAGAATTGGTTCTATTTTAGTGCTTTTTTATAAGAAGAGATTTGAAGGAGACTGAATAATTTTCCAGAGGAGGACCGGCTTGTATCAGCGAAAATCCATAGTCTATCAGCGGAACTCATTCCCTGGCAAAAACAGCAACGAGTGCTCGCTGCTGCTGAATTACGACTTATCTATATATTTTAATAGTTTTCCTAACAATAAACCCATCTTTTTCGGCAGATAGGATTTTAAATAGCAATCCTTGAATGAATATCGCAAATAGAAAATAATAATGGGTCAGCTCTTTAGCGAACAGGTAAAGCAAAATAAAGGTGGTGATGGATAGAAGTCTGCCGATGTTAAGCATGATTTCCCTCATTACCATCGATTCTGTCCGCAGCCCAGACTTAGGCAAATCCTTTATTGCTCTGAACATGAAACTGAAATAGGTTACTCCTATTAGTACTTTACTGATTTCATTGATGATAAGGAAGATAAAGACTGTCCATATATTCATATGGAGAATCATCGGGATGCAAGCAAGGAAGTACATCAACCAGACAATCAATAAGGTATTGGGCTCTCTGTCTCTATGGTTGTACCTGGCATACCATAGACTTGATAGGACCGCAACCGTTCCAAACAGGATTGAGCTGATTCCAACGAGAAATTCATTCTTAACGGTCATAAATAAAATGACCGTTGGGAAAAATGCAAGTATTCCTTCGCACATTCCCCAAATTAACCATCCAAACCACATGGGTTTTAAAGCTAATTTCCTCTTGTTAAACCTCCATAATAAACGTAAATATAGTGGTTTTTTAGACGAGGCATCTTTAGGAAGCCAAAAGCTAAGGATAAGTCCTATAAAAAATAACAATAAGGATAGAGAAAACACAAGATTGTACCCAGTAAAATGTAGTTTGGAAATAACAAATCCAGCAAAAGCCGGCCCCAATGTATTGACTAATCCAAATACGGCCATTTGCTTTCCCATAAATTGTGAGCGTGATTGATTGTCCACGAGGTCATAGATCAACACTAGGTAGCCAAGCCAGTAGAAACCTGTAGCAGTACCATTCAAAATGCCGATTATCATCGGATATGAAGCGGTTTTCTCCTGTAATAGGATAACAAGTAAATAAAACAGCGCAGTTAAACCAATACCGATTTGAAAACTAAAGATTCTATCTGTCTTTTTTGACAGCAGGGCACCGACGGCAAAAGAGACGGTCCCAAAAAAGAACGTTACAAGGATAAAGGAAGCATTTACTGTCAAATTATTTGAAAGTCTCCATAAATAGAGATTTAAGAACAAGCCTGACATCGTAGTGGCCAAACCGTAACAAGCATGAATACTAAGTAATAATTTTTGTGATGGACTCAAGATGTTCCCCTCTATCTTATTAAACTGTTTTCAAATTAGTAAAAGTATACCTATTGGACAAGAGTCATGTCTACAATTTTATTGTGGAATATTTACTTGAATTCGCGATTTATATGCAGTAAAATTTAGTAAATAGTTTTACTAAATTGTGAACATCTTTAGAAAAAGACAAAATGTAAATATGGAGGTTTTCTTTATGGCTACGATTAAAGATATTGCGGAAAAATCAGGTTATTCTACTTCTACTGTTTCTCGTGTTCTCAACAATGATCAGAGTCTTTCGGTTTCGGATGAGACGCGTGACAGAATTTATGAGGTGGCAGAAGAGCTTAATTACCGGAAGAAAACAGTAAGGCTCCTTGTTAAGAATATAGCCTTTTTATATTGGTTGACGGATATTGAGGAATTAGAAGATGTATATTTTAAGACAATGCGAATCGAGTTAGAAAAAATGGCTAGGCTGTTCAACGTAGAGTTGATTACCTACAAAATTACCGATGGAATTCACCAAATTCCAGATACAATTGAGGGATTCATTGCTGTAGGGACGTTCTCGGACAAAGAACTTGCGCATTTGAGAAGCATTACCACAAATGGGGTCTTTCTAGATACATCACCTGACCCGAATCATTTTGACTCAGTAAGACCTGATCTGCCGCAAATAACAAGAAAAACAGTTGATTTCTTAATGGAAAAAGGTCATACAGAGATTGGTTTTATTGGCGGTACGTATCACAATCCCAACACCGGTGAAGATGAATTGGATTTGCGAGAACGAGTTTTTCGTAGATATATGGAAAAAAAGGGGATATTAAAGGACCAGTATGTTTTTCATCGCAGGGGATTTTCAGTTGATACTGGCTATTCTTTAATGAAGAATGCCATTGAAACGCTGGGAGATCAATTGCCAACGGCTTTCTTTATTGCAGCTGACCCAATCGCAGTAGGTTGTCTTCAAGCGTTGAATGAATATGGAATTACAATACCTAACCGTGTAAGTATCATCAGCATTAACAATATTAGTGTGGCCAAGTATGTTTCCCCGCCACTAACCACTTTCCATATTGATATGAGGGAAATATGCAAAAATGCCATTGAGTTATTGCTTGAACAAGTCTTGGAAAAACGAAAACTAGTAAAAACAATATATATAGGATCAGAACTGATCGTTCGTAAGAGTACGAATTAGCCTTTGTAAAGGTTCATTATATTTTCCTAAAAAAGTTTACCGAATTTAGTAAAAAAATTGTTTACTTGTTTTCTAGACGATGTTATATTTAATTTACTAAAACGCTTCCACCTAGGCGTTAAGTAAACTATTTTTGAAAGGATGTACATCCATGAAAAAGTTTAAAAAATATTTTAGCCTTATGAGTGGTATTGCTTTAAGTTTATCTTTAGTAGCATGTGGACCACAGGACGACGCTAAAGGCGGAGACACAAAAGAAGCAGATAAACCGAAAGAGTTACTCGTTTGGGAAGACATTATGAAGGGTGAAGGTATTAAAGACGCCATCGCCAAGTTTGAAGAAGAAAACGATGTAAAAGTAAAAATGGTAGAAAAACAATATACGAAACAAATAGAAGATTTACGTCTTGATGGACCAGCAGGTACAGGTCCAGACGTTCTTACTATGCCAAGTGACCAGATTGGTACAGCTGTTACTGAAGGGTTAATCAAACAACTAGATGTTGATGACACTACTCAAGGAATTTATACAGAAGCAGCAATGGACGCGCAAAAGGTTGAAGGTAAAGTTTACGGATTACCAAAAGCAGTAGAAACAACGATGCTGTTCTACAATAAAGACCTTATCACTGAGGACAAGCTGCCAACTACACTTGAAGGATGGTATGACTATTCTAAAGGTGTTGCAAATGGTGAAAAGTTTGGTTTCTTAGCACTATTTGATCAAATCTACTATGCAAACAGTGTATTAAGCGGATACGGCGGTTACATTTTTGGTCAAGATGACGACGGCAGCTACGATCCAACTGATATCGGACTCAATAATGCTGGCGCGGTCGAAGGTGCACAATACATTCAGAAGTTCTATAAAGAAGGCTTATTCCCAGCTGGTATTGTTGGTGAACAAGGTATTAATGTAATCGAATCATTATTTACTGAAGGAAAAGCTGCTGCCATTATTTCTGGCCCATGGAATATCGAGCCATTTACAAAAGCAGGCGTAAACTTTGGTGTGCAAAAATTACCTGAGCTTGGAAACGGTAAGAACATGGCTGCCTTTATTGGTGTAAAAAGCTACAACGTAAGCTCTTATTCTAAAAATCCTGAGCTTGCTGAAAAGTTTGTTGAATTCATTGCAAACGAAGAAAACTCTAAAACAAGATATGAAATTACAAAAGAAGTTCCAGCTGTAGCATCTTTGGCTACTGATCCTGTTGTTACTGAAAGCCCAGCTGCAAAAGCTGTTGCTGAGCAATCAAAATTCTCAGTATTAATGCCTAATATTCCTCAAATGAACGAAGTTTGGGCACCTGCTGATTCAGCGTTACAAACAATCGCAACTGGTAAAGCTCAACCAAAAGCAGCATTAGATCAAGCTGTTGAAACAATCAAAGGTCAAATTGAAGCAAAACACGGCAAAAAATAATTAGTCATCACAAATAATGGTGTCAAACGCTAATTATGTTTGACACCATTTATTATATGAATCTGAATATTAGAGCCAATAAAAGTTTACATTTTTAACGGTCATCTATATAGAGAGGTGAAGAAAGTGCAACATCGTACGATAGCCCCACTTTTATCTATCATACCTGGACTAGGCCAGTTTTATAATAAGCAATGGGTGAAGGGTCTTGTGTTCCTTGTTCTTGCAGCTTCGTTTGTGGTCGCATTTGGAGACCTTTTGAATATGGGTTTTTGGGGACTTTTTACCTTAGGAACTCAAGTGCCTCGAGATAACTCTATCTTTCTTTTAGCAGAAGGGATTATTGCCTTAATTGTTACTGCCTTTGGACTAGGTATTTATTATTGGAATCTAAAAGATGCTTATCATAATGGAAAACGACGAGATGAAAATTTCCCTGTCACTTCACTGAAGAGTGAATATCAAAATTTAATTGGACAGGGATATCCATACTTAATTAGTGGTCCATCCTTGTTTCTATTAATTTTTGCTGTTATCTTTCCGATTTTATTTAGTTTCGCATTAGCTTTTACCAATTATGACTTATACCATTCACCACCTGCAAACTTAGCCGATTGGGTTGGCTTAGAAACGTTTGCAGAAATCTTCACCGTTGATATTTGGCGTTCCACGTTCTTTGATGTTTTAGCATGGACGGTTATTTGGACGCTTGTGGCCTCATCTCTTCAAGTAAGTCTTGGCGTTTTCTTAGCCATAGTAGTAAACCAAAAGGAAGTACGCTTCAAGAAATTCTTCCGTACCATTTTGGTTTTACCATGGGCGGTGCCAGGGTTTGTAACGATCCTGATTTTTGCCGGACTATTTAATGATAGTTTTGGTGCAATCAACAATGATATTTTAGCGTTTTTTGGGATGGATCCTATCCCGTGGATGACAGATGAGAAGTGGGCGAGAGTAGCACTAATTCTAATGCAGGGATGGCTTGGATTCCCCTATATCTTCATCGTGACAACAGGTGTTCTTCAATCGATTCCTGAGGATTTATATGAAGCCGCCACGATTGATGGGGCCTCTATTTTTGCTAAATTTAAGAATATTACTTTGCCAATGATTTTAATTGCGATGGCACCAATCATCATTACGCAGTTTACCTTTAACTTTAATAACTTTAATATTATTTATCTTTTCAATGGCGGTGGTCCTGCTGTGGCTGGATCAACGGCTGGCGGAACCGACATCTTAGTGTCATGGATCTATAAACTGACCATGCAATCAAGCCAATACTCACTGGCTGCGGCCTTAACGATTTTGTTATCAATCTTTGTTATCGGCATCGCCTTATGGCAATTCAGACGTACAAATTCATTCAAGGAGGGGGCATAAAATATGCAGACAACTATGAAAACCAACCGATTCGTCCGTCTATTTTTCACCTATGCCCTGCTACTTTTTATGACCGTCCTGATTATTTATCCTTTACTTTGGACTGTAGGGGCAAGTTTTAACCCAGGTAACAGTTTAATCAGTACCTCGATTATCCCGGAAAATCCAACCCTTGATCATTATAAAGAGTTATTTGCGGGAAAAGAAAGTCTTCAATATGGCAAATGGTATTTGAATTCGTTGAAAATAAGCATTTTTACCATGCTTGGGACGATGATCACGGTATCATTTACAGCCTATGCTTTTTCACGTTTTCGCTTTAAAGGAAGAAAAAATGCATTAATGCTGTTTCTGTTATTACAAATGATACCGCAATTCGCGGCGTTAATTGCCTTGTTTGTATTAGCGCAAATCCTAGGGATGATGAATAGTCATTGGTTATTAATCCTTCTCTATATTGGCGGACAGATTCCGATGAATACCTATTTAATGAAGGGCTATATGGATTCGATTCCTATGGATTTAGATGAAAGCGCAAAGATTGATGGCGCTAGTAACTCTAGAATCTTTTGGCAAATTATCCTGCCATTATCAAGACCGATGTTAGCGGTTGTAGCGATGAATGGATTCACAGGTCCGCTTGGGGATTTCGTTTTATCATCGGTTATTCTTAGAACACCTGATTCTTTCACATTGCCAATAGGATTATATAAATTAGTGAACGATGTAATGGGAGCGAGTTATACGACATTCGCAGCTGGTGCGATTTTAATTAGTATTCCGATTGCTATTACCTTCTTGCTGCTGCAAAAGCAATTTGTTTCTGGCTTAACTGCAGGTGGTACGAAAGGGTAATGGTGGAGTAAGCAACAAATATAAAGGAGATTACTATGTCTAAACATGAAAAAACTTACGTGACGAAGGCTGACTTTATGCTGCATGGCGGAGACTATAATCCGGACCAATGGTTAGACCGTCCAGATATTTTAGAAGATGATATAAAATTAATGCAGAGGAGCCATACGAATACGTTCTCGGTCGGAATTTTTGCGTGGGCAGCACTTGAGCCGGAAGAAGGAGTCTACAACTTTGAATGGCTTGATAAAGTGATTGATGACATCTATAGCATAAATGGCCGAGTGATTTTGGCGACACCAAGCGGGGCTCGACCTGCTTGGATGTCACAAAAATACCCTGAGGTACTGCGTGTGAATGGCTCACGAGTTAAAATGCTACATGGCGGCAGGCACAATCACTGTTTTACTTCGCCGGTTTATCGTGAAAAAACGCAGAAGATTAATCGTATGCTGGCAGAACGTTATGGGAATCATCCTGGTTTACTTATGTGGCATATTTCAAATGAGTATGGCGGTGAATGTCATTGCGATTATTGCCAGGATGCTTTTAGAGGATGGCTTAAAAAGAAATATAATAACGATTTAAAATCCTTGAACGACGCATGGTGGGGTCCTTTCTGGAGCCACACTTTCACAGATTGGTCGCAAATTGAATCTCCTTCTTCGATAGGAGAAAATATGGTTCACGGTTTGAATTTGGATTGGCGCCGGTTTGTTACGGACCAAACGATTGACTTCTTTGAAAATGAAATCGTTCCAATTAAAGAATTAACACCAGAAATACCGATTACAACGAACTTTATGGCGGATACGCACGAATTAATCCCATTCCAGGCACTTGATTACAGCAAATTTGCAAAACATCTTGATGTTATCAGCTGGGACGCGTACCCTGCTTGGCATAATGATTGGGAGAGCACAGCCGATTTAGCCATGAGAGTAGGCTTTATTGATGACCTGTATCGTTGCCTAAAGCAGCAGCCATTTTTACTAATGGAATCCACCCCAAGCATGGTTAACTGGCATCCAGTCAATAAAGCGAAACGACCTGGCATGCACATGCTAGCATCGATGCAAATGGTGGCGCATGGCTCTGACAGTGTCCTTTACTTCCAATGGCGGAAATCCCGGGGGTCTTCGGAAAAATTCCATGGTGCTGTTGTCGACCATGACAATAGTTCAGAAAACCGCGTATTCCAAGAGGTTGCGGAAGTCGGCAAAACGCTTGAAAAGCTTTCTAACGTTGTTGGTACGAATCGTCCTGCTGATGTCGCCATTTTCTATGATTGGGAAAGCAATTGGGCGCTTAATGATGCACAAGGTTATGGCTTGGAGACAAAACGCTATCCGCAAACCTTGGTTCAGCACTACCGTGCTTTCTGGGAACAGGATATTCCTGTCGATGTCATAACGAAGGAACAGGATTTCTCATCTTATAAATTATTGATCTGTCCGATGCTTTATTTAGTCAGTGAAGAGACGATTGCACGCTTGAAGACATTTGTTGCCAGCGGCGGTACGTTAGTTACGACTTATATTAGCGGCATCGTCAATGAACATGATTTAACCTACACAGGTGGTTGGCACAAGGATTTGCAAGATGTTTTTGGAATCAATCCAGGGGAAACAGATACGTACTATCCAAGTGATCGGAATGCTGTGACCTATCAAAATCAGTCTTACGAATTAAAAGATTACGCAACAGTTATTAAGGTGGGGAAAGCAACAGTTGAAGCCGCCTATGAGGAAGATTTTTATGCTGGGACACCTGCAGTGACAAGCCATCAGTATGAAAATGGTAAAGCCTACTATATTGGCGGCCGTTTAGAAGATCAATTCCAACGTGATTTCTACCAAGAATTGATTAATGATTTGTCACTTGAACCTGCCTTTGAGGTAAAACACGGGCTAGGCGTTTCTGTCCAAGTTAGACAAGCAGTGGAAAGTGACTATATATTTGTCATGAATTTTACCGAAGAAAAGCAGCCCGTTACAATAGAATCTTCCGTAAAAGATCTGCACACTGGTGAAGAAGTTTCCGGTGAAATCACCTTAGAAAAATATGAAGTAAGAATCCTTGAGAAAAAGAAATAATGGGTGCGATGGTGCCTGTCACCGCTCGTGGACACTGTCCACCTCAGGCGGACAGTCGAACTCTTTTATGATACTGTAACCGACAATCCAAAAAGTTTTCGGTCGCTATGAAGCTCCTATAGTGACCGAAGTGAATATTCTAAAAAGGAAATTAGTCCTCTATAAATGGTCATGAGGAAAATATCAGCGAAACAATGATTATGGAACCATTCATTCTATTTTTAGGGTGGATGGTTTCTATACATATAATAGTTTGCTAGATTAATTGGAACCGCCTACCACTAGAATTGACATCATTCATATAGCAGACAATACAAATGATTGTAAAGGTGATGGGAGAATGGGAAAAAGAAGTGGCAGGGTTTTATCAATGTTTTTTGCGTTTTTAATGGTGTTTAGTTCATTATTCGTCAACATCAAACCCGGCTTAGCAGCAACTGCACCCTCTTTGGTTAATGGTGGATTTGAATCGAATTTTTGGGAAGATGGATCATGGACAGTAGAAACGATGAATTGGAATGGTATTTCAGTAAATCCATCTCAGAGTGAGAAATTTGAAGGTAATTCTTCCTTTAATTATTGGATCATGGAAACAGCCAGTGGAACCCAGACATTTACTGTGAAGCAGACAATTGGTACACTTCCTGCGGGGAATTATGAATTATCTGTTCAATCAATGGGTGGATCAAATGATGCAGCAGGAAATGTTAAACTATTTGCTGGGGCAGAGACAATTGATGCTGTTGCAACCACAGGGTGGGGTTCTTGGGCGCCCGTTACGTTAAAGTTTGAGGTCACAGAAGATGTTTCAAATTTTGCAGTAGGTGCAGTGGTTGCAGGGGAACCAGATGCTTGGGGTTATTTAGACAGCTTTAGCTTAAAGTCACTGAATGCGAGTGTTCCTGATCCTGTTGAAGCTGATATTGTTGTAGAAAGAGTAGACGGTATCAGTGAGGACTTTATTAAAGGTGTCGATGTCTCTAGTATCATTTCTTTAGAAAAAAGCGGAGTATCATTTAAAAATGAAGCTGGTCTTGAACAGGATATTTTCAAAACGTTAGCGGAATCTGGTGTCAATTATGTACGTGTGCGTGTTTGGAACGATCCTTTTGACGCTGCCGGGAACGGTTATGGCGGCGGAAACAACGATTTAGATACCGCGATTGAAATTGGGAAAAGAGCAACTGCGAATGGCATGAAGCTGTTAGTAGACTTCCATTATTCTGATTTCTGGGCGGATCCAGCTAAACAGCAAGCACCAAAAGCATGGGCAAACTTAAGTTTTGAAGATAAGAAGCTAGCTTTATATAACTATACAAAAGACAGCCTGGAAGCCATGAAGGCGGCGGGAATTGATATTGGTATGGTTCAGGTTGGAAATGAAACAAATGGAGGAATAGCAGGAGAGAAGGATTGGACGAAAATTAGTGCTTTATTTAATGAAGGAAGTAAAGCAGTTAGGTCGATAGATACGAATATCTTAGTAGCCTTGCATTTTACTAACCCAGAATCAGCAGGAAGATATGCTTCCTATGCTAAAACTCTTGCTGAAAATAACGTTGACTATGATGTCTTTGCCAGCTCTTATTATCCATTCTGGCATGGTACCTTAAGTAATTTAACAGCTGTTCTTAAAAATGTTGCCGATACATATGGCAAAAAGGTAATGGTCGCTGAAACCTCTTACGCATATACAGCGGAAGATGGAGATGGCCATGGAAACACAGCACCAAAGGATTCCGGTCAGACGTTAAATTACCCGATTACAGTACAAGGTCAAGCGACAGCGGTTAGAGATGTGATTCAAGCCGTTGCAAATGTTGGTGAAGCGGGAATTGGTGTGTTTTATTGGGAACCTGCCTGGCTTCCAGTTGGTCCAGCAAGTCAGTTAGAGCAAAATAAGGCAATTTGGGAACAGTATGGTTCTGGTTGGGCAACCAGCTACGCTGGAGAATATGATTCTCATGACGCAGGTGTGTGGTATGGCGGAACTGCAGTAGACAACCAAGCTTTGTTTGATTTTACTGGTAAACCATTATCTTCAATAAACGTGTTTAACTATGTTGATACTGGTGCCAATGCCCCATTAAAAATCGATGAAATTAAAGATATAAGAGTAAGTGCGATTTTAGGAGAAGACATTACTTTGCCTGGAACCGTAACGGTTACCTATAATAATGGAACAAAAGGATCTACTTCTGTTACTTGGGATGCTGATGCACTTGAACAAGCGATAAGCAGCGGTGCTGGATTATACGTAATTGAAGGCGCAGCTGAAGGTGGAGCGACTGTAAAAGCACACCTTACCATTAATCCTAAAAATTATGTGGTAAACCCTAGCTTTGAAAATAGTGATCGTTCGATGTGGAAGGTTACTTATGGAAATGGTGCTAAGTCACATACTTCATTCCAACAAAAGGCAGCTGACGCGAAAGCAGGAGAATATGCTTTTCATTTTTACTCAGATAATGGTGTGGATTTCAAAGTAGAGCAAACCATTACAGGCTTAGAACCAGGTTATTACAACCTTTCTATGTTTCTGCAAGGTGGGGACGCAGTAAACCCGGAAATGTACTTGTTTGCGAAAACTGGCGGTTATGAATCAATAGCCAATACCTCCGTAAACGGCTGGGTAAATTGGAGCAATCCTGAAATCGCTGAGATCCTTGTTCTAGATGGAACCATTACTATCGGGGCAAGTATAAAAGCAAACGCAGGTGCATGGGGAACGTTAGATGATTTCTATTTATACCGCGCAGGTGATGATACCAAGGCGCCCGTAACGGAGGCGGTACTTTCAGGACAAGACCGTAATGGTTGGTATAACCAGAATGTGAATGTTACTCTGAATGCTTCAGATGATAAATCTGGTGTAGCAAAAATAGAGTATAAAATTAATGAAGGTAATTGGCAAACCTATCAGGGGTCATTTGATGTAAGTGCTGAAGGAGAAAATGTGGTTCAGTACAGAAGTACAGATCTCTTAGGTAACATTGAAGATGCTCAATCTGTTACAGTAATAATTGATAAGAGTGCTCCAACATTGAATGTTTCGTTTAACACAAGCGTCCTAACCGATCGAAACCATGCGCTCATTCCGATTAAAGCGTTGGTTGATGGTGCAGACACCCTTTCAGGGATTGATAGAATTGAATTACTATCAATCGAAAGCAATCAACCTGATAATGGAAAAGGCGATGGGAATACAATCCATGATATTCAGGGAGCAGACTTTGGAACCTATAATACTGATTTTCTACTAAGAGCAGAGAGAAGTGGAAGCGGGGACAGGGTTTATACTGTAACCTATAAGGCATGGGATCATGCCGGAAATTCCGTGATCCAATCCAATCAGATTATTGTAAAGCATAATGATTCGAAAAAATAAGGCTTATAGATCAAAAAAGTGTAGAGTTTTCAGGCTCTACACTTTTTTAGTCTTCTTGATAGGCACCCTCCAATTGGTTAGCCGCTACGGTACCGCCCCATAAAAAACCATCTGGGAATTTTCTTGTTTGTGAACTCAACCCATTCACCCCTTAAGTAACTTGCGTTAATCAATCCTTTAATGAGTCTCAACGATTCGTTTGTCTTAGCTGAACATCATTTTATTTCATGTTCAACTCAAATAATCGATCGCCAGCTTTTATTTGCTTTTGGCCGGTTATAATCGGGGTTTGATAGTGATCGGTATTTGTCACAATCACAGGGGTAGTGACAACATATCCTGCCGCTTGAATACCTGGAATATCAAATTCAATCAGTAACTGACCTTTTTCTACTCGTGCTCCTTGAACGACGTGTGAGGTAAAAAACTTACCTTCTAGCTGCACCGTATCCATTCCAATATGGACTAATATTTCTGCACCATTGATGGAGGTTATCCCAATCGCATGGTTGGTTGGGAAAAGCGCTGTGACTGTACCGGAAAAAGGGGAGTACAGCTTCCCCTCAGAAGGTTCTATCGCAACACCTTTTCCAATTGCACCAGAGGCAAAGGCTGCGTCGTTAATCTCCGAAAGAGCTTTAACTTCACCATTGAATGGGCTGAAAATAACGTCATGGCTCTGGCTTGGATTTGGTTGAAATTGATCAGTCGATTTGGATTCAACCGTTTGTGTATTTTGGTTGGCTGTGTTGTTTTTTCCCATTCCAAACAGCCAAGTTAAGATAAAGCCGACGATAAACCCGACAATCATCGCAACGATTGAACCCCAGAATTCAGCATCGAGCCCTCCTTTAGGACTGATATAGGTAGGGATTCCGAAGATACCCAAGCCCCCAACCATATAGATTTGTGAGCCCATAAAGCCTAAAATGGCACCACCTGCTGCACCACCGATACAACTGATAATAAACGGTCTTTTTAGAGGCAGGGTAATCCCATAAATGGCCGGCTCCGTCACGCCGAAAATACCGGAAATAAAAGCGGGTAAACTCAGTGATTTTAATTTCTGATCCTTCGTCCTTAACCAAATCGCGAGTACGGCACCAATCTGAGCAAAGGAAGCTGCAAACATTGTACCAAGGATTGGGTCCGCGCCGTGCACAGTAAGATTGTTAATCGCAATAGGGACAAGACCCCAATGTAGCCCAAAGATAACAAATACTTGCCATAGTCCACCAACAAATAGCCCCGCAATCATCGGACTGAGATTATATAACCAAAGGGTGGCTTTACCTAAAAGGACACCCGCCCAAGTGGCGATTGGTCCAATGACAAGAAACGTTATCGGAACAACAATCAACAGCGTCAAAAAAGGTACAACGAATGCCTTAACCACATCCGGTATAACTTTTTTGAAAAATTTCTCAACCTTTGCTGCAAAATACGTGGCTAAAATAATCGGGATAACCGAAGAGGCATAGCTCATTAAAATAACCGGTATCCCTAAGAAAGTAATGTATACTGGGGACTGAAAAACACTCCCCGAAAATAAAGTCGTAATAGGGTCACCCGTTGTTAATGTCGTTAAAGTCGGATAAACAAGAGAGGCACCAATCGCCATCCCGATAAAGTGGGATCCGCCGAATTTTTTGATGGCGGTATAGCCTAAGAAAATCGGGAAGAAATAAAACAGGGAGTCACCGATTGCGTTTAAGATATGATAAGTTCCTGTGGTATTTTCTAACCAGCCTAGTGCCACGAACAGGGCGACTAACCCTTTAATCATTCCGGTTGCGGCTAGCACGCCTAGAACTGGGGTGAAAATACTAGAAATGATATCAATAAAACTTGCTTTCTGTTTGACACCGCCATCAACTGCATCGACAGGCGATTGTGATTGGAAACCGCCTGTATTTACAACAGCTTTGTATACATCTGGCACATGATTTCCAATAACCACTTGATATTGGCCGCCGCTTTTCATCACGGTGACAACGCCTTCCATGTTTTTGATCGCGTCCGTATTCGCTTTTCCTTCGTCCTTCAATTTAAAACGTAACCGAGTAATACAATGTACGACGCTATTCACATTTTCTTTTCCGCCGACATTTTGTATGATGTCTTTTGCTAATTGTTCATATTTCATCCCAACACCTTCTTTCTTTTAAAATGGGCTGTGTTAAATTGGCCTGTTGATTTCCGCTCCAGGCACTTCGCTTTCCGCGGGCGGTCCGGTGAGCCTCCTCAGCGCTTCGCGCCTGCGGGGTCTCACCTGCCCCGTCCTCCCGCAGGAGTCTTCGTGCCTTCCGCTCCAATCAACAGGGTGCTAAATAAAAATTGGCTTTAACACAGCCTTACAATAAAAAAACCTATATTCCTTTAAGCACACATGTGTAGTGTGTTTTAAAGAAATACAGGTTATTCTGATGGTCTGTTCTTTTAATAGACCACCACTGGCTGGTAGACACTGAGGTTATCATAAACGGCTTTCATCATACTAGGAGATACGTTGACGCAGCCGCCGGATCCTTGTGTAAGATAGGCGTTGTTGTTCCAATTTGTCCGCCAGCTGGCGTCGTGGAATCCTTGGCCGCTGTTTGTAAATGGTGCCCAATAATCCACTTGGACGGAATAGTCAGGTTTGCCGACGGCGCTCCCCTTAAGTGTGTAGGGTGTTCGTTTAAAAAGAATATACCATACACCGGGTGAAGTATCTTCACCCGTACTGTGTTTGCCGGTAACCACATTCGTCGTTAATACCAAATTTCCATCTCTGTAAAGCCAAATACGCTGTTCGGCAATGGATATTTCAGCATAGGTACCGCCAATGCCATTGTTGGCAATGGTTTCGTAGCCATAGCCCTCTTTGTTCCAGCCGTTTCCGTGGATATTAGAAGCAGAAACAGATGTTTCTCCGTTTTCAAAAGCGGCTTGAACGAGTGCTGTTTCTTTTTCGACATCCAGAGCCCAGCCATAGCCTTCACCTTTAACCGATATCACAGAGCCTGAGTGAGTGGTAAAAGTAAAATTCTTCCCTAATGTGGATTGAGCATTATTAATTTCCATAATTTTATTCTTAATACTGCTTGGATCGATCGAAACTTTCATGTCTGTGGACACAGAGGCATTTTGAATAACCTCACTGCCCTTTAAAGAATAAACTTTATCCTGCACCTTATAGTCAACACTTTGCTGAAGGAGAGCTTGCAGTTTTTTCTCTAGGTCTTTTACCGTTTGACTGTCTTCCATGATCGGTTGACTCAATATTGGATCAAGACGGATTTCGCTCGTAAATGGCTGATTTTCATAATCCTTTATTAGACTAGTCACATCATATTGTGTACCTTCAATACCATTTATGATCGTTATTTTTCCTTCTTGCAAGGTTACCTGCGCATCTTTAGGAGCTTTTAATTTCTCATTCATTGCGTTGAGTTTTTGTTCCAGCTCGTTTTTCAAGCTTACACTGCGATATTCGTCCTGTTCGCTTGGCGTTAAGGTATAATCCTTTGCTTTAAATGAAGGAAAAAATGTCCACTGGCTTTTTAATAGTTTTTTTACTTCAGGCAGATCCTCTTTCGTAAGTCCCATCTCTGAATCATTTCCATTAATAATTAGCTCTTTTCCAATATAGACATCATTTTTTAAAACAGATGATTGTAATGTGTTGAGAGCCTCGTCAGCCGTTAAGCCGCTAACTTTTATGCCATTAATCGATACATTCGCATTAAAATGGTTTGCCTGATAATAGCTAACCCCCGATAGTAAAAGTGCAATCATAATGCCGATGAATGCTGATATGAGCTTCCAATTTTTGTACCACTGTGTTTTGTTATTTCGTGAATGGTTAATCTCACTAACTTCTAACGCGTTTCCCACAATTGTTCCCCCCGCATACCTTTGAATCTTTGAATGTTATTATACCATAAATTACCAAGTATTTTACATTACTATTAATCTTTCATTACAATTCTACAAGATAGTATAGCGTAAACTTTGTCGTTATTTGTATAAATTTTATATATATATTTTTTCTAAAAAGTGGTAACCAACCAATCGATTAATTCGATACGTGCCTGGCGCAAAGAATATGGGCAGAAATTAGGGAAATAATAGGTAATATCTAGTTTCTTAAGGAGTTTTCGGACATGAGTTTCTCAAATAAAGTGGGGCAGCTTTCTGATGATATTGATAAAAATATTAAAATGGTAGAAGAGCATTTTTGCCATACAGAAGATTTAATGAAAAAAGAACTCCTTTTTTCTAAACAGAAGTGTGTCATTCTCTACCTTGATCCCTTATTGAAGAAGGAACTTCTCCAATCCTCGATTATCGAGCCTCTTTTAGAAGGGGAAATCGATGGGATTGAACAAATTGTCCATGCGGCGGAAGTAAAAAAGACCACCCTAATTTCAGAAGTAGGGAAACAATTATTAGATGGATTCTGTGTGATTTTTCTAGAAAACCATTCCCAAGCCTATACCGCTTCAGTGGGAGGAATAGAAGGCAGGTCGATTGAAGAACCGAATAATGAGCGGAATATTAAAAGTTCTCATGATGGTTTTGTTGAAGAGTTTAGCTCCAATCTGCAGCTTTTACGTAAGAGAATGAAAAGTCCGTATTTAAAAGTAAAATATTTTACAATCGGAGACCTTACCCATACAAAAGTGGGCATGGTTTATCTAGAAAATTTAGCAAACAAAGAGCTTGTTGACGAAGTAGAGCGGAGAATAACTTCGATTGAAATCGATCAGCTTTATTCCTCTGGTGATTTAGAGGAGCTTATTGAAGACCATCCATTTTCACCATTTCCGCAAAATTTAGCAACAGAAAGACCGGACAGAGCAGTGTCCTATCTAGCTGATGGAAAAATCACCATCATTGTCGATGGAAGTCCCCGAGTGTTAGTCGTTCCGATTACTTTTTTTGCGTTTTATCAGGCACCGGACGACTATAATAGCCGATGGCTGGTTGGTTCTTTCTTTCGAATTATTCGTATCTTTAGCTTCATTGTCGCGATTAGTTTACCTGCTATCTACATAGCCATCGTTTCCTTTCATTCAGAGGTCCTTCCAATTGGGATCCTATACTCCATCCGGACTTCCTTAGAGTATGTTCCTTTTCCGCCATTTGTGGAGGCCTTAACGATGCAAATCATTTTGGAACTATTAAAAGAGGCTTCGATTCGATTGCCGTCACCTATTGCTCAGACCATCGGGATTGTTGGGGGATTAGTCATTGGGACAGCTATAGTAGACGCCCATATTGTATCGAATATGATGATTGTGGTAATCGGGTTTACCGCCATTGCCTCTTTTGTGGCGCCAATCAATGAAATGGGGACGAGTGCAAGGTTGTTAGGATTTCCGACCATGCTTGCTGCAACCCTGTTTGGGTTTTTTGGGATTGTCTTCGTGTTAATGCTGATTTTTATGCATTTAAGTAAACTAGATTCTTTTGGGATGCCCTATTTTTCACCGTTCGCGCCATTAAAAAAAGAAGAGCTGAAGGATTCGTTTATCCGGCTGCCTTTATGGAAATTAAATACTCGTCCGACTGACGCAAAGCCAGCTTATGAGAATCAACAAGGGAGAACAAGGGCATGGAAAAAGAAATGACGAATAATCAGATAACCAAATTTCAGTTGTTTTTTTTATTGATACAAAGTCAAGTTGGTGTCGCTCTTTTATCCTTGCCGCATGCTGTGCAGGAGAGTGCGAAAGGAGACGGGTGGATCTCTACGATTATTGCAGGGCTGGCGGTTCAAGTGATGCTTGTTGTTTATTGGCAATTGTTAAAACGATTTCCTGCCCTTATCTATACAGAAATAACCAAGAAGGTACTCGGGCGTTTTTTAGGAAAACTCCTTAATGTTTTCATCTACCTAAATTTCATTCTTGTCGGGGGCTTAGCGACGATTTTATTTATTAAACTTATCAATTTATGGTTATTGCCTTTGACACCTGGCTGGATGATCTCTGCATTGATATTGACTGCCTGTATTTATTTAGCTAGCAGTGATTTAAAAATCATTGCAAGATTCTTTGTCCTGGCAACCTCCTTAATCATATTATTATGGTTTACATCTGTATTAAGCTGGTTTACCCCGAAAGAATTTCAATATGTGCTTCCGCTGGGGAGTTCAGGATTGAAAAATATTTTAATGGGAAGTAATAACTCGCTTCTCGCGATGTTAGGATTTGAAGCGCTTCTGTTTTTCTTCCCGTTCATTATTGAAAATAAAAAGGGCGTATTGAAAACGGTATCGATGGCCAACCTTTTTATCACTCTTTTTTATACATACTTTATTTTTGTCACCCTCATCAGTTTTAGTACACATCAGCTGGCCCAAATGAGGGAACCGATTTTAAATCTACTTAGAGGAATATCCTTTAATATGATTGACCGGGTCGACCTGATTTTTCTGTCGGTATGGATGGTTCCGATGGCCACTTCGATTATTACCTATTTATTCGCTGCAAGTAAAAGTTTGAATCTAGAAAAAAAGAATTACCCAAAAGCTGTCTTATTAAACGGATGCATTCTTTTTTTGATTACCTTGATTCCTAACGAAGATGCCATTATTACTTTGTTTAACCAATATGTTTCCTATTTAAGTTATGTGGTCGTATTTTTGATTCCTACTTTGTTATTAATTCTTTCATTCCTGATGAAAAAACATGAAATGAGTGAATCACGATGAGAAAAATCTGCCTCATCATTTTATTGATACTCCCCATCATTTTGACGGGTTGTTGGGACCAGCGCCTTTTAGTAAATCGAACACTGGTCAATGGGGTAAGTTTCGATGTGACCGAAGATGGTAAAATCGCTGCAGCAGTGAGAGCGTTAAATATACAAAGTAAGGGTGGCGGCTTATTCGAAATCCAGGATGAGCTCGTTGAAGCCAAAAGACCAACCCCCGTTGGTTTGGGATTAGATTTAGACAGTAAAATTCCGGGTGAACTGGATGCGAGTAAAGCGCATGTCGTTATAATAGGGGAAGATTTAGCGAAAAAAGGAATTCACCCTTTCATGGAGTTCTTTTATCGAAATCGGGAATCTTATTTGTCTTCCAAAATTGTGATTAGTAAAGGAAAGGGAAAAGAGATTCTTTCCGTGGAAAAAGAAAAAAGCCCCATTGCTTTCGCCATCCTGCAATTACTAGAGGGTGCCGAATCGGATACGGTCATTCCAAAAAAAAATACCTTTACGGTTTGGAACAACATTCTGGATCCAGGTAAGGATATGGTGTTACCGTATCTGGAAAGGGCAGAGTCCGATAAGGTAGAAGTGGCTGGAGTAGCCTTATTTAACGGTGATAAATTTACAGGTAAAACATTACCAAAGGAAAAAAGCAGTTTACTATTGTCCTTAATGGATCAACTAGACAAAAACAATCGAATGGCATTAATACTCGGTTCAGAAAGCAACGGCCGATCGGTTTCTTTTTCCACTAGAGATTTAAGACGGAACCTGGATGTCCAAGTGAAAAAGGATGAAAAGATCACTTGTAAAATAGATGTCAAAATGAATATTGAAATCGTCAGCTATCCGCAAGATTTTAAAAATGAAATCAATGTAAAACAACTAAATCAAGAACTTTCGGATGAATTCACTAAGAAGGCGAAGGGGATTACCGACACTTTAGTGAAAGCCAATTGTGACGCGTTTGGGATTGGCCGGCAAATCGCAAGCTTACACCCTGAACTATGGAAGAAAATCAATTGGGACCAGGAATATAAAAATGTTCAAATTGAGCCTGTGGTAAAGGTAAACATTATAAAAACGGGAAATGTATTTTAAGCTACTGTTTTGAAGATGGTTGCCTGTTTCATATATAAAGAGAGGTTGCCGGGATACCCCTTGCTTTAATAACGGTGGTGTATGACGGCTGTTGCAAATTTACATGACCCATTTGCGTCTCCCTTTCATATAGTAGACGGAGCAAATTTAAAATTTATTGGAGAAATTTTATTTTTTTGAGGACATGCTAATTGTTGGAAGAAAATGGGGGTATAAAAGTGTAAAGTTTCTAGGCTTTACACTTTTTACACTAAAAAACTTCTTATCCGTTTAATAAATCTGAGCAATATTTTCTGATCATGTTGGATGCTTTCGTTTGGCTAATGCCGAGGTCGTTTGCTACCTTTCTAGAAGATTTATACGTTTGATAGGATCTCCTGACAAGGGTTCTCTTCGTTTCATCTAGAGCTTTATCCAATGAGTTTGGAAGAGCAAGTTGAGTAACCTGTCCGACACTTTCATTGATGATATCTGGTAAATCAGCCAGCTGAATAATAGAGTTACTCACAATCACTAAACGTTCCATTAAATTTTCGAGCTGTCGTATATTACCGGGCCAGGAATAGTGAATAAGAATGTTCAGGCACTCATCGGATATCACTTTATTTTGATTATATTTTTGATTAAATTTATTTAAAAAGTTGTAAACGAGTGGAACAATATCCTCTTTTCTTTCAGACAACGGCGGTAAATGAATATCAATCACATTCAAACGGTAAAATAAATCTTCGCGAAATGCTTTGTCTTTCACCATATCAGATAAGTTTTTATTGGTTGCTGCCATAATCCGAATGTCCACTTTTTTTATTTTATTACTTCCGACAGGGATAAACTGTTTTTCCTGAATAACCTGTAGAAGTTTTGCTTGCACAGATAGAGGCATTTCCCCAATCTCATCTAAAAATAAGGTACCGCCATTTGCGGCCTCGATTAGTCCTTCTTTTCCCAATTTACTTGCACCGGTAAAGGCCCCTTTTGCATAACCAAACAGCTCTGACTCTAATAACTCCTCAGGAATGGCCGCACAGTTGATGGCTAGAAATGGTCCATTAATTCGTCGACTCATTTTATGGATATATTGAGCCAGCACGCTTTTCCCTGTTCCGGATTCTCCTAGAATTAGAATATTTGAATCTGTCGGTGCGACTTTTTTGCAAAACTCTAAGATACTCTTAATCTTGCCGCTATTTGTTACGATATGAGCATCATCATTCGACTTGTGAGTGGTTTTTGACTCACCATTCTCTTCTTTCGCCTTCATCATTTTTATCGTTTCTACCTGAGTTGATGTGATTACAACGAGGTCAATTTCTCCTTTTTCGTTCAATATAGGAACTGCGGACGTCATTAACTCCGCTCCAATATTCGTAACCTGCCTCATGTAACATGGCACTTTTCTCCTGTAAACCTCGGGTACAATCGAAGGCTTCCAATACCCTTTTTCAAACAATTCAACATTAAATTTTCCAATAACATCTGTTGGTTTAAGCCCATAGTGCTTTTCGCAAACCTGGTTAACATAAAGAATTCGCTTTTCGCCATCAAGGACGAAGATCTCGTCAGAGGAGTGATCAAGAATTTTTAATAGAGTTTGAACAGTCATTTCAACATTGCCTGTGTGATTCGATATTTTCATTGGAAAGCCCTCTCTTTATGAAAGTGAGTTATTTTTGCTTCAAAGTAATGGATAATGAGTTAATTTTAACTCATTTATTCATGCTATTCAGCAAATTTTACCTAATTTTCTGCCTATTTACTGATTTAACAACATTGGCACAGTACTTGCATTAGAAAAGGTATGAGTCATTTATTATTTTGTTTAGTTGGTGAATGGTGCAAGTTTACCACAAAACAAATGGGAGGGAAGATATGGGAGAGCAGCTAGAAACATTTGATATTACCATTATCGGCGGGGGGCCAGTTGGTTTATTTACTGCCTTCTATGCGGGAATGCGCCAAGCTTCCGTAAAAGTAATAGAAAGTCTTCCACAATTAGGTGGACAATTGTCTGCGTTGTACCCTGAGAAATATATTTATGATATTGCTGGGCTTCCAAAGGTGAGAGCAGGCGAGCTCATTGAAAATTTGATGACGCAGATGAATCAGTTTGAACCAACTGTTTGCTTAGAGGAATCAGTTGAAAGTATCACCCGTCTTTCAGATCAGTCTTTTGCGCTCTTAACGGACAAAGGAACTCATTTTACGAAAGCAGTCATTATTACGGCTGGAAATGGTGCATTCCAGCCACGGAAGCTGAAATTACCGGGCGAAGGAAAATTTGAAAGCGCTAATATCCATTATTTCGTTCAGGACCTAAGTAAATTTTCTGGACGAAGGGTTGCTGTATTTGGGGGTGGTGATTCTGCGGTTGATTGGGCGTTAATGCTTGAACCAATAGCAGAAAGAGTATCGCTCATTCATAGGAGAGATAAGTTCCGTGCCCATGAACACAGTGTTGAATTATTGAAAAAATCAAAAGTAGAGGTTTTAACGCCGTATGTACCGGTCGAACTAATAGGAGAAAACAAGGTAGAAAAGGTGGTTTTGACAGAAGCGAACAGTGGTGAGACAAGGGAAATTGAGATAGATGATGTCTTTGTCAATTACGGATTTGTCTCCTCGCTGGGCCCGATAAAAGACTGGGGTTTGGAGATCGAAGGTAATTCGATCGTTGTCAATTCCAAAATGGAAACAAATATACAAGGCATTTATGCTGCAGGGGATATTTGTACGTATAAAGGAAAGGTAAAGCTGATTGCCAGCGGTTTTGGTGAAGCACCGACAGCAGTCAGTAACGCTAAGGTCTACCTGGATCCCAATTCGAAAGTACAGCCGCTTCACAGTACGAGCCTTATGGAAAAAAAAGATAAAAGCAGTGAAGCTGTTTATTTTTAAGTTTCTACTGATTGTAGAATTTAAAAGTTTAATAGCAAAAAATATACCATTCTATTATTGGGGGAAAAAATGATGGCTTATAACCAAGTGCAAAATGCAACGAATCGTACATTTGAAAGAACCTTGTCTTATGACAAATATACAGACCCTAAAGTTTTGGAAAAAGAGATGGATCTTGTTTTTTCAAAATCATGGCAACTAGTGGGACATGTTAGCCAGGTAGAAAAACCGGGGGACTTTTTTACTGTTGATGTAGCAGGAGAGCCGATTATTGTAAACCGCGGAAAAGATGAAGTGATTCGTGCTTTTTACAATGTATGTCCCCATCGTGCGACCAAGCTTGAAAGAACAGAGGCTGGTAACAAGAAAATCCTGCAATGCGGGTATCATGGATGGACTTTCAAGCTTGATGGTCAGTTGAACAAAGCTCCTAATTTTCGAGGGGAAGACGCTGCTTGTGTGAAGGATGCCTGTTTACGCTCTGTCTCCATCGGTATTATGGAGTCATTGATTTTCGTGAATCTTGATGATCACGCAAAGCCGTTAAGCGAATCGTTTGGTGATTTCTTTGAAAAATTAAGCAAGTTCCCATTCTTAAGTGAGTTAAAACGAACTCACCAAAGAACACGTGTGGTGAAAGCAAACTGGAAGGCTTATATCGACAACTATCTAGAATGTGACCATTGCCATGTTGCCCACCCAGGTTTTGTTGCAGCCCTTGATATGAATGATTATCAAATCATTACATGTGACAATTATTCGATCCAAGGTACAGTTGTAAAACCAGATAAAAAATATGGTTCGGTTAATCTAGATGAAGCAGAAATGCAAGGCGGGTCATTCTATTGGCTGTGGCCGAATTTAATGGTGACCATTTATCCGGGTCCTGGTAATATGGCTACCATTCAAATGATACCAATTGATCACGAAACATCCTTGGCTGTTTATACCTATTATTTTCGTGATGAAAACTTGACTCAGGAAGAAAAAGACCTAGTTGCATTTGCGGAGCAGGTTCGCCAGGAAGATATTGAGCTTGTAGAGCTGGAGCAAATTGGCTTCCGTTCCCGTGCATTTACTAATGGCAGATATTCATCCTCAGAAAAAGCGATTTTACAATTTCATGAAATGGTATTGGAGGCCCTCAATGAGTAAAAATGTCAGTGAATTAACGACGACGAAACAGTCCCTAATCATCAATGGTCAAAAAGTAGAACCAACAAAATATGCACCACTTCGCTCCCCGTATTCTGGAGAGGAAATAGCCCAAATTGCGATGGCAGATAGAGAGCTTACGAAAGAAGCAATCGGTGCTGCCTACAACGCACGCGAAGTGATGGCAAAAATGCAAGCCTATAAGCGTGCTGAGATTTTGGAAAAGGTTGTTTCGCTTTTAAAAGAAAAGGAAGATGAAGCTGCCGAGATTATTACGCGGGAATCCGCAAAACCGATTATGTTCTCCAAGGCAGAAGTGGCAAGAACCATTGAAACGTATAAGTTTGCAGCTGAAGAAGCAAAACGAATTCATGGTGAAACGATTCCTTTCGATGCAGCCACAGGCGGTGTGGGCCGATTTGGATATACAGTAAGAGAACCGATTGGAGTGATTGGAGCCATCACGCCCTTTAATTTTCCGATGAACCTTGTCGCTCATAAAGTAGGGCCGGCAATTGCAGCAGGAAACACTATTGTATTAAAACCTGCATCACAGACACCGCTGTCCGCGCTTTTTATTGCTGAACTCTTTCTTGAGGCAGGTCTTCCAGCCGGTGCTTTAAATGTTGTAACGGGACCAGGTGGTATAGTAGGAGATGCTATTGTGGAAGATGATCGAGTGAACATGGTTACCTTTACGGGGAGCCCGAGTGTAGGGATTGGTATACGCAGTAAAGCTGGACTAAAAAAGACGACATTGGAGCTAGGTTCTAATTCTGCATTAATTATAGATAAAGACATTACTATTGATAACATTATCGATCGTTGTATCCTCGGTGCTTTCTCTAACCAAGGACAGGTGTGTATTTCCTTACAGCGCGTTTATGCCCATGAAGAAGTTTATGAAGAATTTGTATCGAAATTTACCGCAGCAACGAAGCAATTGAAAATTGGTGATCCATTGGATCCGGAAACCTATATTTCAGCATTAATTTCAAAAGGAGAAGCTGAACGTGTATTAGGATGGATTAACGAAACAGAAGGCAGCACTGCCAATATCACCACAGGTGGAAAGCTTACGGACGGTATTCTTGAGCCAACGATTATTACCGATGCGGATCACGATTTAAAGGTATCTTGTCAGGAAGCTTTTGCACCGGTTGTTGTTGTGAATAAAGTAAGTTCCGTAGAGGAAGCGATTAAAGAAGTCAATAACTCCCGCTTTGGACTTCAGGCTGGTATTTACACGAATAGTGTCAAAAATGCTCTTTTTGCCTCACAAGAATTACATGTAGGTGGAGTTATAATAAATGACATACCAACATTCCGTGTTGATCAAATGCCATACGGCGGTGTAAAAGAAAGTGGTACTGGCCGTGAAGGTATAAAGTATGCAGTGGAAGAAATGACCGAAATGAAGTTGATTGTCTGGAACCATAGTTGATAAAATAAGCGCAAGCTTCCTTTGCAAGGCTGATGGGCTGCTTGCGCTGTACAATTATCAAGGCTGAATGTATAAATTTCTATGATCATAAAAAAGGGAGTTATCTATTGTGAGAATACTAAAAATTGCGGTAATTGCAGGTGACGGTGTTGGGCCCGAAGTTATTAACGAGGGGATCAAGGTTTTAAATAAAGTGGCTAGCATCGATTCAACCTTCCAATTCAACTTCACTTATTTTCCATGGGGCTGTGAATTTTATTCAAAACATGGAAAAATGATGCATGATGATGGCATTGAGCAGTTAAAAGAGTTTGACGCGATATACTTAGGAGCGGTTGGTTTTCCCGGTGTCCCTGACCACATATCTCTGTGGGACTTGTTGTTGAAAATTCGAAAAAGCTTTGATCAATATGTGAATATACGTCCCGTGACGTTATTAAAAGGGGCAAAAACGGCCTTAAGCGATGTGAAACGCGAAGATATCAATATGCTGTTCATCCGTGAAAACAGTGAAGGGGAATATTCCGGTGCTGGAGATTGGCTGTTTAAAGGGCAAGATCACGAAGTGGTTTTACAAAACAGTGTATTTTCCAGAAAGGGAACAGAGCGGATTATCCGTTATGCATTTGAAACGGCTAAAAAAGAAGGAAGGTCCCTCACGAGTATATCGAAGGGAAACGCATTGAATTATTCAATGGTTTTTTGGGATCAAGTTTTTGAAGAAGTTAGTGCTGAGTATCCTGAAGTGAAAACGGCATCTTACCTTGTCGATGCAGCGGCAATGTTGATGATAAAAGATCCGAAGCGATTTGAAGTAGTTGTCACATCCAACTTATTTGGTGACATTTTGACTGATTTAGGTGCTGCGATTGCTGGAGGAATTGGACTTGCTGCAGGGGCAAATATTAATCCTGAAAGAGACTATCCATCTATGTTTGAGCCTATTCATGGTTCTGCTCCTGACATTGCGGGACGAGGGATTGCGAATCCTTTAGCAGCCATTTGGTCAGCGAGTCAAATGCTCGACTTTTTCGGCTATGAAGCATATGGAAAGATGGTGCTTGAAGCGATTGAACAGCTTTTGGAAGAAGGACAAGTACTAACACCGGATATGAGTGGAACTGCCTCGACGTCTGAAGTAGCTGACAAGATTATTGAAATCATTGAATCTACTGTTCAATCCAATAGCTTAAAAGTTTAATAATGGACGAGATTCAAAGGAAGGAGCTTTCCTCCATATGATGTCAGACTATTCTTTAAAATCTGTTTATGTTTACGTTTTTTTTACCGCATTTAGAAATCGCTTACATGTGGAATCCCAATCTTTCTATTAAAAAAGGAGTGTTTGTATGAAGGGTAAGAAAACCGTATTCCATTTCTCATTGGCTATAAGCTTAGCCTTAATAAGTGTTGGTATTTTTGCGCCGAAACAGTTGGAGAATTTCTCCAACTCATCCCTTGGTTTCATCTATAATAATTTAGGCTGGTTTATTCTAGGCAGTGTCTTTCTCTTCTTTGCTTTTTGTATGCATATTGGCTTGTCGAGGTTTGGTCACATTCGGTTAGGTGATGACACCGATCGCCCTGAATTTAAAACGAGTACCTGGATTGCCATGCTATTCAGTGCTTCTATCGGCATTAGTCTTGTGTTTTGGGGAGTTGCAGAACCTGTATCTTATTATATTGATCCTCCGTTCGGAAAGGCTTCGTCCGAACAATCGGCAAAGCTGGCGATGCAATTTGTCTATCTGCACTGGGGTGTTTCCGCCTGGGCATGTTATGCCGTTGTAGGAGTTTCATTAGCGTTCTTCCAATTTAGAAAAAAACTGCCTTCTTCCTTAAGTTCGACCTTTCACCCGTTAGTAGGAGATAAAATTAATGGCAGGTTTGGCAAGTTTATTGATATCATTGTTACTCTTTCTATCGTAATTGGAATTGCTACGTCTCTAGGCTTTGGAACGTTGCAAGTCAATAGCGGGATGAACTATCTATGGGGTATTCCGGTAGGGTTTCTCACTCAGGTAATCATCATTGTTGTCGTCACGGCACTCTATCTTGGATCATCTGTTTCAGGGCTGCAAAGCGGCATGAAACACCTATCTAATTTAAATATGGCTTTAGCTTTTCTTCTATTAGCTTTTATGCTGGTACTTGGACCAACTCAATCAATCTTAAAAATCTTTTTACAAGGAATTGGGGATTATGCCCAAAACTTTATCGGTATGTCATTCAGAACGGAGCCATACAGTGATGGATCATGGATCGGAAGCTGGACACTATTTTATTTTGGCTGGTGGATTGCTTGGGCACCGCTTGTAGGAAGTTTTGTGGCGAGGATTTCTAAAGGGCGAACGATAAAAGAATTTATGATGGGGGCTATCTTTATACCCGTTCTTGGTTCCTTCTTGTGGTTTGCTGTTATGGGAGGATCGGCCATTGATCTAATCCAAAATCAGGGCCAAACAGCCATCGCAAATGCTGTTTCGTCGGATGTGACCTCTGCTCTATTTAAATTCTTTGAATACTTCCCGATGAGTACATTCTTAAGTATTCTAGCTATGGTTCTGGTCCTTATTTTCTTTATTACATCCGCGGATTCAGCTATTTTTGTACTTGGTATGATTAGTGAAAACGGTAATCCTAATCCTTCTCATTCGACAAAAATTATTTGGGGCGTCATCATCGCGGCAGTTTCCTCTGTATTAATTGTGACAGGTGGTTTGTCGGGACTGCAATCAGCCCTCGTGGCAACGTCGATACCACTAGCAATTCTAATGCTATTTATGTGTTACTCCACCTATAAAGGGCTGACAAACGAACTGAAAATCATGTCAGCGAAAAATCAACAACCAGTCACTGTAAAGAATAAGGTTATCTCGAAGAAAGCGTAACGATGGATAGAAGCACCAACATTTACGGGGAACTCGTCGACAGGACGAGTTCTTTTTACATTAATCGTCTTCAGAGAAAAATAGTTTCATACACATCAGGCGAAAGTATTTATGTCAGCACTTATATTTAGGATAGCGAAATATGTAAAAATTTAGAAATATATTATACCAAATGTCCTGCAAGACAGTATATAATTATTTTGTTAGTAAAACTTTTATACCTAAGGAGGATGCAGTTTGCATAATCGAAAATGGACGAATCTCTCGATCGTTCTAGTATTATTATTTTCTTTGTTTAGCCCGTTTACTAGTTTGAAGACTTATGCTGCGGCAGGGTTGCAAATACTAGACGTGACAGAGAAAAAAGAGTCCACGGTTCTTGTGTGGGAAGTGGTGAACGATGAGGGACAAGAACTTACAAACTACCAATTAATAAAAAATGGTGAAGTGCTGGATATAGAGCCGGCACCATTAGAATCTTCAGAGGACAATGTCACAAGGTACTCCTATGAAGATCAATATGTAGAAAAGAATACCCTATATAAATACGAAATCACGGGATCCCTTTCCACTGGGGAAAAAGTAATAAGTGCACCAGTAGAACATACTTTTGTTGGACAAGCAGAAGAGCAGCAAAATAATGTACTAGTGAACCCTGAGTCAGATGTCGTGACGACAAATATCAAAGTGGTTACGGATCTGGGTACGATTCCATCAGGATTTGATTTTTCAATCGTCGGTGAAGAAGGTTCCGAAATCGCTTATTATGGTTATTTAGATGATGAAGGATTTTTTGTAGAATACGAGTCTGAATCCCGTGATATTGAACTTCCTATTGGAGCCTACACTATAAATACTCAAAACTACTCCACAGAAGAAGAAATTACGGCTGCGTTCACGATTGAGAGTGGGAAAGATTATGTAACAAACCCAATAGAAATGGTGTTCCCTGATGAAAAACTAGTTATTAAAAAGTTCCTGGAAGTTGCAGGAACAACGGAGCAGTCGATTTCAATTAGCTGGGGAGAGTCTGTTGATCCCGAAGCAGTAGAAAAATATCTTGTCTACTTAAATGACGAGCTAGTTGAAGAAATTACCGAACCCTATAGTACTTCTTATACGTTTTCAGGATTATTAGCTGAAACGTCCTATCAGGTAAAAGTAGAGTACGTCTATAAGGATGGAACAAGCGAGACGGTAACCGCAGATGTTACGACGTTAGCTCCTCCTTTAGGTGAGGTTGTTGTTTTTGCAGATGAAAATCTAAAAAATGCAATTGCTAATCAATTGAAAATCCAGCACCGTGACATTTATACGGATGATATGGAAAAATTGACTGATTTAGATGCCAGCTATTCAGACATTAGTGATTTAACAGGCATTGAGTATGCTGTTAATCTTACAAGTCTTATGTTATATGGTAATCAAATTGAAGATCTATCACCGCTTGCGAACCTTATGAATCTAGCGTCTCTGGATTTGGATGAGAATTTGATTACGAGTCTTGATGACTTGAAAAACTTGCAAAACCTCGAATCTTTGTTTTTATCTTTTAACCAAATTGAAGATATTCTTGTCCTGAACGAATTACCGAATCTCACTTATGTGACGTTAATCGGTAATGAAGGTCTTGATTTTAGAAAAGGTTCCGAAGATGCTGAGGTGTTGAAAAAACTAATTACAGCTGGGGTTTCAGTTGAGTGGCTGTTAGAAAACTTTGAAATTTCGATTCAGGATGTAACGGAATCCTCGATTCATTTTGAATTTAATTTTCCTGGCGTTACTGATTTTCTGAGCGCTTATAATCTTTATCTAAATGGTGAGTTAGTGGCAGAAATACCAGTTGAAGAGAATGGTTATGAGGTGACGGATCTTGAGCCGATGACAGAATATGAGATTACGGTAGAAGCTGTTGATGAATCTGGTAATGTTTGGGCCAGTGCCTATAACTATTTGACGACACCACCTGTACCAGAGGGGGAAGTGATTTCATTTAAGGACCCGGCTTTAGAAGAGGCAGTACGTGATGCTTTGCATATTTACTCCCGTGACCTTTACGAGAGTGATATGACCATTCTGATAAGCTTAGATGCGAGCGATCGGGGAATTGAGGAGCTTGAAGGTTTAGAGTTAGCTGTTAATCTGCAGGAATTGTTATTGGACTCCAACGCCATTCGCAATTTTGAGCCAATAGCTGGATTATCGAATTTAGTTCATTTATCGCTAAGCAATAATAAACTGTCAGACATTTCTGGGCTGGCAGCATTAACAAATTTAGAATCGTTAATGCTTGATGGCAATGAAATAGTAGATATTAGTATCCTATCTCAATTTTCAAAGCTTACCCTTTTGTCTTTGCAAGAAAATAAGGTAAACGATATTGGTCCGTTAGCGAACTTAAATATTGAATTTCTTAACATTGGGTATAACGAAATTGACGATATTTCAAGTCTGCTAGAATTAGAGAATTTACAATACGTCTTAATTATGAATAATCTACTTGATTTAACGGAAGGGTCTGAAACACGATCTGTGATTCAGACGTTAGAAGACAATGGGGTCATCGTCATGTATGAATATCTGGACATTTCCGTCAATCAAGTAACGGAAAGTACGATTGAGATTAGCTGGGGACCCGTTCCGCAAAACGGCGTACAGGATTACCTCTTCTATGTCCTAGTAGATGGGGAAGAAGTGGCGATTGATTTAACTGATTCTTCTTATACCTTGACTGATCTTGAAGCGGAAACAGAATATAAGATTGAGGTTTTAGGAATAAGTGAGAACTCGGAAAGTTTTATTTATGGAACTACTGTTGTTACGACAGCTGCTGTTCAGGAAAATCCTGCTCCAGGGGATACTGAGAAACCAGGTGAGGGAACAGTTGGGGATGGAGTGAAAGCTCCATCTATTCCAGGTAAAGAAATCGAAAATGGTTCAACTCCAGTTGTTAAAGTAACGCAAGAACCTGGACTGAATCTGCCAAACACAGCAACAAACAGTTTTAACTTGTTAATACTTGGATTTGGTTTAGTTGCGGTAGGAGCAACCTTCTTTGCTGTAAATCGGAGAAAAGTAGCAAATAAATAGTCAGAAATAAGGACAAGGGGTTTTAACCCCTTGTCCTTATATTTTTTGATTACTACTTTTTCGGTTTTTTAAAAAGGCAATCCCTAAGAGCAGTAAGGGAATAACAATAAAGAAGAACGGGCTCAAATAGCTTGTAACAAATTTCAACCCTTCCTTTAAATGCTCAGCATAGCTACTTGCGATTGTAACAGACATGAATAAAATAACCATTCCTATGGGATAGGTTAAACTTGAAGGTTCTTTTATCTTAAATATGACCGCAGTACTTGCAACGGCAGCATAAAAATATATGCTTACCTTAAAAAAAATACAGATGACGGTAGATATCATAAAAAAAACATCAAGACGTTCGAGAAATTCTGCTACTTGTATGCTTTGAATGGTACTTAAAAGCGGAAATTGTGAGCGGGCAGTAAGGTCAACACCCAATACTCCAATATTTATCGCCATAGTAATAGCAAGGTTAATTCCGCTCAGCCCTATTGCAAATAAACCTATTTTTTTCGCACTTTTTCTTTTTGTTTTTGTTACATAGGGGAAAATCATTGAAAAAACAATGGCTTCACCGAATGGAACATATAAGGTTTGAGTGAATACTACTCTGGCTATAGGAAAAATGCCATGCTCTAGTATAGGTTTTAAATTATTTATATCAATGAGCCCAGAAAAGATAATCAGAATAAAACCAGTAATAGCTAGAAAATAGATAAAAACAAAAAATAATTCTCCCGTTCTTGCCACAACCTCAATACCTTTGCTAACAGCATAAATAATAACCAGCATCAGTAAGGCATTTACAATAAATAAGGGAGTTTCAAGATAGGCAAAGGTCAGGAGCATCTCACCAAAATCGCGAAGTACTCTGGCTGCCGTATACATAAAAAAAATAATATAACAAAAGGCAAGGATTGTACCTACTATTTTTCCAAGCAGCTTTTGCATATATTCCGGGGGGACTAACTCTGGATAATAAAGAAATAAACGGAAATTTACCCAGAATAAGAATAGCCCCCCTAACAATCCAAAGAGAATGGCCAGCCAGGCATCCTGTTTGGCATCAATTGCCAGGGGTACCAAAATTGCACTGCCCAGTTCAAATAACAAGATTAGGACAAAAAGCTGGTATAAGCTTATTTTTGCCTTTTCCACGCTTTTGTCACATCCTTTTCATCTTATTTGATTATTACTTATTAACTTGGTGGGGCTTGTTACGTAATCCTGTTCGACGAATAAAGGCATCCACTACTATTTCTGTTTTAACTTCTGGAAAATAAACATCGTTCCATTTAGAGGCCATTTTTTCCCATTCCTTAGGGTTTGTTCGATGAAGTGCATCTCCAAAACCAAAAATATCGGATTTATTTTTTTGGGCCTGCTTCACAGCCATAGAAATCTCTTTTTTAATTTCCTTTTCAATTGCTTTTTCTATTTTTAAAAGAACATCAGGATTAGTAAGGTCTGTGGGCACCCTTGTCTCACCTATATTTCCCTCCGCCTGAACCTCAATTGAAACGCGGGGCTTTCCTTTTTCCATTTTTGCCATTACCTTTGTTTTTTGTCTGATTAATTCATATATTATAGCCTCGTCTTTTCCTTCCCACTTTATAGCAAGTGCAGTTGCTTTTAATTTGTCGAGGAGGAATACAGACCCTCTTGCAGTCTCACCATCGATCCAATCGTTTAACTTCCCGCTTTTAAATATCGCAAGACTACCTGCGTAAAGTAAAGAAGAGGGTTCTGTTTGCTGAGTATTTTCGATTTTTTTCCCTTTATTAACATCTCCGCTTAAACGAAATCCCGAAACAACCAGTTCCTTACCAGGTGAGACAAGTGTCTTTATCGCATCCTGCACATTAACAGAGAGATTTTCTCCCCAAGTCTTTTCAGTAAATTTTAACGTTTTGATTATTTTATTTGATGGGATTTTATCAATTGCTGTCAACACTTTAACAATATCGGAAGCTTTCGTTCCCTGGGCGATCACAATGATTGCTGTACTCCGGAATTCCGCATCACGTTCTAGTGGATCAAGAATGGTGCTGATGGATTCCTCTTTTGCAAGATCTTCACCAATGACAACTAAATTTGTATGCGCATAATACAGTGTTCTTGACAATTTACGGGATGTCCTTCTGCTTAACTCCACAATACTATCTCCTGTTCCCGTAACGACGGAAACGGGTGGTCCTTGACTCCCGCCGCCGCCGCCTTGCATACCGCCTGCAACGTTACCTGGATTGATAATTTGCAATGTGCCAACATATCTGCCTTCTTCATTCCTGTCTATTCCAATGGCAGCAACAATAGCCAAGTCGGTTAATTCCTTTTTACTCCAACAACCTGATAAAAGGAGGATGTTTCCTAAAATTATCAATAAATGCAATAATCGCTTATTTCTCATCCGGGTCACCTTTTTCTATCTCAGAGTTGACCATCCCCCTGCTTTCAGGTGGTGTGGGTTTCTGATTATCGCCTACCCGATTCTCGTTATCGCTGCTAATAGTTCTTGGACGTTTTTTTTGTGCCCAAAGTGGCAAACGGATAATTGAATCGCCTATGTTAGCTAAGATAAGGGGGGCCATTGGGGTTAAATAAGGTACTCCAAAAGACCGAAGGCTGCATAAATGTACGGCAAGAATGATAACACCCAAAATGATTCCATAAAAACCGAAAGTTGCAGCTGCAAACATAAATCCAAAGCGAATGAGACGGGCAGAGATGGCGACTGCAAAAGCTGGAGTTGCAAAATTGGCAATGGCAGTTATAGCTACAACTATGACCATAGCAGGGGAAACAATCCCTGCCTGAACGGCTGCCTGACCAATAACCAGCGCACCAACAATTGAAATGGCTGAACCTACTGCTCTAGGCATCCTTACTCCTGCTTCACGGAGGATTTCAAAAGCAACTTCCATGATCAGTGCTTCGACCAATGCCGGAAAAGGGACTGCTTCCCTCTGGGCTGCAATTGCAACTAACAGCTGTGTCGGTATCATTTCCTGATGAAAAGTTGTAATCGCAATATAAGTAGCTGGTGCGATAATCGAGATAAGGAATATTAAAATCCTTAAGAAGCGCAGTGCAGTTGCAATATCAGCCCGGCCATAATAATCTTCTACCGACTGAAAAAATTGGATAAAAACTGCCGGTGCAATAAGGACAAAAGGGGTTCCATTAACAATGATCGCAACCCTTCCCTCGAGGAGATTCCCAGCAACCATATCCGGTCTTTCCGTATGATAGAGGGTTGGAAATGTCGTCAATGCCTGGTCTTCAATAAGCTGTTCGATATAACCTGATTCAAGAATACTGTCAATTTCAATGCTTTTTAATCGATTCCGAACTTCCTCAACAATTTCATCCTTTGCAATGCCTTTTATATACATAATGGAAACATCCGTTTTCGTGACTCTGCCAATCTTCATATTTTCCAGCCATAAATCGGGGTTTTGAATACGTCTGCGAATCAAAGCGGTATTGGTACGAATGGATTCGGTAAAACCATCTCTCGGCCCCCGAACCGTTACTTGGCTCCCAGGTTCTTGAATGGAACGCTGCTCCCCGCCTCTGGTGCTGGCACTAAGGGCTTTTTGTGCACCATCAACCAGTACAATACTCTCGCCAGACATTAAGGATAGGTACAAGTTGTCCCAATCCGTAATTTCTTTTACATCACCCAGCGCTACTACCTCTTTTAAAAGGATCTCAAAAATAGGCTGGCTGTTGTGAACGTGACGATTATTCATAATGGATTCAATCAGAAAATCATTAATTGACTTACTATCTGAAATTCCTTCTACGAAAACAACCGCTGCACTTTTGCCATCCCCAAGCTGTAATTTTCGGATGACAACATCAATGCTATTCCCTGTTTTTTCTTTAATATAATTTATTTGATCTTGTAAAGAGCTATGAATTGCTTTGGGTGACTGACCGGTTTGTTGAGCCTGTTTCTTTTGCAGTTTTAATTTTTTTAATTTTTTGGATAGGGAAAATAGAGACATCGTCACTAAACCTTTCCTGCTTTTTTATTATTTTCCACTAATATTGAAAAGGTATTCTTCATTTTCTAGAAAGTACCAGAGCAATTTCATAAAGAATGAGGAATTATAAATTGAAAGGTGATAAGAGAATGAAAATAATCGGTATTACAATAGGGATGCTAGCCATATTAATAAGTTGTTCCTTTGGTATTGACCTCTTGTTGGGCTTTGAAATGAAAACCGCTTGGCGTAATGCCATAAGCCCTTTTCGCGTCATGGAAGTTCCTGAATACTTCGTATTTGTTTTTCTAATCGTCATTTATTTTATAAAGAAACTTTATAGTTTGGTTAATAAAAGGATAAGCAGGAAACTGTCGAAGCTTTTAGAGTAGGTATTATAGGAAAACAGGAGATTACACGTCTTATTTGGACAGGGTGAGGCGCAAAAAGGGGAGGAGCTGTCAGAATGCGGGTGTCATTCGGACAGGCTAGGGAAAAAAAAGCGAGTAGCTGTCAGAATGCGGGTGTCATTCGGACAGGACGAGGCGAAAAAAGCGAGTAGCTGTCAGAATGCGGGTGTCATTCGGACAGGACGAGGCGAAAAAAGCAAGGAGCTGTTAGAATGCGGGTGTCATTCGGACAGGAAGAGGTGAAAAAAGCAAGGAGCTGTCAGAATGCGGGTGTCATTCGGACAGGATCAGGCGAAAAAAGCGAGTAGCTGTCAGAATGCGGGTGTCATTCAGACAGGACGAGGTGAAAAAAGCAAGGAGCTGTCAGAATGAGGGTGTCATTCGGACAGAGCCAAGGCGAAAAAACCAGGAGCAGTCAGAATGCAAGCCGTATTCAGACAGTCCAATGCCCCCAAAAATAGACACTGTCTGAATCAGTCCTCTCGTAAAAAAGCTATTGATAATAAGTATCTCTTGTATTTCCAAATGCGGTATAGTTTTTCTTTAAAGCCCGGCTAAATGTCCTCCTATGTAAATCCACCTTGCACCAATCATAAATGCTTTGGGTTGTAATCTTTCGATCAGGAAAAAGCAGTTTAAATTCTTCTGCATTACGTAAAATAGCTTGTTCAATCATTTCATGTTCTCCACAACTTCCACAAACAAAGTAATTATTTTTAATAGAAACCTGAAAAGACCCGCAGGTTCTACAGTAATTTCCTTTCTGTACCTTGTCATAACTGTATTCAGGCAATTCCGTGAAGGGGTTTTTAGTTTGGTTTAATGAGATTAGTGTATGGGCGAGTTTCTTGTGCCCAACATTTAGCTTAGAAGGTGTTTTATTTATTTCACTCAAAAAACAATTAACCTGGGTTGGAAAAATAATTGGTTGGTCCCTTGGGGCTTGATATAAGGTGAATTCAGGGTTAACAAAGATAACCGAGGCCTCAAATAGGTAATTTAGTTTGAGGGTTTGAAGGAGTATTCGGAATTGAGTCGAGCACCTTTTTAACTGGTCAAGAGGATTCTTATATTCGCGACCGGACGAAACCGCATATAGTTTATCATTTTCTAAATAATAATCACCTTGATAATTTTTTATATCCAATAGGTGAATAACCCCTTGTAAAATATGTAATGAATCAATTTGAAAGTAGGAGTTATTAACTTTAAGTAACAAGTCATTTAAGATATATATTTCTTCATGAAGACTTTCTGCTAATCGGTCAAATTTTAGTTCCCCTTCATAGCCTTTTTCAAGGTTTGAATAACGAAATTGTTCATCCTGAGTTAATTCCATCCTTTTGTTTAAATAGCGCATAGCCAATAATTCTTTCGATTCAGTACGACTTTTTAGTAACATAAGCCACTTCCTTTCATATACTCTAAGCTTATTTTAATAAAAATTATGAAGATAGCCCTTGGCAAATTTGAATGTTTTTTAACAATTCTACTCACAAAAAAGACGCTTTGCTATTAGATAGCGAAGCGACTTTTTGTGAAAGGAAAACCGACAGCAGTGGGACTTCAGAAGCGTTGGAGTAACCGAACTTCCGGGATCCTACTTAACCAAAACAATCAATACCGGTAATATGAAAAAGGATAATAGGGTAGTCCAAAGAATCGTCTTAGTTAACACTTTTGGTGATGCATCAAATTTTTCTGCTAGTATGCCTGCGTTAATCGCAACGGGCATACATGATAATACTAATAGAGTAGAGAACATAATGCCTTCAATTTCTAATAGATGTAAACATAATAAAGCGATCAGAGGTGCAATCAATAATCTCATGCCCATGCCAGTCCAAAAGGTGACCCGTGTATTCCTAGTGATCGTTTCTGTTTTCACACTGGCCATTTGTGCTCCTAAAACCGCTAGAACAATGGGTGGGTAGGCTTCTGCGATCATGGAAACTCCGGTGGCGAGTCCGCCGGGCAGGATTAAATCAAATGTGCGTAGCACCATCGCTAGCAATACAGCATAAATTGCCGGCAGGGCAAACACGGATTTAATCGCATTTTTTATTGTAAAATGAGAGCGCGCTGCAAAGAAGATTCCCAGCGTGTGCATCATGACCATCTGCATTACAATATAAACCGATGCCTTTTCGAGCCCCAGCTGACCAAAGGCAAGCAACATGAGTGGAATTCCATAGTTGACCGCATTGGTGAAAGAGGAAATCAAGGTTAACCCGGCTATATCCTTGGCAGGCAGTTTGAGTAATTTTCCTATCATATTGGCTACAACCGCAAGCAAGACTAAGTTTAGCAAGGAATATGCAAGAGTTAAATATACATCCTCAGGCGACAGGCGCGCCTCCATTAAAGTATCAAAAATCAAGAATGGCGTTATGTAATATAAGGCAAAGTTTAAAAGCGGCTTGATTTCCAGCTTCCCAAACCTACTAAGCAAGACCCCTGTTATGACAGGCAAAGAGAGTGGTAAAATCACATCAAAAAGCGTGGCGAAAATTTCAGATAGCATAAAAAACTTCCTCTCAAATTAACAAACTATCATCTACTGCTAAGCCCTAAAAAGGACAATATCAAAAGATGTTTCTTCATATTGTTTATTTAATTATAATAGATTTTCTCTTCATAATAAGATTTTTATTACTATAATCATGCCGTGATTTTTATTAATCAAAGTAATTATTATTGTAAGTTTACTTCATATGAAGTCGGTTTTTATGTTGGTGCTTAAAAGGAACTGATATTGTTTTCTAAAGAAAGGCTTTGAAGAAATGTTATTTCGAAAAAAAGAAAACTTTCTATTGCATAAGTGAATCGAAGGTGCTATTATAAAGGAGTTGCTTTTAACGCCGGATTTACTAGTAGAAAGTGAGAACAAAAAAAGTTAAATTATTATATTGAAATAATAATAGAGATGTGATATGATAATATCACTGTCGCTTAAGACAAATTAAATTGCTCTTTGAAAACTAAACAAACAAGAACGTCAACAAAAAATATTAGTTTCTTCTATAGAAACTAGCCAACGTAACAAAATGAGCTAATCAA
>NZ_JBIVOI010000017.1:0-137285 GCF_044754045.1 Neobacillus sp. NPDC093182
GAGGAACATAAGGAAAAGGTTCGACTTAACCGACTTTCAAAGTCAGGTAAAATACTATATAAATTTAGAAAAGAAAAAGTAGAGCGAAGCTTCGCAGATTCAAAAGAACTGCATGGGCTTCGCTATTGTAGGTTACGCGAATTGCGAAATGCGACTGAGCAAGTGTTACTTACCGCAGCATGCCAAAACATGAAAAAGATTGCCACGCACTTAGCCCGGTTGGAAAAAGTGTGTGGCAATCTCCAGTTTCATTCTCCCTGTTGATTGGAGCGGAAGGTGCGAAGACTCCTGCGGGAGTACGGGGCTGGGGAGACCCCGCAGGCGCTTAAGCGCTGAGGAGGCTCCCCGGCACGCCCGCGGAAAGCGAAGCACCTGGAGCGGAAATCAACAGGCCTTTGGGCAGGCAGAAAAATAAAAATTGCCGAGAAAGATACCTTTCTCGACAATCTGAAGACTTAACCATGGGGTTAAGTCTTTTTAATTTATTGTTTCATTCCTAATACACCCACAATTTCACCCTTTGTCTTACATTAGTTAAGCAGGTATAGAAATGATAAACGTAGTTCCTTTCCCTTTTTCACTCTCTACTTCAATCTTTCCATTTAGTTTATTGATTGTACTATAAACCATCAACATGCCAAGACCTGTTCCTTCATTCTTCGTAGAATAATAGGGTCTTCCTAATTGTAAAACTTCTTTCTTAGTCATACCGACCCCAGTATCTTTAATTTTTATAATGATGTCATTCTTAAGTTCGGTTACATTGATAGAAAGGACCCCGCCATTTTCTATCATAGATTCAATCCCATTTTTATATAAATTCATTAAGCATTGCTGCATCTGATTTTTATCATACTGAATATTTAATGTGTTAGTAAACCTATATTGGATCTCAACCTGATGCATATTGGCAAATGGAGTAATGATGTCTTTAACATATTCTGTTTCCTCATTAAGATTAGAAAAAATCATGTTTTCACTTTGAGGCTTAGCAAATGCTAGAAAGTCGCTTACAATTCTTTCAGCACGTTTTAATTCTACTAATGAAAAATCAATATACTTTTTCTCTTCTTGCGTAATGTTTTGAGAATTTTTTAGAAGCTGGAGGAATCCATTTGTAACTGTAAGTGGATTTCTAATTTCATGGGCAACACTAGCTGATAATTCACTGATTATATTAAATCTTTCCGACTGTTGAGTTGATTCACGTTTCTTAATATTAGCAAGAATTTGCTCTATTAAAATCATGATAATGAACATGACGACAGCATAAGTAGTTAAAGCATTGATGGTTAATGTCCAAAATTCCCTATTCAATACTGGCATTAATGTACCCAAAATTGTAAGGTACAGGAGCATAGTAAAAATAGAGACTATTACGGCACTCCAGATTCGTTTCTTTCTACTTTGATTCATAAACCATTTATGTAAGAATGGTACGATTATAAAAATAACAGAAGCAAAAATAAACGAATGAATAGTTCCTTCCCCACCAACTAAAAACCGATAAGCATTTAATACAATAAATAGTGGGAACGTAAACTTAAATCCTCCAAAAAGAGCAATAATTAGAAATGGGATATAGCGTAAATCAAAAATAAAGCCAATTTCTAATCTTATAGGAAATGCCATACATAAAACCATGGAAATAGATGAAAGTAGTGTTAGAAAGTATTGATTATATGTATGGAACCTACTTTCAAAGAATATTAGAAAAGTTAAAACCGGAAATAACAGAAAAAGGAAATTTAAAAGCAATGATTCTATCAAGGTGAAACTCCTTTCGTAAGAGTTACATATAAAATAATATTTTACTACAGTATTGGAGTTTTATACATAACTGTTTAACAGCAATATAATTGTATGCTCATACAATTACATTGCTTTTTTATATTAAGTACATATGAGCGAAATATATGTTGGAACATATTGTTCATTAAAATTTAGAGTTTTCTATATTAATATAGTACTTATATACATCTATTTTGAGGAGGATTTTATGCTTAAGAAAATAATCACAACTTTTGTTTCCTGCTCAATTGTGCTGTCTGGCATTTTTTCATTCCCTGTTTTATCTCCAAATAAAGCAGAGGCTTCTTCATATAATGATTTGGCGGAACGCCCTTTTATGGGGTGGAGCAGCTGGAGTTCGATTCGAAAAAAGCCGACAGAGGATAAGATTAAAGCAGCTGCAGATGTGCTGGCATCAAAATTTAAATCGCACGGCTATCAATATGTTAATCTTGATGATTATTATATGCTCGATTGGAGAACTACCGTTGATGAATATGGCAGGTGGGCCGTTGACCCTGAGAAGTTCCCCAACGGAATGAAAGCACTTGGGGACTATATTCATAATAAGGGATTGAAGTTCGGCCACTATGTAACACTTGGGATTCCAAAAGCTGCGGTAGATCAAAACACTCCCATTGAAGGCACACCTTATCATGCGAAAGATATCGTCGACTTTAGCAAAGGGAATAAGAAAAACTTTAATTATGAAGAAATGTATGCCATCGATTTCTCGAAACCTGGTGCACAGGAGTTTATTGATTCATGGGCAAAGCTGTTTGCATCGTATGGCATCGATTACCTTAAAATTGATGGTGTTCGAAATCAGGATATAGCCGATGTCGAAGCATGGGCAAAGGCACTCGAGAAAACAGGCAGACCTATTCATGTGGAATTGTCTAATAATCTCGATATTAAACATATTTCTACCTGGAAACAATTATCAAATGGCTGGCGTACCGACCATGATGTCGAAGCTTACGGGACACCCTACCTTGCTTCATGGAAAAAGGTAACGAGAAGATTCGATGATGTCGCAGAGTGGCAGCCTTATGCAGGTCCTGGCGGTTGGAATGATTTAGATTCACTGAATGTAGCAAATGGCAGCAAGGATGGTTTAACAAAAGATGAGAAAATTTCTTATGTTTCTCTCTGGGCGATAGCAGCGTCTCAGTTTGTTATTGGAAACGACCTGACAAAGCTGGATGATTTCGGTCTAAGTCTGTTAACCAATGATGAAATTCTAGGTGTCAATCAGAGTGGTGTTGCAGGGAAGCGATTATATAAAAAGGGTGACACTCAGGTTTTTTACCAAAGCCTTCCCGACGGTTCCTATAATATAGCCCTTTTTAATACTGGCTCATCTACGCATGATGTAAGGGTTAAATGGGCAGATTTAGGAATTGAGGGTTCTGCATTGGTTCGTGATTTGTGGAGTCATCAAGATTTAGGAAGTATGGAAAATGGCTTCACTGCTAAGCTATCCACCCATGGTTCACGTATGATCAAAGTAGTGCCAGCTTCTTCACTTACTGTCTCCCCTGAAAGTAGAGCAACTGGAGTGAACCCTTCCAAAGTCACGTTAAACTGGGAGGCAAGTCCTAATACCGACAGTTACCACGTGCAGGTGGCGACAGATCCAAGTTTAAAAAATATTGTTGTCGATCAAACCGTCTCTTTACCAACTGCAGATGTAAAGAACCTGGAAAAAGATACTCGTTATTACTGGAAGGTATCCTCATTATTCGGAGAGACCGAAAAACAGATTGGAATTTATACCTTCCATACGGAAATAACAAAAGTTCCAAACGAGCCAGATTGGGTGTTGGCGGACAGGAAAAATAATGATTCTGTTTCACTCAGCTGGAATCCATCATTTGGAGCAGCATCTTACACGGTCTATCGGAAAGAAATTAATATCATTGGTTTAAGCAGCGGCTACAAACAGATCGTTTCTGACATATCAAATCCAAACTATATGGATAATAGCGCTAAGCTAAAAAGTGGCGTCACCTATTCTTATAAAGTAACAGCAGCTAACAAAATAGGTGAAAGTAAAAGATCGGTGGAAGGATATTCAGATGATCAATCCTCTGTAAAGATGACCGCTCTTCTAATTGTTTCTTTTACCTTAGCAGCAGTAGCAATTATTTTTATAATTGCTAGAATCAAATCTAAATCTACTAAACAAGCAGAACTGGCAAATAAGCGCGCTTCCTAGTCCAATACTATCAATATATATGCTTACCTTTAAAATGGCGGGGCACCCTTTGTTAAAATCGAAGGGTGCCCCGCCATTAAGTTTAATTAGCAAGATTTTAAAATATCTTCACTAATCCTTTAAATGATGATACCCCTCTGCAACAAACTCCCAATCACGTAAAAAGTAGGACCATAAGTTGGGACGGCGCCTAACCGCCAGCGGGTGGTAAGCCACTGTGGTTTGATAGCCCTGAACATTGTTCCATGTTCCCCGTAATGCTTTTACATCTGCTTCCGGGTTTCGAAAAAAGGATTGGACAACCACATTTCCTAAGCATAGAATAAGTTTGGGCTTTTTTTGTACAATTTGTTGTTCTAAATGAATCATACAGGTTTGGCGTACCTCATCCTTGTCATAAGCACGCACTGGCCTTCTTTTAAGGATATATGTCACGTACAAGTCGTCCTTTTTCAAACCCGCTTCACTTGCCGCTTGTTGTAATGTTTGTCTCGTTCCGCAAACAACTGAATTCCCCGCACGGTCTTCCCTGGCTCCAGGATTATCTAGAATCACCATGATCGGTGCTTCCGGATTTCCTTCACCCCAGACCATTCGTGACCCGTGCTGATAAAGACCACATTCACGACAATTTTCAAGGTTATCCGGGGTCGGTTCCTCTGGCCATAATTCAGGACAAAATGTAGACATACCTTCCATCTCCTGATACTCGTTTTTCATTTAATGATGTTTTTTATTCTTTCCAGTAATCAATCACGTACTCAACTTGTTTTTTAGCTACTATATTTACCGCGTAATAAACGATATCTTTATATTTCATTTCTCGTATAGGATTTTTACTTACATTGTGCAGATCTCTCATAACTGCAATATCTGGGAAGGTAAATGCCACTAAAATAATCGCCTTATTTCCACTTATCCCCCAGGTACCTCTCGAACCTAAAACTAGAGGCAAGGGTTTATTACTATTCTTAAGATAATGGTAAACCCACTCTTGTTCGCTTAGATTTTTATTAACCATTCAGTCCTCACCTAATATTGTGAAAAAAACAGCCAATATAAATTGGCTGCTTCCTTAACGATCAAGTCCCTTTTTATTCTTACCGACATTGTCATTTGGTGAGTCGCCGGTACCATCCTTGCTTTTGCTATTAGGGGTTCCGTAAATTTGATTATCCGCAGTTACCTTTGCTCCTGTTTTTAAATCATCCTTAGTCTTCATTCTGTCATCTCCTTTCGTTAATCAGTTATATTATCTATAGCGTGTAAAAGAAATATACAGAAGTGCTAAATCTATTAATCATGATTGAATTTATGGTTTAATTAGAACTGAACAGAAACTCAACTTAAGATACTTCGTAGAGGAGATTTTTTATATGAATCAAGAATTTCTTTATATTATTATGATCATTGCATTTGGGTATCTGTTAAAACGTTTCAATATTTTACAAGAAAAAGATGGAGAAGTTATTTCAAAAATTATTTTTAAAATTACCCTTCCCGCCTTGGTTCTTGTAACATTCGATTCCGTAAAGATAGAAACGTCTTTAATACTTTTACCCGTAATTGTACTCGTTTATGGAATTATAACAGCATGTTTGGGCTTATTCGTGTTTAAAAATGAAGAGAGAGAACTAAAGGGTTCACTTTTAATGCTATCTTCCGGGTTTAATGTAGGCTTATTTGCATTTCCTTTAGTTTATGCCATCTGGGGCATAGATGGCTTAACTTATTTTAGTATGTTTGATGTGGGAGCATCATTTGTGGTCTTCGGAATTTGTTTTATTTTTGGAAGCTATTTTTCAGAAGAAGGTCTCAGGCTTAACCCAATGGAAATTCTGAAGAAATTGGGCAAGTCTATTCCATTAATGACCTATCTTATTGCCAGTATTTTAAATCTAATCCATATCCAGTTACCAGACATAATCATTAATGTGGCTAGTAAAATCTCTGGAGCAAATATGCCTTTATCTTTATTGTTGTTAGGACTCTTTTTAAATTTTAAATTTGAAAAACAATTTATAAAGCCTATGATGAAATTTTTGGCTTTCCGATATGGTTTAGGTCTTATCGTCGGTTTAGTCTTATACTTCATCCTTCCCTTCGAAATCATGTTCCGATATACCATTCTGATTGGACTTTTACTGCCTGTTGCAGCATCTGCCTTAACATTTGCAGTTGAATTCAAATATAGTACCAACAGCACCCGTTTTATTGCCACGATGTCCAATATAACGATTTTAGTTAGTATTGTTATTTTATATATTTTTGCTAACTTTATTTAATAAAGACTCAAAAACCCACTAGGTATTAACTTAGTGGGTTCAAATTTTCTCGGTTTAAGATGATTATCTAAAACTTGGGGTAAATTAATAATGGAGGTCATGAAATGATTGTTTACCATGGGTCGATAAGAAAATTTCAAAATTTCAATAAAGAAACGGTAGTCCAAAATTTAAGTAACGATATCAATACGATTGGATTTTGGTTTACTTCGGATATTCATACAGCAAAACCGTTTGCAATTGGCTCTGAGACGGTGATCGAGAAATCAAAGAGCGAGTTCTGGGAGAATGGGGAACCAAAAATCATTCAATATGAAAAACCTGCTAGCGGCTATATCTATAAAGTTTATATAGATGAACCTAATTTAAAGATTTACGAATCAAATACAGAGGAATCATATGATCTGTTTATGAGGGAACGTGACCTATATTGTGATTACTTAGGTGCAAAAAAAAGAAACGTAACCTGGAAAGATAATGCCATCCTTTTAAATAAAGAAGAAGCCAATACAGTATTTCGTAAGAGCCTGATAAAACAGGGATACGAAGGTTTTGTAATACGAAAGGCTCAGATACATGGTATGATGACGGATTTGTATTGCATTTTTTCAGAGAAATCTCTGCTTATAACTGAAGTCCTTCCTTTAGAAGAATAAACAATAGACACAAAAAAGAGTTCAGGAGGTTATCCCCTGAACACTTTAGCAGCTATATCCTAATTGTTTTCATTCCTTAAGTCGAGGTTTAGCAGGATCACAATTTGGCGGCTCAATGTTTGCGGATTCTGCTAATTTCATTAGATAATAACATTCTTCCCGGTACATATGGTCGGCCATTAACGGTGCAAATGTTCCTAATGCTTGATTACTTAGTTCTAATTCTTCTAGTTCCGTTAAGAAATTTTGAAATAACTTAATTTCTAATTGTGCGTCATTCGTCATTTTTGTCAAAGCTGGAAAGGAAGTCAAATTGGTTCTTAAATATCCTGCAAGCTCTACTGCTTTTAGATAAAAACCTTCAAAATCCTTCTTAAATGTCTTACTTTTCTCTCTTAATTTCTTTTCCACACCATCTAAATTTGAATAGATAGCGTCTGAATGACCTGCTGCGTCTAGTAACCATAGAAGGTGATGATGAAGTTCATGGTAAACGGGTGGCATTTTCCCCTCTTTTAAATGATTCAAAATCCTTAAATATTCCTCTAATTCATTTACCATATGATTAATGAATGTAGGTGAAAGGTGAATTTTGATTTTTCCGACAAGGTGTTTTCTTATTAATTCTAATTTGAATTCCCGTAATCTTAGTACTTCTGGTTCTACTTGAGCTGTTAGTTGTGTCAGTGGTGAAGATTTTGCCTGTTCTAAAAGTGTATCAAAAATGTTTATAAAATTTGATGCCTGCTCAATCTCAACTTTTTGAATGGGGGCAAGAGCTTCAAAAATAAACCTAGAATGATCACCTAATATTTGAAGCCAAAAACGGTGTTCAAATCTGGCTGACCTATCAAAAACTTCACTCATGTTAATTCCTCCTAGGAAAAAAATACCCACACTAAGTTGATATTTATTCTCCTAAGGCATGTCTTATGCACTTTGGAATTATGCGGTTAACTGAAATTAGTTATGTTTAATCCGAATTTACTAGCCGATAGCTATACATACTAGCACGCAAAACTAGCGCTTCAACAAACTTTTCGCAACGCAACAAATCCTGTTTTTGTGGCCTGAGTTCAACTTTCAAGGTAGCAGCTAAGTTTGTGTGAACGTACAACATATCTCGAAATTGATCAACGGCTCCACAAAACCTGGGATAACAGCTATCACCTGTTCCAAATACAGCTGTTGTCATGTCTTTTCTACTAATCGACTCAAGCGCATGATAGAGTTGCCTCATTTCCTTTGGGATATCACCATTTCCCCACGTGTACGTTCCGATAGCTATTGCGTCATAATGACATAAGTCAGATACACAAAACTCTTCTATTCTATAAAAAGATAGCTCAACCGACTGCGATAAAAAGATTTCATAAAGTTCCTCTGCTAATTCTTTTGTGTTTCCTGATACCGATGCGTAAACAATGGCAACTGATAATTTAGAGTTCGTCAAATCCATTGGATTGTGAGACCTTTGAATACGTTCTGGACTTTTGTTCAAAGAAATCCGACTTTGTTTCATTCATCATTTCATCTCCAAAAATTTGAATCCACGGCATCGGATTAATCCTTTCTTCATAAAGATTTTTCAAGCCAAGCTGTCTCAATCGTTTATTTGCTAAATATTCTACATAGCCTTCAAATTCCTCTAAATCGATTCCTTTGATTTCAGCTAAAATATAGTGAGCCCACTCTTTTTCCAGCTCAACCGCTTCGTTAATCGTTTGGTAGATATAGTTAATATTTTCGTCTGTATGAAGCTCCGGATTTTCTGTTAAAAGGATTCGAATGAATTGAGCAATAAAGTAGGCATGCTGCATTTCATCCCGTTGAATATAACTAATCATTGTACTTGTTTTCAGCATTTTTTGCTGACGTGCTAAATGATAGAAAAAGGCAAAACCGGCGTAAAAATAAATCCCCTCTAGGTTAATGGAGTTTACACATAACTTGAACAACGTTTGCGGCGTTGGATTTTGTCTAAATTCCTCATAGGCATCTAAAATAAGTTGATTTCGTTTTTGGACGATGTGATCACTTTTTGCTTGATTAAATCGTTCATTTTGTTCGCCAATGGGAATAAGCGAGCTTAGTATATACGAATATGATTCATTATGAACAGCTTCTTGTTGTGAAATAACAGCAAAGATCGCTTTAAAACTAGAGTCACTCACATAATCCATTACTTGACTCATGGTTGGTGTCTGCAGGCTATCAAGAGAAGCTAGCTGCGTATTAATACGCAGAAACACATCTTTTTCTTGATTACTAAGGGAATCCCATTGTTTTATATCATCCTGCATATTGATTTCCTGCGGTTTCCAAAAATTTGATAATAGAGTTTGATATAAATCGTACATTTTTGGATAGGCAATATCATTCCAGTTAAGGATTCCCGATGACTTTCCATTTATGATTCCGGTGGATTTGTTTGGAAAGTCAGGATTGAGTAATTGTATTTTGGTTAATGGTGTATGAATCATGAAATAAACTTCCTCCATTCTTCTCTGCTAACTTTGACATGCTTCACATTCTTCTATCTCCGATTGAGAAGTACTTCTTATGTAATAAGTCGTCTTTAAGCCCTGCCTCCATGCTTCCCTATGAAGATTTAATAACTCTACCGCTTTAATATCATGACGAACATAGAGATTGAAACTAATCGATTGGTCGATATGGCGCTGTCTGGCGGCATTTTGCCTAATACTCCATGTTTGATCCAACGCATGACGAGTTCGTCGATAAAAATTGTAACTGTTATGGTCCAAATCGGGTGCCGTTACTTTAAATTTGAAATTTTTCTTCTCCTCCGCGTATTCGACTGCATACAAAGGGTCAATCCCATCTGTTGAACCGCCAATCTTTGCTGTGGATGAGTTTGGAGCAATCGCCATCATCCAGCCATTTCGAACCCCATACTTTGTAATATCTTCCATCAGTTGGTTCCAACGATTTGTTTTATATCCTTTGCGCTCAAAATACTGGCCTGACTGCCATTCTGAACCTTCAAATTTTGGATAACTGCCTTTTTCCTTTGCTAATTCCATAGAAGAACGAATGGTAAGGTAAGCAATATCCTCATATAAACGATCTGCATATTCAACTGCTTCATCAGACTCCCAAAAGATGCCTTCTAACGCAAGGAGGTGATGCCAGCCAAACGTACCTAAGCCTACAGGACGGTATTGCTTATTAGTGACTTCCGCTTGTCCCACTGAAATGGTATTAAGATCAATTACATTGTCTAGCATTCTCATTTGGATTGAAACCAATCTTTCTAGTACATTCCCTTTTACAGCTTTCGGCAGATTAATAGATGATAGATTGCAGACAACAAAGTCCCCAGGTTTACGAACAATGACAATATTTCCTTCTTCATCCTTATATTCTTTAACAATCGTGGTGGCAGACATATTTTGCGTGATCTCTGTACACAAATTACTGCAAAAAATCGACGCACATCCATATCCTCTTGCATGTTTGTTTGGATTTTGACGATTGACTTCATCCCGATAAAACATATATGGCGTACCGGTTTCTAATTGAGAAATCATAATCCTTGCCATTATATCCATCGCCCGATAAGTTTTTCGAGGAAGAAAAGGATGTTTTACTGCTTCTTCATACTTTTCTGTAAAAAACTTTACATCACACTCGTCATAAAAATCTTCCAAGCCCAGGGGATTCCCGTCTTGGTCCTTCCACCCCATTATTTGTTTTACTTGATGAGGACAAAAGGTGTGCCATTCTCCAACACTTCGACCGTTTTCATCTACTTCTTCTAATTTCTTCATAAACAAGTCAGGTATGGAAACACCCGTAAAAATATCATGAGCCTTTCGTCTTTCGTCACCGTTATTTGTCTTTAAGTCTAAAAAGCCATTCATAATATCTTTATGAAATACATCTAAATAAACGGCGATTGCTCCCTGCCTTTGGCCCAATTGGTCGACACTCACAGCCGTATCATTAATAAGCCGAATCCATGGAACCACCCCAGAGGAATTACCTTTAAATTTCTTGATATCTGAACCTAAGGCACGTACCTTGCCTAGGTAAACACCTAGCCCGCCACCGTCTTTACTTAATCTAGCAAAATCCCAATTGTTCAAATAAATTCCATCTAAAGAATCGTCCACTGTATCAATAAAACAGGAAGAGAGCTGCCCAAAGCTTTTTCCGGCATTTGATAGAGTTGGTGTTGCAACGGTCATATACAAGTTGCTAAGTGCCCAATATGCTTCTTTTACAAGGTTTAACCTGTTTCCTTTTTGTTCTTTTCTCATTAATGTCATGGCGATGACCATAAACCGTTCTTGAGGTAACTCGTATAGTTTTCCTTCGTAATCTTTCGCCAAATAACGATCTGCTAGTAAGAACAGCCCTATATAATTAAACAAATTGTCCCGTTCTGATGTAATTACTGCGCCTAGTGTATCAATCTCTTCTTTTGAATAGTCATGTAATAGATCCTCGGAATAGATTCCTATTTTTGTTAATTCAGCAATCAGCGTGTAAAAACCTCCGTATTTTTCTTCCGGCTCGTATCCCCTGCTGCTTGACGCATTTTGATAAAGTTCCTGTAAATAAAGATTTGCTGCTAGAAAGGTCCAGTTTGGATCGCTCATTGAAATTTGATTTAATGCATAAAAAAGGGATTGTTCATATATGGAAGAGTCTTCAAGATTAGCGATCTTTTCAACTAATTCATTTGTGTTCAGATTATATTTTTCAGAAGCTTTTTTCACTGCCGCCAAAACCGAATCCTTGTCTGAATAAACACTGTTTACTGCCATACCAAATTCCTCATTTCTTTTCATAATGACTTCGTGAGTGAAACGACAAAAAACCCATCTATGAAGATGGGTTTGATAACGTGGATTAATCTATCATACAGGCTCATTCACTGTAATAGTAGGTATACCCTCGTTATATCTTCCCAGCTCCCGAAGAAGATAATACGTAATAGAAATGGCAGGTCTCCTGACTTGTGCTTCTCCCTACTCTAATCCCTTCCCGTCCGTAGACAGTGGATATGATTATTTCGTCAGCACTTACAGTTGCGGGTACAGTTCTGGATTCTCACCAGATTCCCTATTAAGTCTATATAGACACCATTTATATTGGTTATTTTCTATATTTAGTGTTTTGATTTATTGCTCACTACTAAATATTGTATATGTTCAACTATAATATACTATTTTCACTTTGACAATAACAAAAATAATTCTCAGAAAATTGTGTACGAACGATTTTTTATATGTTATATTAATTGGCAATTACATATCGTGTAAGAATTGGTGCCAAGCTGAGGCTTGGCTTAATAGGGAAGAACGGTGCAAATCCGTCGCTGTCCCGCAACTGTAATTCGGAGTGAATCACAAATACCACTGTCTTTTGATGGGAAGGTGTGATGAACATTGATGATGAGCCAGGAGACCTGCCAATTTGTAGTACACACCAGATACCTACGTGGAAATAGGTGGTGACATTCATTTGTACGACAAACGAGTTATGAGTTGTATTGTTTATGCAAGATTTTTAAACATACCTTTAACTTGATTGTATAGCCATTTCCGGTTCCTGGAGATGGCTTTTTTGTATTTGGATATATGTAAATGAAAAGGAGGAATCGTAAATGAAATTAGCTAGTACAGCCATTGGGTACCCCTACATTGGTGGTAATCGAGAGTGGAAACGTTGTGTGGAATCTTTTTGGAAGGGTGAAAAATCAGAGGAAGCGTTTATCTTTGAGATGAAGACCATTCGTTTAAATCATTTGAAGCATCAGCAATCCTTAGGATTAGACATACTTACGGTTGGAGATTTTACCTTTTATGACCGTATGCTGGACCTTGCGACCATGTTCGGTTTAATTCCAGCCCGTTATAATTGGACTGGTGAAAAGGTAAATCTTACAACTTATTACGCAATGGCACGTGGAGCAAACGATGTTGTGGCTTCTGAAATGACAAAATGGTTTAATACAAACTACCACTACATTGTACCTGAGTATGAAGGCAAGCCACTAAAATTAACTCAAAACTACATTTTAGATTATTTTTTAGAAGCGAAGTTTGAACTAGGTCTAATTACAAAACCAACCATTATAGGTCCCTATACTTTTGTACAATTATCTAAAGGCTACGATTCGATATCAAAAGCATCATTTATTTTAAGACTCTTACCTCTTTATGTTCAAGTACTCCAACAACTTGTAGATGCAGGAGCACAGTGGATACAAGTGGAAGAACCAGCATTAGTCCTTTCACTAGCACCTGAAGATATCAAACTAGTTCAACAAATTTATAAACAATTAGCAGAAGAAGTACCTGCAGCGAAACTGATGTTACAAACCTATTTTGAAGGACTATCAGCGTATGAAGACCTCATACAATTACCTGTCGCTGGAGTTGGGCTTGATTTTATTCATGGTGCTGATCAGAATATGGCTTCACTCCGTAAATACGGTTTCCCACAAGATAAAATATTAGGGATTGGTATCATAAATGGGCGTGATATTTGGCGGGCAAGTTTGGCTGAAAAAGCAATGATGACCAAAGCTATTTTATCCTTAAGCGGCGTAAATGAAGCGTGGGTTCAATCTTCTTGCAGTTTACAGCATGTACCTGTCACAACTAAATCTGAAAAGACTCTGGACAAGACATTACTAAACGCATTATCCTTTGCCGATGAGAAAATCATCGAGTTAACGCATATAACATCCTTCGTTTCAGACGAGAACTGGTCTGGAAGTAAAAGTGTGTCACAAAGTATAGTGGCAATTCAAGCCTTAGAGCAGCATGAGGGAAGGAAAAATCCACGTGTGAAGGAGCTTTTATTACAAGTCAAGCCAGAGCATTTTACACGTCCAATGCCCTTTAAAGAACGTCAATCTTTACAAAAAGAAGCTTTACAATTACCGGATTTTCCAACCACAACGATTGGAAGCTTCCCTCAATCCGATCAAGTAAAAAGAACGCGTACTGCATGGCGTAAAAAAGAAATTACCGACTTGAAATATGCTGAGTTTTTGAAAAGTGAAACCGCACGCTGGATTCAAATTCAGGAAGAAATTGGCCTTGATGTTTTCGTGCATGGTGAATTTGAGCGAACCGATATGGTAGAGTACTTTGGTGAAAAGCTCAAAGGTTTTGCTTTTACAGAAAAAGCCTGGGTGGTATCATATGGGTCACGTTGTGTGAAACCGCCGATTATTTATGGTGACGTCGAGTGGACATCTCCAATGACCGTGAAGGAAGTTGCAGAAGCACAGCGATTAACGTCGAAGTATGTGAAAGGGATGTTAACAGGACCTGTCACAATATTAAATTGGTCATTTGTTCGTGATGATCTTTCTCGTGAACACGTTGCCAACCAAATTGCCTTAGCGTTGAAGGAAGAAATTCAAGCATTAGAAAATGCAGGCATTGCCATAATTCAGGTGGATGAACCAGCTTTACGTGAAGGCTTGCCACTAAGGAAAGAAGACTGGAATGACTATTTATCATGGGCTGTGAATGCATTCAAGCTCGCGACTTCTAGTGTGAGAAATGAAACTCAAATTCATACCCATATGTGCTATTGTGAGTTTAATAACTTCATAGAGCCAATTCGTGCCCTTGACGCAGATGTCATTTCAATCGAAACGTCTAGAAGTCACGGGGAACTAATTCAATCACTAAAACAAAATCCATATGAACTTGGTATCGGTTTAGGTGTTTATGATATACACAGCCCCCGTGTGCCAAGTGTAGAAGAAATCGACACTATATTAAACGAAAGCTTAGAGATTATTTCAAAAGAACAGTTTTGGGTGAATCCAGATTGTGGTTTAAAAACACGTCATGAAGATGAAACCATTGCGTCATTAAAAAATATGGTCACAGCTGCACGAAAACTCCGCCAACAGCAAGAACAAACTGTTTCCTAAGTGTAAAGATAAACATTTTGAGGCGCCATTTTAGGCGCCTTAATTGATCGCGTCCTTTACAGAACCGAACGAGATACACTTTTCCCTAGTAACAATTTTTCTATACCATTAAATGAAGAAACCAACCGAGTTCTCGCTTCTGAATCTAATTCATAGCGATTATTGCCTAATTTTTTTATTTGATTATCTAAAATAAATACTCCTTTTAAAATATGGGTTGCTCCCAGAGCTGTAAGAACAGGTTTAAGAGCATAATCAATCATTAATAAGTGACCAAAAGTTCCTCCAATAGCAATCGGTAAAATGGTTTTACCTTCAAGACCATTTTGCGGAAGAAGATCCAAGTAAGTTTTTAAAACTCCTGAAAAGGATGCTTTGAAAACCGGAGTCAGAATCACGACCAGATTTGAGTGCTCAACTTTCTTATTTTGCTTTATTATTTCTTCACTATCAAACTTCGCTTTAATTAAATCTTCTGATGGAAGTTCGCGGACATGAATGATTTCTGGAGATATTGCAACCCCATTTAAATGATTTATAACACCATGTAAAACCCCATTTAATCGCGTATACTCTGAAGGACTGCCAGATATAATGGTCACTTTACTCATTATTCGTACTTCCTTTCTCGATGGATTTTTATTATCAAAATCATTCGTTTATTGATTTAACTTTTTGTTTGATTTATGACCAGTTAATTTGATCGATCCAATATCACTGTGGGGATGACTAAGGGATTTAAATTTTCTATATTCATTTTCTAGGTCCGTTAGTGAGAGCTCAAAAAGGTGTTTATCTTCTTTCTTATAAACATTATAAGCAATCAGTTTTTTAATTAATTTTTTGCGCTTATTTTCAACGGCATTTCGAAGAATTTCTCCCATCCGAATCACTCCTATTTATAGTTTTAATAAATACAACGTTTTCGTGTGGATAATAATCATTGACACGTTAACGTATAATGTCAGCTTAATAATTTTCTTGAACTTTCATAAGTCTAACCGAAAACATTTTACTAGAATTTCCTGATTTTTAAATTCCTTACTTTTATCTCGCTTAAAGCCAAACCTTTCGTAAAGTCGAATAGCATGCTGCATTCGATCACTGGAATGTAAATACAAGCTTGTCGCTCCAAGCTCCTTTGCGTAGGCAACACTTGCTTTTAATAACGCTTGTGCTACACCACGCCCTCTTGCTTCAGGATGAACACCTAACAATCGAATAATGGGAGAAAAAATTTCGAGTTCTGGCCTTGCATATGCCTTTTCGGAGGATTGAAAAAGCTGCAAGCTGCCAAGTATATCCTGATTGCTTTTTGCCACTAATATCTTATCGACATCTGGATTATCAATGGAGGCTTGAATATTTTCTAAATACGTTTTCCAGATTTCAGGATCTTTATAGGAATGTTCATACTGTTGATAACTCTTTACCAATAAGTTTCTTACCTGCTCCTTCTCATCTTCTCTGATTTCATCAATGATGATTTGGGTTGTCACCATAACATTCACCTTCTTCCCTTTGATTGAAATGTTAATTCACCTGTTCTTTTAGCGGGGTAAAAAATGATTCACCAGAAATTCGTTGTAAGAAACGGCGGGTACGTTCCTCTTTTGCTGCATGAAAAATTTCCAAAGGTGTGCCTTCCTCGACGATTACTCCTTCATCCATGAACAACACCCGATTCGATACTTCTCTTGCAAAACTCATTTCATGTGTGACAACCACCATCGTTATTCCTTCTTGTGCAATCGACTTAATAACGGAAAGAACATCTCCAACTAACTCAGGATCAAGAGCGGATGTAGGCTCATCGAAAAGAATCACCTCTGGATTTAACGCTAAGGCTCTAGCAATCCCAACTCTTTGTTGCTGGCCGCCTGAAAGCTGAGAAGGAAAGTGATGCAGTTTATCACTTAACCCTACTTTCTCTAGTACTCTTTCACTTTGTTGTCTTGCGTCTTTTTTCTTTACCTTCTTTGCCACAATTAACCCTTCCATCACATTTTCCACCACTGTTTTATGGGCAAATAAATTATAATGCTGGAAAACCATGGCCGATTGTTTTCTAATCGCGAGCATTTCTTTTTTTGTCGCTTTTTCTGAATCAACGATTATTTTTCCTATTTGAACGATTCCTGAGTTTGGTTTTTCTAAGAAATTGAGGCATCTTAACAACGTCGTTTTGCCCGATCCACTTGGACCAAGGATGGTAACGACCTCCCCTTTTTCAATTTTCAAGTTAATTCCTTTTAACACTGGCAACTGATTAAATGATTTTTTGATACCTTGTAAATAAATCATGACACGCCTCCTCGATTATAAGCAGTCACCTTTTTTTCAAGTAAAAAAGATATCCCTTCTACTAGAATCGTAATGCCCCAATAGATAATACCAGCGGCAATAAAGGCTTCTAGAAATTTCAAGTTAACCGAAGCAACAATATTAGCAGCCCCCGTCACTTCTTTCTGTGATACAAGAAAAGCTATTGATGACGTGTGTAAAAAGCCAACAAAAATATTCGTAAAGTTCGGAATAGACTGAGCTAAAGCCTGTGGTAATATAATGCGGATCATCGCCTGAAACTTTGTCATCCCAACCGAATAAGCAGCCTCCATCTGTCCATTTGAAACACTGAGAATACCAGATCGGATAATTTCAGATAAATACGACCCCGCCGCCAATGTTAAGGCTATTAATACAAACAAAATAATTGGGATTTTATTGGTTTGTATACCTAAATCAAACTTGAGTGAAATCTGATCGAGTAATAATGGGAAGCCAAAATAAATGACCATAATATGCATGATAATGGGTGTTCCTCTGAAAAAGGACACATAGCCATTTGCGATCCGATAGATATATTTCACTTTATATATTCGAATGAGAGCAACACCGATGCCGATTAAAAATCCGGCCAGCAATGGAACTAAGGTTAGGATGAGTGTAATAGGAAGCGCCTTAATAATTTCTTTAAATGCTGCCCAAATAAATGGAATATCAATTGTCATGTATGTGTCCCTCTTTCTAAGCAACAGCCGTTGCTTCAGTCTTCTGATAACGATTAAAATATTTTTCTAGTGTGCTAAATATAATTTCAAACAATACGACAGTAATATAGTAAATAATAGAGAGAGCGAGATAAACTTCAAGGGCATGTGCGGTTGCAGCAATAAGGGTATCTCCTCTCCCCATCATGTCCATCACTCCAATGGTAAAAGCAAGAGAAGTATCCTTTAATGAACCGATCACCGAATTTGCCATATTCGGAAATGCAATCCTTACAGCCTGTGGAAGAACGATTCGAAAAAAGTTCTGGCTGCTTGTCATCCCGACAGAATAGGCTGCTTCGGTTTGACCGTAGTCAACAGCTCGAATCGCCGCTCGAAAAATCTCAGAAAATCCTGCACCATTACTAATGGCGTAGGTAATAATCACAAAATAAATGGCGTCCATCCTCGTAATATCAATATTAAACGTCAGCATGAGAACTGCTGGCAGACCATAGAAAACCAAGAATAATTGTATTAATATCGGAGTTCCCCGAATAAATGAAACATATATAATAACTAGTTGATTCAATAATGGTATTTTAAACATCCTCGGTATCGCTGCTGCAATACCGAGTACAAGACCAAGAATAATAGATGTGACTAATATCTGCAGAGTTACTCCTAGGTAATGAATAAGTGTCGGAATAAACTCAAAGATTAACATAATATCAAATGCTTTCCCCATTTTTGTTCAAACCTCCAAACGATTCTCCCACGTATTAAAAATTAACCGTATAGTCAGCTCCTAACCATTTTTTACTTAGCTCACTTACTACTCCTTCTTTTTTCAATTCAACCAGTGCTTCGTCAATTCTTTTTTGTAAAGGTGTTTCATCTTTTCTAAGAAGGAAATATACCTTTGAATTCAGCAGTGGCTCACCCACTACTTTTTGCTGCGCATCTACGGCATCGTTGCTAAAATCGACAGAAAATGGTGTCGTGATCGTTGCGTCTGCTCTGCCTGTTTTTATTTGATTAATCGTAGAATCGGATCCATTCCCAGCATAAACGATTTCAATTCCTGCATTATTCTCTTTGTTATATTTTTCCAGAAAAACTACTGAATTACTGGTAGCACTAACAATAGCCTTTTTCCCTTTTAAATCTTTAATTGAATGAATATCATTGTTATCTTTATGAACCGTTACATGAAGCGGAAAAATATTATATGGTTCCTCATTAAACAGAAATTTCTCTTGGCGTTCCTGATTCACTTCCATTTGGTGGGCAATAAAATCGATCTTATTTGTTTCTAAGCTTAATAAGAGATTAGAAAATTCCATCGTTTTGAATTCAAATTCGTACTCAGGCAGCTTTTCATCAATTTTTCGAACTAATTCAACATCATATCCTGTTAATTTTCCATCCTCATCTATGAAGCAAACATTAGGGAACTGGGTCCCTGTACCGACTATTATTTTTTGGACTTTCTTGTCTTCATTTGAAGCATTCGAACTGCTATTTAAAGTTTCTTGAGTACCGCATGCACTAATCAACAGAGCTGCCAGGATCGTAATAACTACTATCATTTTTTTCTTCATCTTAATAACCACCTTCGTTTACTTTGTCTAATACTTTTTCGAGATGTTCAATTCCTACTTTCGTTACCGCTTCATATACCTCACCTTGACCAATTTCAACGACAGGAACATGTCGGACACCGTACTTTACTTCCAAAATATCTCGGCGCTCATCTTGATGTGTAACATCAATCGTTTCGTATTTAACCCCTTTATTTTTCAAAAATTGTTTAACCTCAGCACAATAATGACAACCTTCTTTTGACCAAACCACAACGGATAATTCTTTTCCCATCTTCTTTAAATCCTCCCCATCATTGTTTTTTTATCTAAAAAAGCTCTCCATTCAAGATTGATAGAATCTTAAATAGAGAGCCTCTAGTTGACTAGTCGGCAGAAATACTCATCGCTTTTACTAATTTTTTGTTTTGTCAATGTGTTGTCACCCTTTTTGCATAGCGGTTTTCTGGAAAAGGAATGCCTAGGTTACCCCGCAATATTTCAGCTTCGTATTCCGTTCTAAATAGTCCTCGTTTTTGAAGAATTGGCACAACATAATCCACAAAATCATTCAATCCATTTGGAACAGCTGAACCAATAATAAACCCATCTGCACCATTACCTTCAAACCATTCCTGAATGAGATCAGCTACCTTTTCAGGAGTTCCAATAAAAGCTGGCTTTGGTGTGGTCTCTCTTAATGCCACTTGACGAAGTGTTAAATTTTCTTCCTTTACTTGTTGTTTAATTCGATCAGTATGACTTTGAAAGCTATTTTTGCCTAAATCCCCCAGTTCAGGGAACGGTCCATCTAGAGGATATTGAGAGAAATCATGGTGCTCAAAATATCGACCTAGATAATCTAGAGCTTTTTCGATTGAGACTAGATTTGCGATTTCTTGATATTTTCTTTCAGCTTCTTCCTCCGTTGCACCAATAATTGGTGCGATCCCTGGAAGGATGACAATTTCATCAGAATTCCTGCCCAAAGCTTTTGCCCTATTTTTAACATCCTGATAAAAAGCTTTTGCTTCTCCTAAATTGGCATGTCCGGTAAAGATGGCATCTGCCTCTTTTGCTGCTAAGTCTTTTCCTGCTTCAGAGGAACCTGCCTGAAAGATAACCGGCCGACCTTGCTTGGATCTGCCAATGTTCAATGGTCCTTGAACTTTGAAAAATTCTCCTTGATGATTCAATGGATGCAATTTTTCTGGATCAAAGAATACCCCTGTTTCCTTATTGCGAACAAATGCTTCATCTTCCCAGGAATCCCATAATCCTTTAACTACCTCAAGATACTCAGCAGCAATTCGGTATCTTTTTGCATGATCAGGATGTTCGTCAATTGTTTTACTAAAGTTTAAAGCCGATTTCTCTAATGGGGAGGTCACAACATTCCAGCCAGCCCGGCCTTGACTGATATGGTCAAGCGATGCAAATTGTCTTGCAACGTTAAAGGGTTCACTATATGAAGTAGACAGTGTTCCCACAAGTCCTATTTTTGAAGTAAGCGCTGCAAGTGCCGACAAAATCGTTAGTGGTTCGAAACGATTTAAAAAGTGTGGAATCGATTTCTCATTAATATACAAGCCATCGGCAATAAAAACTAAGTCGAATTTTCCTTCTTCGGCCTTTTGTGCCTGATTGGTATAGAACTCCAAACTCACGCTTGCATCCGCTTGAATATCAGGATGTCTCCAACCAGCAATATTTCCTCCCACCCCATGAATAATAGCACCAAATTTTAATTTTTTTTGAATAGACATTGAATATCCTCCTTTTAAATTCATTGGATAAGACCAACTAAACACACAGAATAACTAGGAATTATGTTATAAAAAAAACCTTTCATTTAATAAATTTTCTCTCACTACTTTAAAAATATTTGACTCGCAATATACGAATAATCTTGTCTATTGACTATTCCCCTATTTCCATTAGGATTACAAGGGCTCAACAGTTCAAATGATTGAAATCTTTCTGCTTCTTTTTCAATTGGTGTATGTAAAATAAATTCATCCACCTGATACGTCCGATGAAGTTTTTCTAAAATTTCGTTTACATAGTTCGGGGTTCCAGCAACAATGTCTGCTTTTTGTTCTGTAATTTCAAAGGGTTCGCCACTTTGCTTACCAAACACTTCCGCCTGCTCAATAGATTGTAATGTCACCGAGCGTCCGCTCTGAAGATGAACTTTTACTATTTTTCTGTCTCCTGCCAGTTGTTCAGCTTCGGATTGAGTTGGAGCAGCAATAACAGCCAATGAGATGATGAATCTTCCATTTGGAAAACCTTCGCGATACACCTTAGCCGCCTGTTCCAATACCTTATCATCACTATTAATAAATTTTGCAAATACAAATGATATCCCTTCATCTGCTGCAAGCTGAGCGCTATTAACACTTGCACCAAGTAAAAAAATTTCAGGTTTTTTTTGAGGAATCGGTGTTGCTTGAATTCCAGTAAGAGGGTGTTCCTCATCAACGGAATTTTCAATTAATTCATGTAAAAAAGATAGCCGCTCAGAAAAGTCCTTTCCATCATTAACGGTGCCATACTGGAGCGCCTTTGTTGATAATGGAAGACCACCTGGTGCTTTTCCAATCCCAAGATCTACTCTTCCTGGAGCTAGAGTGGATAAGACATGAAAGTTTTCAGCCACCTTATATGGGCTATAATGCTGAAGCATTACTCCCCCTGAACCTACTTGAATCTTATTCGTTCGAGCTAAAATATACGAAATTAATACCTCAGGAGAGGAACCTGCCAATTGATCTGTATGGTGATGCTCGGATACCCAAAAACGTGAGTACCCCCATTCTTCTGCTTTTTGAGCCAATCGAACGGTATTCTGTAAGGCATTAAAAGCAGTGCTCCCTGGAAAAATGGGACTTTGATCTAAAATACTTAGCTTATAGCTCATGTTATTTCTCCTCCACATTTTTATTCCGACCTAATTGATAAGAAAAGTATGTTTTGTATTAATTCTCATCCTATCACCGAAAACTACAATGTGGCAATACTTTACTTGATAGGAAAAAATTTGATGCTAATTAAAAAAATCTATCAATTGATCTCCAGACTATTTCATTTTCTTGGTTTCTTTAAGGGAATTACATTGCTTTGCCCATAATCAATCATAAATTCATTTAGCCTTTTTGAAAGACCGCCATGACCAAATCGGATAAATTTAGATTGTTCCTCTAACATCTCGTCTTTGACAAAATCCAAAAACGCCAAAATCTGAATTCTACGATAATGAACATTGACAATTCCATATTCGTATAACCATTGATCAATTGTATTATAAACACCTCTGTTAACCCGATACTGTCGATTGCACCAAGTAAAAAACTGTATATCTGGCAGATTTAGATATTTACTTGTTTCGAAGGAGTTTTCCTTTTTTGTTTCTACAAATAGCCTCACATCATTACTATTTTGTGTTGTCATTCTTATCATCCTCTCTTTTTATATCCAATAATTCACACTTGAATAGTGGGAATTAAAACTGTGCATTTCCCTCTTACACCAAGAAATCAATGCTTGTTAATTTATTGTGTTTAATCCTATCACCGAGAAGATTGTCATGGCAATACGATAGCTGATAGAAAAATGTAATCTTTACATTAAAAAATTAAATAAAAGACAGGTCCTTTTCCTTCTCAAATTCTTTAACAGACCGAAGAATATCATTCCAGAACTCGGGGTACATAAAACCATTATTCAAGTGTGTCGCAAAAATATGCTGGTTAATTTGAAGAATATGAGAAACATCTACTTCAATCAGGCTGCCTCTCTGAAGCTCATCTTTAATGCATAGGTATGGTAAAAACCCTATGCCATGTCCACTTAGAATAATAGATTTTGCTACTTCAAGATGGTCGACTAAAAATTCTATGCGAGGATTAACATTGGCCATTTCAAATAATTTATGAATCCGATTCCAGTCAAAAGCGCCGCATTCAAAAAATACCATGGGTTCACTAGCTAGCTGCTTAACAGTTAAATTCTCTTGAAATTGAAAGTCATGGCCAGGATAAACGACCAAACGGACAGAATTATTTAGAAGCTCATGCTTTTGTATTCCACGATGGGTAACATCCTTCATAAAGGCGATATCGACCTGCTTCTGAAGAAGTTTATCGAGCAATACATCGTTTGTCGCCGAATAAAATTTAAAACGTAATTGAGGATTTGCTTTCTTCAAGAAAGGAAGGGCAAAAGGAATAAAGTATTGAGAAGTAATAATATTAGCCCCAATGATAATTTCTTCAGGATTATCTTCCTTCTTCAATCGTTTCTTCCCTTGATCATAGGTACGAATAATTTGCTCTGCATATGGGATAAAAGCTTTTCCTTCCTCAGATAATGTCAAACTTCTTCCCTTACGCAAAAACAAATCAATGCCAAGATCACGTTCTAACGTTTTAATTCTCGCTGTAACGGTTGGCTGTGATAAATACAGTGCTTCAGCAGCTTTATGAATACCCTCCAGGTGGACTACATACATAAATGCTTCAAGATGATCAATATTCAATTCCCTCGACCCCTTTCCAGTTTTAATCAATAAAAAAGGCTCCTTTATGCGGAATGCGTAAAGGAGCCTTTGGATGTCCAATCGGCAAATTAACATTATTGATGAATTTTCTAAATTTTACTCCAATTAATCCAATAAGTAAAGTAAGAAAGGAACCACTTTTTAAATAAATTCCCATAAAATCCGTTTTAGATTAATTATATTTTTTGTCAAAGTCAAACTCTACATCCTCAAGTTTAACCATTTTCGTTTTCTTAATCAGTTTATAGCCAAAATATAAACTAAGGAAAAACGGAATGCCTAAGTATGCCGCTACTACACCGCCCCAATCTATCTGGTCGGCAAGAAAAGCTTGGAAATTTTGAGCTAATATAACGATAATTCCACAAGCGATGGCGAAGATTGGCCCAATTGGAAACCATTTTGCCTTATAGGGTAACATGTCTAGCGAATGCCCTTGAGCGATAAGGGCTTTTCGGAATCGATAATGACTGATGGAAATACCGAGCCAGAAGATAAATCCAGTTATACTGATCGCGTTCATTAACCAAATATAGACCATACCATCACCGAAAAATGAAGCCAAAAAGGCAAGCGCACCTATAGCACAGGTTAGAATAATACCTGCAACGGGAACTCCACGGTTGTTAAGTTGTCCAAAAATCTTCGGCGCTTGTCCCGTCTTCGCCATCGAATACAACATGCGTGTTGAAGCATATAGACTAGAATTACCAGCTGATAATAAAGCAGTTAAAATAACAGCATTCATGAGTGAAGCAGCAAAGGCAATCCCAGCCTTTTCAAAAATAAGGGTAAATGGACTTACCATCACATTATCATTTTGTAAATTCGGATTATTATAAGGAATAAGAAGCCCGATGACAGCAATCGCCAAAATATAAAAAATTAGGATTCTCCAGAAAACATTTTTAATCGCTTTTGGTACATTTTTTGCAGGATCCTTACTTTCACCTGCCGTAACCCCCACGATTTCGGTACCTTGGAAAGAAAAACCTGCTGCAATAAAAACAATAAAAACACTTAAAATACCGCCTGAAAAAGGAGCTTTATCCACTGTAAAGTTTTTAAACCCTACTGCTTCTCCTCCCATAATGCCGAAAATCATTAGCAAGCCAACAATAATAAATAGTACGATCGCTGATACCTTAATTAAGGATAGCCAATATTCCCCTTCCCCATAACCCTTAACAGATAAATAGTTTAATAGAAAAATAAGCGCCAAAAATGATGCACTCCATACCCAAGAAGGACTATCCGGAAACCAAAATTTCATGATCATGGTTGAGGCGGCTAATTCAGCAGCAATGGTCATCGCCCAGCTAAACCAGTAGGTCCATCCAATCGCAAAACCAAATGCTGGATCCACAAATTTCGTTCCATACGTGCTAAAGGAACCGCTTACGGGCATAAAAGCAGCCATTTCTCCTAAACTAGTCATGATAAAAAAGACCATTGCGCCCACTATTGCATATGCTAGCAATGCTCCCCCGGGGCCGGCTGTGCTGATGGCTGCGCCGCTGCTAAGGAACAGTCCAGTACCAATCGCTCCTCCGATTGAAATCATTGTTAAATGCCTGGATTTTAACTCGCGTTTTAATGTCTGTTCACTTTGTTGACCTACAGTTTGCTGGAATTTTTCAATTTCGCGCTCTGGTAACATTTACTTCAGCCCTTTCATTTTTTAATAGAAAACGGTTACAAACAGATGAATGCTTTTTCTTTTTAAAAAGTAATATCCCCCTCGTGGAAAATCTATTAAAGGAACAAAAAAGTGTCTACAAGTCATGGTAAATAGACTTGTAGACACTTCTTATAACGTGTCACAAGTTCCACCTTCCTTCTCATAAACGCTTACGAGGTTAGCTGTCGGATTCGGGCCTCCTGAGTAGCCCTACCTTAAAAAGGATTCACCCCTTGGATTGATTAAATCCATATGGTTCCCCCGTGCCTAAACGGTTTCAGCGATTTAGAAATTTGAAACTATTTTCATTATTATAATAGTTACTATCTTAAGAAAAGTAAAATGTTTTTTTGCAAAAATATAAAAATAACCTAAACTCCCCAAAAACACTGTAAATACTTCTAAAAATCAGAAAATTTTGTATAATATTTTATTTAACTACATCAAAATCATTATAGTAGATCACTTCACTGAGAAATTTACACCCTTTTATACTCTGGTAAGTAGCTCTTGCTTCCTCTTGATTATCGAACTCAAACATTTGAATACTCTTTTCCGAATATACGGTAATAACCCACATCAACATCCCTCACTTTAATTTTTTAAATGTTTAAACTGAACCTTCTGATTATTTCTGATAAATCAATTCAGTTTCTTATTTACCGATATTCACTATTGGCAACATAAAATAGTTTTATATCTTGTTCTTCTTTAATGCAATTATTGTGCCAACCAGATTTCCATAGAATATATACATTTACCTATTTCTATAAGTGGAATTACTGCAAAGTTTTTTTGCTCTATGCCAAATTATTTTGCATAATAATATAAAAACATCTTTCTTTTTGCCAATTTCGGGAAATATACAGGAAATCAGGGACAAATGGAGAATTATTGATTTTATATAAATCGTTAGGAGTCTTATAAAGATGGATAAAATCGCTATTATTTCAGACATTCACGGAAATATCCCTGCACTAGAATCGGTGCTTGAGGATATCGATGCTAGACACATTAAAAGAATTATTTGTTTAGGTGATTTAGTCGGTAAAGGACCACAATCAAGCATAGCAATACAAATGATCCAAAAGCATTGTGAAATGGTGGTTCGAGGCAATTGGGATGATTTCTTTCCTAAACCCCAAGAGTCTAACACAATCAAATGGCATCAAAACCAATTAACGGAAATACAAATGAATGATTTAGAAGAACTGCCGTTTTCAATAGAATTTATCATGAGCGGAAAACTAGTTAGAATGTTCCATGCTTCACCTCGGAGTGTGTATGAAAGAATCCAGCCCTGGGACTCTGTTGAACGTCGTTTAAGTATGTTCGAAAACACCGAACACACAGAAAATATAGCAGGTAAAAGAGAGCCTGATGTTGTTTGTTATGGAGATATTCATAATGCCTACCAGCAAAATATTAAAGGTAAGACATTGTGTAACGTGGGCAGTGTAGGAAATCCGCTTGATCTCACTCAAGCCTCCTATGCCATTCTTGAAGGAGAATATAACCAAAGAGAAAATGGAGTATTTTCAATACAGCTTGTTCGAGTTCCATACGATATCGAATCATCCATACAAATAGCGAAAGAGATGGAAATGCCTGAGCTTGAGGAATATATTCAAGAATTAACAACAGCAAAATATCGGGGATTAAAAAAGTGAGCAGAAAACAAGTACCTCTATCATGAGAGGTACTTGTTTTCTGTTTAACCTATTTCGTCGCTGGGGCAACAGAAACTTCCGGTGATGTTACCTTGTCATAAAAATCGACAAATTTATCACGATCGGCGCTGTCACGGTAAGCCATGGCGACACGTGGATGTTCATTTAGTACACCAGAAATCATATAAGGAATGATGTAACCCCACTCCCATTTTTGGCGCATTTCCAGCATGTGCTTTTCAATCATTTCTAATACAGGCTTCAGTTCATAGCTTGGCTTTTGGATGTAGCTTACAAGAAGTTCTGTGTTACAGTTACCTGCAGCACGGCCCATGCCATAAACAGATGAATCCAGGTATGTAACCCCGTTTTGCATTGCCGCTAATGTATTGGCGAATGCTAACTGCATGTTATTATGTGTATGAATTCCAAGATGTTTGTTAGGGATCAGCTCTTGGAATTTCTTTACTTGGTGCTCAATATCCGTTGGATCCAAGCTTCCGAAAGAATCAACGATATATACAACATCTACAGGACTTTCCCTCACCATATCAAAAGCTTTCGTAAGCTGCTTTTCAGGTACGCTCGATAAAGCCATAATATTAAGTGAAGTCTCATAACCCAAATCATGAAACATTTGTACAAGCTCTAACCCTTTATCTACTTCTCGGATATAGCATGCAACTCGAATCATATCTAAAACACTTTGTTCACGTGGTAAAATATCATTCGGATCTACACGGCCAATATCGACTAGAGCAGAAAACTTCGTGAATTTTTTCTCAGGGAAGATTTCTTTCAAGAAGTTATCGTCGAGAAATCTCCATGGATTTGGCTCAGTGGCATTCAGCAGTTTTGGGGAGTTCTTGTAACCAATCTCCATGTATTCAACACCAGCTGCACTTAAGCTATTGTACAAGTCTTGAACAAATTCAACACTGAAATCCCAATTATTAACTAAGCCTCCATCTCGAATGGTGCAGTCTAAAATTTTGCTACGATGTCCCATGAAAGTAATTCCTCCTGTATATCCTTTTTTGTCATAAATTGTAAGTCGTTTGCTTTAAAGTACTAAAATTCTTACTGTGTTTATATCATGTTTCATTCGGGCGAGTCAATGCTATTTTCCAAAAATTCATTTATTTTACAATAAAAAGCCATTCCCTCCTACACGAATGTTGGAGAAAAATGGCTTGTTAATTCCGTCACACTGCTTCAGGTAATGTATTGATTTCTTCCTGTTTACCATTCCCTTTTCGCAAACTAATCATCGCTATAAAAGAGATACAGTAGAGTAATGCTAGATAAGTCATTGCTACCGTTACATTTGCGTGCTGCAGGATATAACCTACTAATATCGGAGATAATCCCCCTAAAGCCCTGCCAAAGTTAAAGATTGTATTCGTTGCTGTACTCCGAATTTCGACTGAATAATACTTGCTAATTAATGCTCCATAACCTGCAAACATTCCATTCGAGAAGAACCCGACAATTGCACCGCCAATTAGAAGTCCTGTGCTTCCTGAAGCAAAGGAATATAGGAAGACTGCAACAGCGGAAGCCGCTAAGAAGATTCCATAGGAGCGTTTCATTCCAAAACGATCCATAAATTGTCCAAATGTTAACATACCTGCAATCATACCCGCTGCCGTACTGATGGTCCAAAGAGCCGAGCTTGAGACAGATAACCCTTGAGATTGTTGAAGCATAGATGGCAGCCAAATCATCAAACCATTATAACCTGCGATCTGAACGGTTGCCATTATGGCCAACGCAATCGTGGTTAATGCAATTCTAGGAGTAGCAAATAATTGCTTTAGTTTTCCTTGATTCTGAACAAGTTGCTTTTTCTTTTGTGATTCCAGCCATGCTGGTGATTCGTCTAGTTTTTTACGAACAATAAAGGCGAAAATAACTGGGGCCAAACCGACGAAGAACAATCCTCTCCATCCCCAAGAAGGAAGAATCAACGCACTAAGAAGTGCTGCAAGGATAACACCGTATTGAGCACCGACACTAACGTATGAAGACGCGCGCCCTTGTTTATTCTTTGGCCATGCCTCAGCGACTAGCGCCATACCAATACCGTATTCACCACCAGCTCCTAAGCCGGCAATAAACCTAAATAAATATACTTGTTCAATATTCTGTGCGAGCCCGGTTAACGCAGTTCCGACAGCAAATAATAGAATCGTATAGGTAAAAATTCTAACTCTCCCAAATTTATCTGCTAAAATACCGAAAATGACTCCCCCAGCAAGCATCCCTAAATTTGTAATAGAAGAAATAAGTCCACCAGCTGCCATATCAATTTGAAACTCCGCAATAATCATCGACATGGCAAAGGATATAAACATGATATCCATGCCCTCTAATGTTAAACCTGCTACTGATGCAACTACTGTTTTTTTACGATAATCCATTCTTGTTGTCTCCTTTCGAGCCTCACAGGACTCAGATTAAAAGATTTTTGAGAAAAAGAAAATGCCTTTCCATCCAAAGGACAAAAAGGCATTCATAGACATAATAAATATGTATGAATTTTACGTTCGCCTTTTTGGCCTCTCTGGACCAGATTTAAAGGGTTTTAATTTCAACTAATAGTAACATGATAATAATCAGGTGACAATATTTTTAATGATAAAACAATATTTTCCACAAAGCACCAGCCACTTTAATAGATTTGAAAAACTCCAGTGCATTTTTAATTTTGCACTGGAGCGACAAAAGCATTTATTTACTGTTTAATTTTATTCAGTTGGACCGTTATTTTGGTTTTTGGCAAAGTTGAATTGTATATCAGAAAAAGTAGCAGTATTCAGATTATCTATCTGGTTAGACACTTTGTTTCCATCAACTGCCATTCCAATGTAAACTTTCTTTTTCATTTCTATCTTTCTCTCTCCTATTAGCGTCCAGTTTATTCCATCGGTAGAACCTTCTGCTCTAAAAACATCACCTGTTCGTTTAAGTTTTAGATAATAACCCAAATGCTGGTCCTTATCTTTAAATGGAATATCATTTAGTAACGCTACTCCAGATTCAATTGCACTACTAGGATTATCCAGGTTTTCATCCAACTCGTCCATTTTTCCACCTTGTTCATAACGAGAGGCTAAATAGGCAGACCAGGGATTTCTATAGTAAGTTGTTCCGTTTTCCTTCCAAGAATAAGATTTGGTATAGGATAGGCCTAACGCAACCGTTTTTGCATCTTTTTCAAGAGTTTCTCTGATCATTAATCCAGCAAAAGCATGGTGATCGACAGGTGTCATCGTCTCTACCTTTGCTATCAACTCTCCGTCTCCTGCCAAATTACGATAAGTAAAGTGGAATTTATCGTCAGCTGCTATTAACTTACCAGAACCTTTTACAGTCATTACATCATTTGCAAGAGAAGCATGACCTGGAATATTTGGCGTTCCAATATCCGTTGATTTCCATTGTTTTAGATTGGTTCCGCTATTGACATGTATAACAGAGGCTGTCGCCTGAGTCTTGAGACCCGATTGATCAATTGCTTTTGCAGATATATAATGGGTACCATCTGGTAATTTGGTACTTAGCCTAAATGGCTCGCTTGTATCGGTTCCAATAAACTCATCTCCATTATAAAATTCTACTCTTTCAATCTCTGACTTACCGGTTACATTTGCTTCAAGTGTAACTGCTTCACTTGTTTTATAAATCTGATTATTTGTTGGGCTTTTCAGTGAAACTTCTGGGTTTTCTGGTTTGTATTCCATATCAATCAAGGAATTAACGTAATTTTCAATATTAGAATAACCGCTTTGATCTACGGATAATTCTCGGCTATCATTAGCATTATTCGGATCTAACCCATATTTGAGCTCCCAAGCGTCTGCTATCCCGTCTTGATCTTTATCAAAATCTGCTGGACGAGAAATTGTTTCAGTATATGGAAGGCCTCCTACTTCTTCATGACGATTAACAAATCTCCCTAGATTGTTCTTCACCTCGTTTACAATTCTTGCATCCAAGGCGTCCCTTTTTGGATACGTTGCTCCAGCTTTTGCTAAAACCTCTGTATATGCTTCTTCAGCAGTCGTTGTTCGAAGTGCTTCTTCAGCTGTTCCATCCATCATAAACTCTTCATTTACTATCTCTGTGGTTGGGGCTGCGCTTTCAGAAACATAAATGCCTTTTGAATTGTCGTTGGATATTTCTGCACTTCCTTCTAGTACATTTCCGTTAATGTAAAATTTCCCTGGCTTATCTTTCTCCCCAGCATCTATTACCCGTGATTCAACACTTGTGCGTGTGCCTAAACCTGGCTTCATATAGTTATTAATACAATTGGCATAGGCTCTGCCTCCGCCGTATGCAGTGTTAAATCCCCAGTTATAAATCACATTATTTCTTATATCAAATAAACCAATATGGTTGTTGTCATCTGCCTCGGCAGTACCACCACCTAAACGCGGATTTCGAGAAGTATGGTTAGCGACTAGATTGTGATGGTATGTGGTATTTACCCCACCCCATATTCCACCGTACCCATGACGACCTTTGGTATGGCCGCTCATTGCTAAACTCTCTGCTACAATTGACCACTGTACAGTCATGTTTTCCGCACGATATAACGACATCGTTTCATCTGTAGACCAGCTTGTTGATATATGATCAATCATGACATTTTTCATGCTTCTGCCCCAAATAGCGTCCATGGAATCACCGTTATGCACATTTTCAGCTCCTGGACGGAATCGAAGGTAGCGAATAATCACATTCTCCGAATCACTGATATTCGTTTCGTATCCAGTGATGGTGATTCCATCCCCCGGAGCCGTTTGTCCCGCAATCGTTACATTCTTTCGTTTTCTTAGGGATAGTGGTTCTTTTAAATTGATGTTTCCAGAAATGTTAAAGACGATGAAGCGATTGTCCTTACTTAAGGCATCACGCAACGATCCGTGAATTGCCTTTTCTCCAGGTCCATAGTCTTCTAGAGTATTAACGAGATAGACTTCACCAAATCTTCCACCGGAAGTATAACGTCCCCCACCTTCTGCCCCTGGAAATGCTAATACTTTATCGTAATAATCAACCGTAGCAGTAACCGCATTCGCTTTATTATCTGCAGGTGCTGCTGCTAAGCTTGAAATGGATATTGCCGCAGCTATTAAGGAAGCCTTCATTTTCTTTCCTTTAAATAATCCTTTATTCAAGATTTAATCATCTCCTCATGATCATATTTTGGGGGTCTTTAACCAAGATTAAAGACCCCTTATCATTTAGCACATACCGTTAATTAAAAATTACTTATTTTTAGCTTCTTCACTAACTGCTTTACCAGGAATCAGATGAACCGTTTCACTTGGTCCATTGCCACTCCAGCGATACCCATCAACTTTTACAAGACCGTTTGGAATAACATCTGAGAGTCTTTCTCGTTTGGAATATTTGATTCCACGTCCAACAGCTTCCACTTTAAACGTATACTTTTTGCCTTGTTTAAGACCCGTTACGGTGTAATTCGTTTCAGCAGTTGTCATTTCCGAATTGATTGGAGTAAATTCAACCCCTTCAGGCTTAATCGGCTGCCCATCAATATATACTCGGTAACCTATAACTTCTTGGTTAACAGCAACAGCTTTGTTCCAAGAAAGGGAAACGCTCGTTCCATCCTTTCCAATCGAAGCCGTTATCCCGCCATCAAAGGTTGGAGCCTCAATTGCATATGGAACAGCCGTTTCGATTTTCTTTGAACTATCATAAAGTTTTTTATTTCCTGCTAGGTCGACTGCTTCCACTTCAATCTCATATTTTGTACCTGGCTGAAGATTTGTAAGCGTGTATTTACTAGATTTAACAAATCCAAGTAACTTTCCGTTAGCATAAACGTTATATCCTGCAATCCCTACATCGTCACTCGCAGCGTTCCAAGCAACAGTGGCCCAAGTGAAGCCGGAATAAACGACTTCAGCTTCTTTTCCACTAAAGGTTTCATTAGCAGGTATTTTAATAGTGGGTTCTGAAATTTCAGTGTTTTTAGGAAGCACTGGCGGGATTACATCAACTGTACCAGGAGTTTTTATTGTAATTTCAGGACCATTAGAAGTACGATTCCCAGTTGCATCTGCTGCTTCAACCTTAAACGTGTATTCCTTAGCTGGAGATAATCCCTTAACCGTATAGCTTTTATTAGTCGTTGTTGTATAATTAGAACCTACTTTTTCTCCGTCTAAATATATTGTGTACCCTGAAACAGCAATATTATCGTTTGCTTCACCCCAAGTTAAGGTAACACTCTTTCCATCTGATGAAGCTTGAGCATTGACTGTTGCTGTTTCTGACCATACCGGTTTTTGGATAGCATTTTCAGGAGCCTGTGTTGTATTTTCAAAGACTAATCCTGTAGAGTTTTTGATTCTCCATGGATTTCCACCATTATCTTTGACGTTTGTAAAGGCTACATTAATAAATTTAAAATCCTTCGCGTAATCCATATTTACAGAATAGATATTATCAAATTTCACATTTCTGAAGGTAATATTTTCGTGGTAGACCTCCCCTACATCATCATTACCACTTACTAGGATCGACTGTTTCTTACTGCCGCCTTGGTTGCGTACTGTAGTATTGGCAATTTCCATATCTCTAAATTGTGATATTTTTTGTGCAGGTTCATAAAGAATAGAAGCATTCGCATCTGTATAAGCAGAAGTGAAAACAAAAGGACCATCTCCATCTATTCCCTCTAACGCATTATCTCTGAACAGGATGTTTCTTGCTCCGCCGCCCATAGGGGTATTGGTTTTACTACGTAAGCCAACATCCGTTTTATACATAATGTTATCTTCTACAATAAAATCTTGTATCCAACTGCCAGTATGACTTCCTGTTACTACTCCACCGTGACCTTCACGAATATAATTATTAAAAATCCATGCTTTTCCCGTTGGTTCTTTTTCAGCAGCCGCCTGGCCCATTCCAGAAGCAAAGTTAATGGCATCATCTCCAGTATCTACAAAGTTATTGAAGACCATAATGTTTTGAGAATCACCGAACTCATATCCATCCGCATTATTTCCATCGTAAGTTTTGGAAATGGTGCCATTTACAACAATGTTTTTACTATGGAGGTTCACAATCCCGTGATTAGCTGGATTAAGCTGGGTAATGCCTTCATAATACATACCGTCCACCCCGCGGACTGTAATTAGATTGGATCGTCCGGAATAAGCAGATTTTTCATCCATCCCCATCACTTGGGCAGCGTAAGACTGATTTGCAGCCAGTATTCCAAAAGTACTCTCCGCTTCAGGATTCAAAGGGCTCATTTTTCCATTTTCCACCTTTATATCCCCTGTAACTTTAGTGTTATTACCCGCAACTAAACGAGGCAGCTCATTGCCAAGTTCATCAATCGTTGGATGGCTTTTATCATATTTCCAGCCGTTTCCATCAATGATCCCATTACCTACAATTCTAATATTCTTTAAACTGCCGTAATCGTAGGTATGAACATTGATTAGAGAATAGGAACGCTCATCGGTCGAGTAATCGTACAGCCAGAAATTCATGCTATAATCTTCCGCATCTGGTGAACCAAGTAAATATCCATCTACTTGCAGTGTCATATCAGACTTAAGCCATATTTCTCCAGAGATAAATTTGCCTTCCGGTATAAGTACCTTCGCTCCTGGTTCAGCCGCATCAATGGCTGCTTGAATGGCTTTTGTATCTTTTGTTTCATCATCAGGTGTCGCACCAAAATCAACAATATTGAATATTTCCGGTACTGCTGTTGTTTTCCCAACAACTTTATTGGAAGGAGCTGATTCCATTCCTTCAGCATTTACCGAGGTAACATAAAATTCATAGGATTTATTTGGCTTAAGGTTTTCCACCATGAAATTATGAATAAGAATATCAACATGAAAATCTTCTTTATCAATATTTTCGTAGAAATTATCAATATATGCTTTTGCAGGGCCGTGGTTATCTTTTAAAGCACTACCAATTTTCTTTCCATTCATATAGACATTGAAATCCGTAATATCCTGATAATCATCAGGTTTTTCCCAAACAAGGGTTATACTGTCTTCGTCTACAGCAAGATTGGGTATCTGTAGGTTTACTGGAGCAGGCAGGTCCTTTTCAGAAGATTGTTTGTTTGCTAAAGCTGTTGCACCAAACTGACTGAGTAACAGTAAAAATACTAGTAAAATATAAATACTAACCTTAAAAATTTTCAACATTCCTAACCTCCCTACTATTATCGGACCAACTTTATGGTTACAGTGAATCAAGTCCACGATATTCAAAGAAATCAAAATCAGCATAAGAACCAGCTTTTCGGTCCATATCATGCACTGCAATTCCTACAAAGTTACCTGTAAATCCTCCCGCCAAGAATAACAAATTTTGAGATTCTCCCATTTCGTGCCAAAGATTGTCTCCAGCCATTCTATAATAATAATTTCCAACTGGTCCGTTGACTTCAATCTTCAACTCTACTTCGCCCTCGTCTGTTGGAATAATGTCTGGAGTTAAAGTAAATTCACCATCCCTGCATTTCATCAAACGAAGAACACGGGCTTTTTCCTCATCATAAGTCAGGTATGCATAAAGATAATTACTATCATTTAAGTACAGCAGTAATCCAGCCATTTGATTATAAGTTTTTGGGGTATAGTCAATTTTCGTAAATGCAGTAAATTGGAAATCTTTTTGGCGAATAGCCAATATATGATGTTCAAATAATGATTGAATGGAGTCACCTGAGATAACACGTAAATAACCTTCTCGACTTGTTAAATCGCACCAAGAGTCATCCGCCAAAATACGCAGGCTATTCCACTCTTTATCGAGTACACCATTAAAATCATCATGGAAGTTCGTATTTTTATTTTGTACAACTGGCTTTGCCGTAATAATCTCTGTTTCTGCCAATGGTCCATTGCCACCATCAACTAATCGCAGCCAGCCATCTTCTGTCCAGTAAACTTCTTGAATAGCCGTTTCACGTCCTAGTATGGCTGCTTTCCCCATTAAAGGTCGAGTACATAAATAGACCATATACCAGTTGCCTATTGGGGTTTGAACAATACTGCCGTGACCTGAACATTGTAATGGTGATTCGGGTTTATCACTAGCAGTTAACATAGGATAGTGTGGATCCAATTCATAGGGACCGGTAAGTTCTTTTGCACGGCAAACGGTAACCGAATGACCTGAACCTGTTCCACCTTCTGCGGTGATTAAATAGTAATAATCATTATGACGGTAAATATGTGGTGCTTCTGTTTTTGCCAATTCTGTACCATCAAAAATCTTATAGACAGATCCTACTAAACTTTGTTTTTCATCATCATATTCTTGAAGGACTACTCCTACTGATTTATTGCCTGTTTCTAAACGATAATCCCAAATTTCATTTAACAACCATTTACTTCCGTCAGTATCATGAAATAAAGAAGGATCAAAGCCGCTGCTATTTAAGTACACAGGCGTTGACCATGGACCATTGATACTTGGTGCAGAAATTAAATAATTATGGCTGTCTTTAAATGGCCGTTTTGTACTTTTAACATCGGTATAGACAAGAAAAAATAAACCTTCAGAATAACTAAGCTGCGGCGCCCAAATACTTCCATTTTGTGGATTGCCGCGTAAATCTACTTGATTCGTTAATAGATCGGTTTCATGTTCCCAATTTACTAAATCTTTTGATTGATAAATGCGAACACCTGGCAGCCATTCGAAGGAAGACACGGCTATATAATATGTATCTTCTACCTTCAAAATATAAGGATCTGGATTAAATCCTGGCAAAATCGGATTGGTTATTTTTGTTTGATACATTTTCTACTCCTTCTTTTTCCTTAATTTTTCTAAATAGGCATAAGCCTGCTGCTATAAAAAAGAGAAAGGCAACTGGAAAAGCTATAAATTGGGTACCAATTAAAGTTGCTAAGCCGGCAAAAATAAAGAGCACAGCTCCCCTTTTAGGAAATTTATTTCGCCAAATCGATAGAGCAGCCAGAGTAACTAGAATAACTACGATTAGCAGGGTAACACCAAACCATACAGCTAACGCTTTCACTGCTTCAAAGCTCTCTGAAACATATTCTTCCGAAACACCATCCTGCAGGATCGGAAAAACTGTTGTCGCGTAATTACTTTCTTCCATTGAAGTTATCGTCAGTGAAAAACCGCCTAAGAAAATCACACAAAGGATGACACCTGCTATTCCAATTATCACTTCCCATTTTCGCTTCATTCTCCATGTTCCTTTCCTATTCATCTACTTTTATGAAATCGATCCAATCTAATGTGTTCATTTCACTTTGAAAACTATATCGATTGTTAATTTCTTGATACGTTACGGTTATTCTATTTGCTTTGTTTCCCCAATCATCCCATCGATTCGGATGTATATGTGAACCTATCATACAGTTAGCGAATATAGTTTTCGCATAGGGGCGCCATGGTCTTCCTAAAAAGACATTTTTAACATCTGCGTCCGCAGTAATAAAACATTGATTAAAATAAAATCCTTTTTTATTTTTAGAAGTGGAAGCAGCAGTTACATAACCATCTTTGTTGTTTGGCCTTTTCAATGACTTGATTTCACAGTCTTCAAATACTGCTTCCCCACCACCAAAAATAAAATCAATCGTGCCTTCAATATAGCAATTGATAAAATGACTGGTGTTTTCTTCAAAAATAGTCCTAATATCAGGAGTAGAAAAAGGCTGGCCATTTTTTTGCACTTCTGGCAGCGGCCCCAGACAAATGGTGTCTTGCTGCCCCCTAAAGGAACAGTTTTTAAAAGTTACGTTGTTTCCCTCACTATATAAGGCAACCGCCTGGCCCACCTTTTCTCCTGGTCCCGCAACATTACTAATCTCGATATTTTCTAAAATAATATTTTCTCCGTTGATAAACAGGGTCGCCGTCTGAAAGGTACCTATTTCTCGCTGGTGTTCATCTTTTTGAAGTGCGTACCGATTCCCGATAATCCTAACAAAACCTATTCCTATCAATGTAATGTTAGATTGATATAAGGAAATATTTTCATAATACTCTCCACTTAAAACCGTTATTTTTACCGGTCCCTTTACATCACGACAACTATCTAAAGCCTCTTGAATATTAGAAAAATCACAAATTTCATTTCTTCCAACAACTAGACTTTTAAAAAAATTTAAAGGTGTTTCTTTAAGAATGTTTTCCATAATGATCTCATTTCCTTTGTTTCCTGATGTCCCCCTGTAAGCATAAAGCCTTCCCAATTTTGAGAAACACGTTGTTGTTCATACGTTTTTTTCAATTGTTCGTTTAAAAATGCTGCACCTTCAATGGGACACATTCTATCATCCTTACCAATCATACTGAGGCGTGGTCTTGGGGCAATCATTTCTTGAACTGCTAATGTGGTAAAATGTTTTAGAAATCCAGGAACATAATAATAGAATCCATGATGATCTAAACCACGTTTCTGTTTTAATGTTTCGATATCCACTTGTGCTGCGATGTCGACTGTGACCTTTATACGCTCATCCAAAGCAGCCAACCACCAGCTCATTAATCCCCCCATTGACATTCCAATTGTGGCTATTCTGGTGTGATCTACATCGGACCGAGTTTCAAGATAATCTAACAAGGCCATGTTGTCGAATAGCCGCATCCCCCACAAAGTTTGACCTTCTAACAGCATTTCCTTTACCAATTCACTTTCCAGTTTCCCTTTTCGTTGATTAAAGCCCCACATATCAATTGAACAAACAGCAAACCCAAGTTCAATTATTTCTTCTACGAAGGAAGGGCTTTGCAAATAAGAGCTGCTGGTTAAGAGTTCTTCTTTCCCTTGGTCAAAATTGCCGCCATGTGAATGATTAAAGATAACGATTGGCAAAGGTTCTACTGCATTTAATGGTTTAGCAAAATAGGCAGGGACGGTTTCGATGTCATTTAAATGCAACATTAAACTTTCTAAAACAAACCCCTGCCTATTTTCTACATTTATTAATTCAGCAAATATCTTTTCTGCTTTCGAACGTTCTCCTAACAAATTGATAAGTTGTGTACGCCTTGGCTTTATCACAATACCCCTACTTCCTTTAGGAGTACTTCTTCAGCTTTTGTATTTTTAGACTTGCAATGAGTAATCTCTACGTCCTCACTGTATTCAACATGGAAAGCTGGACCTTCATGATTTTCAATTGTTACTCGATTAAACAGGATATCTTTAGCAAAACCAACATAAAAACCTCGATTATTCATATCCTCTATTCCTGCCATCATTGCTGGTTTCCCGGGGATCGCATTTTCTGCCATAGAAATATCAATGTTATTAAATGTAATTTCGGAAACGTATTGCTCCGCTAAGCCATAGATAAACCCAGCAGAGGCATGGACATTTCGAGCCGTAATATTAGAAAAGTGTATTCTTCTAAAGGATGGAGTTTCTTTTGTTATTGGGTATGGATTTTTATCCCAGACATATTTATCCTTTCCTTTAGGTCCACAGAAGTAGTACAAGTTCAAAATAAATGGACACATTACCCTTTCCATGACAATATTGTCGATTCGGATATCCTCCACAATTCCTCCGCGTCCGCGTCGAGATTTCAAACGAATTCCCCGATCTGTATCCTGGAAGGTACAGTTACTAATCGTAACATTCCGGATATCACCACTCATTTCACTGCCAAATACCACTGCCCCATGGCCATGGACCATCGTACAGTTTGTAATGGTAATGTTCTCACAAGATACCCTTTCAGCCGTATCTTCCGTACCAGCTTTAATCGCGATACAATCATCTCCTACATCTATGTGGCAGTTGCTGATTCTTACGTTTTTACAAGATTCTGGATCAATTCCATCTGTATTTGGTGAGTCTGATGGATTGATAATAGAAAGATTATCAATTGTTACATTGTGACAACGAATCGGATTCACGGTCCAGCTTGGTGAATTGTTTAAGGATACATCTCGTATGGTGATGTGCTCACATCCGTCAAAACTAATCAATTTGGGACGCGGGTAAGCCAGCTTTTCTCGCTCATTTCGAAAAATATGCCACCATTTCTCCCCATTGCCATCAATCGTGCCAAAACCAGTAATAGAAATATTTTTTGCATCTTCTGCATAGATACAAGAAGCATATACCTCTCGCACAACACCTTCCCAACGAGAAACTACCACTGGATAGTCCTCTTGTTCATCCGAAAATTTTAAAGTGGCGCCTGCCGATAGATGCAATTCAATATTATTTTTTAAAAACAAAGCACCTGTGAAAAAGACACCTGACGGAATCAAGATTTTTCCGCCGCCGTATTCATAGGCTTCATTTATGGCATTCTGGATAGATTGGGTACATAAACTCCCATCGTTTAATGCACCGAATTCGGTAATATCGTAAGTGGTCATATCGTCACTCCTTATTCATTACTTCTTCATATTCAGCTAAAGCTTGTAAAAACGCACCCAGCCCTTTTTGGTCATTACATATTATCGGTTCACTAATGTAATACGCAAAGGTACCATCACGTTGATCATGTCCTCCCAGTCCAGCAACCTGACAATTCTTATTTAAATTGACCCAGCCTTCTTTTGTTAGCAAGACAAATTCGTCCAATAATCCTTGATGTGATTTTCTTAATTGCGCTTCCCATACACTTCGATCAAGAACCCCCAGGCGAATCCCTTTTGCTATTGCACATACAAACATACTGCTGCACGAAGCTTCTAAGTAATTTCCCTTTTCATGTCCCTTATCTGGTACTTGATACCACACACCACTTTCTTCATCTTGGTAGTTTACTAGTGCCTTTAATGTTTTCTCTGTTATCTGCACAAGAAAGTCTCGATCCGGTGTATCTTCTGGCAAGATTTCTAAGGTATCTACTAATGCTAATAAATACCAGCCCATTGAGCGTCCCCAGAAGTTCTCAGACAAACCTGTTTCTTTATTGGCCCATGGCTGAACTTTTTTCTCATCCCAGGCATGATATAATAGCCCTGTCTTTTCATCTATTAAATGTTGATAACTAATGTTAAACTGACGAATGATATCTTCTAACCCTTCGCCATTAGCAAAGGTTGTTTGATACTCCGCATAAAAAGGTGACCCCATATACAAACCATCAAGCCAAATTTGGTAAGGGTAAATTTGTTTATGCCAAAATGCACCTTCAGAAGTTCTAGGGTGTGTTTCGAGCTGTCTGCGTAATAATTCAGCAGCTTTTTTATACTTTTCCTCTCCGGTTTCTTTGTATAGAACAAATAACAATTTTCCATTATTGATATGGTCGATATTATATTCATCTAGATGATACCCTTTAATTGATCCATCTTCTTGGATAAAGTAATCCATGTTTTCTTTGATATAATTAAAATATTTCGCTTCTCCTGTTTGCCTCCAAACCCTTTCAAACCCTTTAAATATCACTCCGTAATCATAGGACCACTTTCCTTTGTATCCTTTGTCCTCGTATAAACGAGGTAGTCTTTCCATAATTGAATTTGCTGTTTTAACGGACCAATTCATGACTATCATTCTCCTATTCTCATTCCTATTATTTCGCAAAAGCGAAATTGCTGGCTTAGTAGTAACCAAAGAGTCGTTTTGGTTACTGCTAAAGCGAAATTGCTGGCTTAGTGGTAACCAAAGAGTCGTTTTGGTTACCGCTAAAGCCAAAATGCTGGCTTAGTGGTAACCAAAGAGTGGTTTTGGTTACCACTAAAGCAAAATTGCTGGCTTAGCAGGATATAGAATGGAGGTATTTCTATTGAACATAATTCAATAAAAAGACCTCCATTGGTGATTATTTTGCCTTGTTATACGCTGCTTTATATTCCTCTTTTATTGTTTTTCCGCCTTGGTCATTCCAATTTTTAACGGCTTTCTTAAAATCATCGAGCGAGATTTCACCTAAAATGTATTGATAAGTAGCGTCTGTAATAATTTTTTGTAATTCTGAACCTTGTGTGGTGAAAGTGGGTGATTCTAAAGGTACCGCAGGGTTAAAGACTGCATATTTTGCGTTTTCAGCAATCATTTCATCTGCTAGTGCTTTAATTGGGTTAGGATCCTTTAAACCAAAACCGCTTTCTTTTGGACGTGAAGCTGCAAAAGGCTGAACTTCTTGCTGCCATAAATCTTGATTAATAATTTCATAGGTACCATCACCATTGAGTTTAAAGTGTGTACCTTCAATACCATAGGTCATTAACGTATAGGTTTCAGGATCTATTAAATCATTTACAAATTGCAGAAGACGTTTTAATTCTGCTTCATCCTTTACTTCTGAACGTGGGAATGCGAGTAGTCCGCCAATACCATTACCTGCAGACCAAATGGCTCGTTCAGAATTAGTATCAGATGTCATATCATTGACTAAGGCAATTTCCATATTATCTTGGATACCCGCTGCCATTGTTTGGAGGTTTTTAGCATCAAAAAGGGCACCAACATAAATACCTGCCTTGCCTTGAGCAAAGTTTTGCTGTTGATCTGTTTTGGCTGTTACAGCAAAGTCCTTGTTAATCCAGCCGTTTTCATACAACTCTTTCATATAATCCATGGTCTCAATATAGCCATCTGTTTCAAACTCAGCTGTAAAGTTGCCCTTGCTATCTACCTGCCAATTATTTGGAGTACCGTGGTAAGAACCTAATGTTTTGAATGCACCATAAATCAAATCGCTGCGGTCCATAAATCCAGTTGTATCATTTTTCCCATTACCATCAGGATCTTTTTCTGTAAACGCTTTCGCGACCTCCATCAATTCTTCCGTTGTTTTAGGAACAGCCAACCCTACTTTATCTAACCAGTCTTTACGAATGATGACACCATTACGCGCTAAATCTTTTTGAAACGGTATCCCATAAAGCTTACCTTCGATGGAGGCTGAAACACGAATGTCCTTCGAAATCGCTTTTAAGTTAGGGAACTCATCTAAATAATCTTCTACATTCCAGAACATCCCTGATTTCAAGGCATTACGCACAGAAGAATTTTCCAAAATTGTTAACGTAACAATATCTGCTAATGAATCTGAAGCTAATGCTGTATTAAGACGTTCCTCTTTTGAAGCATCTGGAATCCAAGAAAATTTAATTTCTGTATTTGTTTTTTTCTCAATTTGGTCCAACACTGTATCGGTCGGTGGAGAAGCCGTATGCAAAATGTTTAACCAAGAAATTTCTGCAGTACTATTTTTGTCAACTTCCTTTGATGATTTTTTTTCGTTAGAAGCTGTACTGCTGCACCCTGCTAAAAGAAGCGCACCTGCTAAACTAACACTGGCTAATTTTGATACCTTTTGTTTTTTCATCCCAATTCTCCTTTGCGTTTTGGTGAATATATTTATCTTCTAGCTCTTCGGCATCCATCGTTTCCATTCTTGTAAACACTTGATTTGCTGTCCAAGTAATTAAATAGAATAAGAAACTAATACCCAAAAAGGTTAAAACCCCTGGAAAAAAGTTGGCTGCTGCCCAATAAATTACACCAGTAACTAAAAATAAAACGAGTGAATACTGCAGGCAGGAAAAACCTAATAATAGAGACATCTTGATTTTAATGAGAATTCCCTTCCAATTATAATGAGCCATAATCGGAAAGATATAAACGAGTGATAATAAATAGATAAAACTAATCACAAATAATGCGACCCTAATATACCAATTGGATACATGCATTAAATCAACAATTAAAACTATCCCACCTATTAGATAGATCCAACTTATGATGACAGACTCTCTGAAACTCTCTTTGTAATACTTCCAGTAGGTTTTGAAAACGGGCAGGCTTTGGCCACGCACCCATTGCCTGCAAATACTTACCAAGGCATAAGTGGAGGGGCCAATACCCAAGATGCCTAATCCCAAAATGGTAAAGAGTATCCATAATAAATTTACGTATACCAAGTTAAGGATGATTGTTAAAACGTGGTTTAACCTTTCTACTGATTTCAGCATGATATCCCCGCCTTCTCCTCTTTAATACACGCCATCTTCTCCAAATTTTTTCGCTAGTTTATTCGCAAGGATGACCAATACCAATCCAACAAGCCCTTTAAATAAACCTACAGCAGTACTGAAACTCAACTGTCCATTTTTTAAACCTGCCGTATAGATATAAGTATCGAAAATTTCTGCAACACTGCGGTTTAAGGAGTTAAGTAAAAGGTACATATGTTCAAAACCTAGATCCAAGGTGCTGCCAATCTTTAGGATTAATAGAGTAATAATGACTGGACGAATAGCAGGTAATGTTACATGCCAAGTTTTTCGAAGACGACCTGCACCATCCATTTCAGCTGCTTCATATAATTGTGTATCCACTGCTGTAATAGCAGCTAAATAAATAATCGTTGACCAGCCTAATTCTTTCCAAATAATTTGTGCGATATAGATGGTCCTTGTCCAATCAGGTGCTGTTAAGAAGCTGATTTTCTCCATACCTATTGCAGCTAAAAATTCATTAATAATACCGCCATCCACATTCAAAAAGATAAATGAGATTGAAACAATAATTACCCAAGACATAAAGTGAGGAATATAGATAATCGTTTGAATTCCAGCTTTAAAATATCTATTCTTCACTTCATTCAGCATGAGAGCCACTATAATTGGTAATGGGAAAAAGATTACAAGATTTAATGCAAACAAAATTAACGTATTCTTTAATAACATGAAGAAAGTAGGTTCCGTAAATAAACGAATAAAATGTTTGAGACCAACCCATGGACTTCCTAAGATCCCTAAGAATGGCTGATAGTCTTGAAACGCAATGATGAGACCGGCCATCGGTAGGTACTTAAATATAATGAAATAAAGTAATCCAGGAAAAATCATAAAATATAAGAACTTATTCGTTTTTAATCCCGCAATGATTTTTTGCCTTTTTTTAATTTTTAGCTCCCTTGCTGTCAAAATGGGCAAGGGTTGATTATTTTGGTTTACAGCACCTTCCATTTCATTCCTCCTCTATTCATTTTGTTTTCCTTTCTTGTTATAAGCATACTGAAATTGAAAAAATTACGTACATAATCATTTTATGATTACGCTTACAAACCCCTTTGGTATCAAGGTTTTTGAACATGGCATCCACCATAATGATAGTTTTTAACAGGTTGTGATTATCCGTTTTCAAAGTAATTTTTTCACCTTGAAAGCGTTATCTTTGCTATTAAATCAATAGTGGGATATTGATTATATACGGAATTTGGATCGAATGATAAGGTTGGTTTATCTTACTAAAAGATGGCTTATTATTTTGAACCGAGGAGGATTTACATGAAGAAAACGAAAAAGAATAATAGAAACAAAGGAGGACTAGTCTTTCCCATTATTAATGGATCGATTCTAATTTTAATTGCACTTATCTGTTTTCTTCCATTTGTTAATGTGATTGCAAGTTCATTTGCCTCTACTCAGGAAGTGGTCGCAAGAAAGTTTATCTTATTTCCACGTACCTTTTCTTTGGATGCCTATCGCTATATCCTATCAACCCCTACCCTCTTTAAGTCATTAGCTGTTTCGATTGGAGTAACGGGTATCGGTACTTTAGTTAGTATGGTTCTTACCGCCTTAATGGCGTACGGCTTATCTCGAAGATACCTAGTGGGGAGAAATTCGATTAATTTTATAGTTGTGTTCTCCATGCTGTTCAGCGGCGGTATGATTCCAACCTTCTTAGTTGTTAAATCCGTTGGTTTAATTGATTCTTATTGGTCGTTAATATTACCAGTTGCAATTAACGCGTTCAACTTAATAATCATGAGAAACTTCTTCCAAGCCTTACCTGATAGTTTAGAAGAATCGGCAAAAATGGATGGCTGCACAGATTTTGGTGTCTTCGTTAAAATCATGCTGCCACTGGCATTGCCATCGATCGCGACTATTTCCTTGTTCTATGCTGTCACCTATTGGAATACGTATATGACCGCTATTTTATACATTAATGATTCTGCCAAGTGGCCGATACAAGTATTACTGCGTCAAATTGTCATTGTCTCTAGTGGTATGCAAGCCGAAGGGTCTTCAGTAGATGTCGTACCGCCTGCTCAAACGATTAAGATGGCTGTTATAGTAATCGCTACTGTTCCAATGTTAATTGCTTACCCATTTGTTCAAAAATACTTTGTCAAAGGTGCATTAGTTGGATCTGTAAAAGGATAATATAAGTTTCCATCAAAAAAAAGCTTCTCTATTGAAGCTTTTTTTTGATGGATTACAGTTTTAATGCATATATTCCTTGCGATAATCACCTGGGGTCATTCCCAATTTTTTCTTAAAGAAACGAATAAAGTTTTGAGAATTCCGATATTGCAAGCGTTCAGCTATTTCTTTAATGGCCAAATCGGTATCCTTCAACAAGGTTTGAGCCATTTGCAGGCGATAATTCATTAGATAGTCTACAAAATTCTCCCCATACTCTTTTTTGAATACATTGCTTAAATAGTTAGGATTGTAATGCAATCGATCTGCAATAATATCCAGGGAAATTTCCTGATCATATTCCGTTTGTACAATATATACGATTTTTTCTGACAAGGATTTAAATCCTCTTTCTGTCTTATCGTGGGTACTTATAATAACCGGTTTGATTAAATCGTTAATTAACATTTCCTTAATTTTTTCTGGATAATAGGCGTTCATGGCTGCTTGGTACAATTTCTTTATGTTTTCAAAGATTTTTGATTCTGCACCTAATAGTTGTCCTAATTGCACGAGTTCATTTATTACTCGTATTAAAGTAACTCCTAAGCTAATAGGATTTTTATTTAAACGAAAGATTTCTTCAACAAGCAGGTCGACCATGTTCATCACTTCTTCCTCATGACCAGAACGAATAGCATTCAATAATTCATTAAGTAATTCGACTGGGAATTTGGAAATAGACGCATCATTTAACATCGAAGAGATATCATTATAGAAAATAATCGACTCTGGTCCGACATTTACTCGGTAATGAAGCGATTCTTTTGCTAAATCTACCGCTTTTTTACTATCTATTAAAGTTTCATAGATTGGGCTAATACCAACACTAATGATAATATTCAGCGATTTTTTCACCGCTGCTTGGATTTCCTCGTAGTACTTCATAATCCGACGCTCAGGTTCTTGGTCGCTTTTATCTAATATAAAGATTGTAGCCTGCATTTCATCATTTAAAACGATCGGATTTAAACGTTCATCCTTAGGGACAATTTCTCCCACGATATTATTAATCGCCAATAATAAAAGATTTTTATCTCCCACTTGTTGATGATCAATGCTGTCAATTTGAATCAAACCTGTATAAAACACCTTTTCCTCATCAAAATGGTAGCAAAATTGCTCTAACCGATTCATCACATCGTTTTCAGAGATTCGTTTTCTAAATAAACTTAGAACAAATAATGTCTCCAATTGAGGTTTCTGAATAGACAGGCTGGCTGTTAACAGTTCGTTTTGCCCCACAATTTTATCGATAGAATCAGCCAAAAAGGAAAGTTCATTTTGTTTTTTATGTACACCCTGAACGTCCAGTTTTTCTTGAATTTTCTTTATCGGCCGTGTGTATGATACCGCAAGCACATAAGAAATAATTCCAACTAAAAAAATCAATAAGGCTGATACAATAAAAAGGCCTACTCTGGTATTATGAATAATACTGCCAATTTCATTTTCATCAATTTCCACTACATAAAGCCAACGATTATAATCAGATTGCATATAAACATATTTCTTTCCATCATCTGTTTCTAAAACATTGGCCGTTTGCCCGCTTTCGTCAGCGACTGCTTTAAAATCTTTAAAACTACCCTTTTTCACTTCACTATCCTTCATCATGCTAGAGTATAGTAATTGATTTTTTTTATTATAAATTTCTACTACATTGTTTTGGTCACCTATAATCTGTTCAATACTCCTTCTAGGGATATAGGATATTCCTAAAGCGAACTTTTCCCTCTTATACATTGGTAAAGTCATAACCATTTCAATTCCAGATTTTATAGGTTTCCAAAAAAGGTTATTGTTATTATTGTTAAAATATTTATTTTTATATTCGGTAACTTCCTCGGTTGTTAACCCCTTCAAAGAACCATTAATGATTCCCCAGTTCCCTGCCAAGCTTACTAAACTATTGTTGCTGCCTTCTATCCCCATCATTTCTATGTAACTCATCTCTTTTTTGATACTTCGGTATATATCAAAATCTTTACCTGACAAAGGATTTTTAAAAATTTCTTCAAATTTAGAAGTTGCGCTGTAAGCAGTATATCCATACTCGATGGTTCTTACTTTTTGTTCAACATTGTTAAGAATTTGTTTTGTATAATTTTTCTTATCCTTTAAGAAACTGTCCTCAACGGAATGATAAGTGGAATTATAGATAAATATGCTAAATCCAATGACAAGCCCTATTCCCACTAAGAAAAACGGGATAAACAGCTTGTAAAACACTCGTGCTCTTCTCAATAATTTCACTCCTTCGTTAACTGTTTTCCACTTTTTCTCAAAAAAATTAAATTTTCTAAAATTTGATAACGCTTACGTAATAATAAACTACAATTTCCATATTTACAATACTATGGAATTTAGCATTTTTTCATTGTATATGATATGCATTGACACAAAAACCGTTAGATTATACAATGTTAACGTTAACATTCCCCCGCGAAATTCAACCATATCCTCATTTATTGAAGCCCACATCATAGAAAATAGGTTCTATTTTTGTTTTAACATAAAAATGTTAACGTGTACATATGCTTTTAGCAGCGAATAATAAGAATTTTTTATATGGGAGCACATACAAATGGAAAATCAAATAACCATTTATATAGCAGGAGATTCCACGGCTGCTATAAAACTACCAGAAAAAAGGCCAGAAACTGGATGGGGGGAAGCATTTCACCCGTACTTTAAAGAGAATGTAAAGATTGATAATCGGGCGATTAATGGCCGAAGTACAAAATCATTTATAAACGAGGGTCATTTAGCTGAGATTGAGAAAAGCATGCAGCCCGGAGATTACTTAATCATCCAATTTGGTCACAATGATCAAAAAATAGAAGATCCTGAACGCGGAACACACCCTTATGGTGACTATCAAGAAAATCTCTACCAATACATTCAGGCAGCTTTTCAAAAAAATGCCTATCCACTACTATTAACATCAGTCACTCGCCGAAAGTTTGAAGATGACAAAATTGATAACATGTCAGTTGGAGATTATCCACAAGCCATGATTCAATTTGCGGAAAAATACCATGTTCCTGTTTTAGACATACATAAAATCACCACCGAATTAATGGGTAAAATCGGCAACGAGGAATCAAAAAAGTACTACTTGCATTTACCTCGGGGTCAATCCGAAAACTATCCTGAGGGGATTATAGATAACACTCACTTCAATGAAGAGGGTGCGAAAAAAGTGGCACAATTGATTATCGAAGCAATCCAACAAAGTGATTTACCTCTAAGGAACCTACTAAAATAGTAAACTACTATATTTTTCAACCTTTATAGGGAGTTGAAACAATGGAAGAGTCATTTGTACAGCAAATCTATAACAAAAATCAGAAAAATTCCTTTAAGGTACTAGTAGGTTTATATAAAGGAAACTACTTAAGAATGTTTTATTCAGTTGTTTTTTTCATTATTAAACATATCCCCGCTTGGGTGATGCCCATTGCCATTGCAAATGTAATTAATGCTGCTACGATTCAGGATGGCGGTGGCATTCAAACGATTTATCTTAATGCGATCGTTATGTTTATATTGGTACTGCAAAACATCGTAACAAATTATTATCATACTAAACTGCATAGTTACGCGATTCGTAGTGTCGAATCGGGTTTGCGTGCCTCGCTTATTAAAAAGCTGCAAGAACTTTCGATTCCTTATCAAAAGGAGATGCAGTCTGGCAGGCTTCAATCTAAAATAATGCGAGACGTAGAAGCTGTCCAAACGCTTTCCTCACAAGTGTTTGTCAGTAGTTTAAATATTCTTGTCAATCTACTAGTTGCCTTAGCCATTACGTTATATAACAGTCCTACAGTATTTCTATTTTTTATCTTAACTGTACCGATTTCAGCTCTTATCATTGTTGTCTTCCGTAAAAAAATTAAAACCTCCAATTCTGAATTTCGGCAAGAAATGGAAGAAACCTCTGCGCGTGTTATTGAAATGATTGAATTAGTACCCATTGCTCGTGCGCATGCGTTAGAAAATCAAGAGGTACGCCGTTTAAATCACCGATTCCAGCAAATATTAACGAAAGGATTTCAATTAGATATTATTCAATCATTATTTGGTTCTGTCAGTTGGGCTTGTTTTCAACTTTTTCAAATTATTTGTTTAGTTTTCACTGGAATTTTGGCATTACGTGGTTCCATAACTCCAGCGGAAGTGGTGATGTATCAAACGTACTTTACAACAGTAGTAAATTCTGTATCTAGTATAATAACCCTAATACCCACTATCGCTAAGGGCCTGGAATCGGTCAATTCGATTGGCGAAATTTTAACAGCTGGTGAGGTAGAAAATCATGAAAACAAACCAAAGATTAAACAAATAGATGGAAATTTTTCCTTGCAACAGGTTTGTTACCGATACCCTAATAGCGATCAAACAATTCTTCAAGATATTAACTTAGAGGTAAAACAAGGAGAAACAGTCGCTTTTGTCGGGGAATCTGGTTCGGGGAAATCAACTATCCTAAATTTACTCATTGGGTTTATTCAACCTACTGAAGGAAAAATTCTTTTAGATGGCTATGATATGTCCTCCATTGATTTACGATCCTTTCGACATCATTTAGCGGTAGTCCCTCAGTCCACCATTCTATTCTCTGGAACCATTCTCCAAAATATAACCTATGGCATGCCATCTGTTACAGAAGAAGAACTAAAAAGAGTCTTATTAGCAGCAAACCTCTGGGATGTCATTCAAGGGCTCCCTGATGGATTGAACACGAAGATTGGAGAACATGGGGATAAGCTTTCAGGAGGTCAAAGGCAAAGGGTCTCGATCGCAAGAGCCTTAATTCGGAACCCAAAGGTCATTATTTTGGATGAAGCTACTTCTGCATTAGATAGCCATTCAGAGAAAAAAATTCAAGAAGCATTGAATACTTTATGCCATGCCCGGACTACCTTTATCGTGGCTCACCGTCTTTCGACTATTCGTAATGCAGATAAAATAGCTGTTATCGAAAATGGCCGTTGTGTAGAATTCGGTACCTACGATGAATTAATGTTCACTAAAGGTAAGTTTTATGAGTTGAAGCAATTACAAATGTAGCAGTAGAACAATGGGTTTAATAGAAGTAACTAGATGCCAAAAAATTATACCTGGCATCTTTTTTTACCTGTTGATATGGGCTTTTATAAAAGGCTGTGTAAGGCCAATTGTTGATATTTCACCCTGTTGATCGGAGCAGCTCCACAAAAATCCAAGGTCCCTCAGACCGGGATTGTGCCGATAAACCAAGGCTCCCCAATTTATCGTAACAATCTGGCGGGGATTGTGCCGATAAACCAAGGCTCCCCAATTTATCGTAACCATCTGGCGGGGATTGTGCCGATAAACCAAGGCTTCCCAATTTATCGTAACAATCTGGCGCGGATTGTGCCGATAAACCAAGGCTTCCCAATTTATCGTAACAATCTGGCGCGGATTGTGCCGATAAACCAAGGCTTCCCAGTTTATCGTAACAATCTGGCGCGGATTGTGCCGATAAACCAAGGCTTCCCAATTTATCGTAACAATCTTACCGGGATTGTGCCGATAAACCAAGGCTCCCCAATTTATCGTAACAATCTGACCTGGATTGTACCGATAAACCAAGACTCCCCAATTTATCGTAACAATCTGGCAGATAGTGCCGAAGACTGCCTGTCCCTGCGGTGATTATTCAAAGAACCTTTCCTTAGTGGAGCGGAAATCAACAGGCTAATTGAATACAGCCAAAAAAACCCCTTCTGAAAGACAGTAACACTGTATACTCAAAAGGGATTATATAAGTCTCTAATTATAGCGTAACTCCACTCTTAAAAATTGAAATCTCTCTAAAGTCATTTTTCTCATTATTGACAAATTCGCCACTTGCAACTTGAACAATATAATCCGTAAAATCAATCAACACTTGTTCTGGGAGTACCCCATCATCCAATAGGGTTCCAGCATTAAAGTCAATCCAGTGTGGTTTTGTTTCAAAGATTTGTGTGTTAGTTGAAATTTTCATCGTTGGAACAAATGTTCCGAATGGTGTTCCCCGACCTGTCGTAAACAAAACCATCTGGCAGCCGGCTGCCGCAAGTGCAGTAGATGCAATGAGATCATTGCCTGGGGCACTTAAGAGGTTCAACCCTTTTGTTTTAAGTGTACCGCCATATTTTAAGACATCAACAATGGTGCTCGTTCCCGCTTTCTGTGTGCACCCGAGGGATTTGTCTTCTAGTGTCGTTATCCCTCCAGATTTGTTCCCTGGAGAAGGGTTTTCATAAACAGGTTGATTATGACGCAAAAAATATTCCTTGAAGTCATTAATCAGATCCACAATCTTTTCAAAAACCTGTTCATCTGCAGCACGTTCCATTAATATCGTTTCCGCTCCAAACATTTCCGGGACTTCAGTGAGGACGGTGGTGCCACCTTGTGCAATTAAATAATCTGAGAATTTACCTAGAAGCGGATTGGCAGTTATGCCAGAAAAACCATCGGAACCACCGCATTTTAAACCAATTTTCAATTCTGAAAGAGGAACGGATTCTCTTTTGTCATTTTTAGCATTTTCATAGATTTCCATTACCAGTTTAAAACCTTCCTCGACTTCATCGGTAACATTTTGGGAGATCAAAAATTTCACTCTCTCCTCATTCACGTCACCCAATGCCTTTTTAAACTCTGGCAGCTCATTATTCTCACAGCCTAGACCTAAAACAAGAACACCTCCAGCATTGGGGTGCTTTACTGCATTTATCAGTATTTGCTTTGTGTTTTCATGGTCATCACCTAACTGGGAACATCCGTAGTTATGCTTTAAGACAAGGACATTGTCAAACGGGCTAATGTCGCCAACATGACGCTCAAACCGCTTGATAATTTTCTCGGCAATTCCGTTCACACAGCCTACTGTAGGTACAATCCAAAATTCATTCCGAACCCCAACCTTACCATCGTCCCGACGATATCCCTGGAATGTTCGATTTTCATTTTTATATAGATTCTGAGATTCCTTAAAAACATATTGGTATTCCTGCGTTCCTGAAAGATTCGTTTTGGTGTTATGGGTATGAACATGTTCACCTGGTGTAATCATACCCAGTGCATGGCCGATTGGATAGCCGTATTTAATAATATGATCATTGACGTAAATATCTTTTATGGCTATTTTATGGCCACGGCTGATATCTGCTTTTATTTGAATATCCTTGCCATTAAGATGAATCGTTTCATTTTTCTTAAAGTTTCTCAGAGCTAAAATAATATTATCGTTGTCAGTAATTTGAAGAAAATCCTTCATTTTAGCGGCCCCCTACTAAATGGATGTTTCAAACAATTCTTTAAGAGCTTCCTTAACTCCCCTTTGATAGATTGTAAGGAGGTTGGTACTGACGGTACATTCTAAATTTGGAATAGAGGTCAAATCTATCCCCCATAACCTTCGTTCCGCCAGGATGATGTTCACGAGTTCTGACATGGTAAGTTCTTGCTGCTCAAATTTTTCCCAATGAGTGTTAAAGAATTGAACAATTTCTGGATCATCTTGTAGTTCTATTACATCATTTCCTCTTATTCCCCGAAAAAAATAAAGCAGGCAGCTTAGTGAAAAGACCATTCGTTCCGGCAGGCTGTTATATTTTTCAACATAATCTAATAAGGACGGCAAATTCCTTGTCTGAAATTTAGAAATAGAGTTTAAGGCAATACTCATTAAATAGTGCTTGATATATGGATTAGCAAACCGGCTAATCACATCATTTGCATAGCTTGCCAGCTCTGTCTTACTCCCCCCTAAAGTTGGGATGATTTCCTCTGCGATCATTTCTTTGATAAACATGCCGACTTCTTCATTATTTATACTTTCTTCTACCGTACTTAAACCATATAAGAAGGCAACCGGAGTCATCGCTGTATGTGCGCCGTTTAAAATTCGGACTTTTCGTACCCTGTAAGGAGTTAAATCATCGACAATCAGCGTGTTTAACCCTGTTCCTTCCACTTTCAGCTCATTTTTTATCCATTCCGGTCCCTCAATGACCCAAAGGTGATACTGCTCCCCTACCACCATCAATTCATCCTCATATCCAAGCTGTTCGGTTTTTTCCTTATATGAATCGGTTGGAAATCCCGGTACGATTCGGTCGACAAGGCTTGAACAAAAGGTATTGGCTTTCTTTACCCATTCAATAAATTCATTCTCAAGGTTCCAAAAACTTGCAAATTGCAATACGATTTCCCTCAGCTTTTCCCCGTTTCTTTCAATTAGTTCACATGGAATAATAATACATCCCCGCTTTTCATCACCTGCAAAAGCCTTGAAACGGTGATAGAGGAACGCAGTCAGCTTCCCTGGAAAGCTCTTCTGTGGACGATCCTCGAATTGATCTGTTGGATCAAACACAATTCCAGCTTCTGTCGTATTTGAAACAATAAACCGGAGATCCTCTGTCCCCGCAAGTTTGATATATTCCGGATAATCGGTAAATAGATTAATACCTCGACTAATTGACTCAATCACTTGATGCTGATTTACTAATTGTCCTTCTTTTATGCCCTGTAAATAAAGGGTGAACAGTCCATCCTGTTTATTTAGCCTTTCAATCTTGTTATTACTTCGCGGCTGGACAACCACCACACTTCCATTGAAATCCGTCTTCTCATTAAGAACCTGGAATTGCCAATCAATAAACCCTCTTAAAAAATTTCCTTCCCCGAACTGGAGCACCTTCTCTGGATATGAGGTATATTTCTGATGAATATTATTATTTAGTCTTTGCACCAATCTTTCCCCTCCCTAAAATGCACACGTTAACATTTTTGTTCAAAAGAAAGGTAAAATTAACCTCTCTTCTTAACAGAATCTCTTATGATTAATTCTGTGTTGGCAAAAACTTTTGCGGCTCTTTCTTCTTTACCTGTTACGAGTGAAAGGATTTTCTCCGCACCTAATACACTGATTTCTTCTACCGGCCGTTTTACCGTTGTTAGCTTGGGTGTTGTATATTGGGCAAAACCAATGTCATCAAATCCAATAATGGATATGTCATTCGGGACATTCAATCCACTAGCAAACACGGCATTCATTGCACCAATGGCCATATCGTCATTAGAACAAAAAACGGCTGTCGGAGGTTTTTTCAAAGAAAGTAATTTACCCATTCCCCGATAACCGCTTTCCATATCATAATTTCCGTTCACGGAGTACTCTGGTTGAATCGAAATACCATTTTCAATCAGCGCAGTAAGATAACCGTCCTTACGCATTTGTGTAGATTTAAAGGTTGGAATTCCTTCAATGACTGCAATATCTGTATGTCCGCAATCGATCAAATACTGTACCGCTTGACTTGAACCCTCTGTATCGTTAGAAAGTATATTGATGATATAATCTTCTTCTATTTCTCTGTTCAGGACAACAAGAGGAATTTCCTTTTGCAAGACATGATAGATAAAGGAATGGTCTCGAACGCTTTGGCTCATCACTATAATTCCGTCAAATCTTTGCGGATTAATACTCGAAAAATCCTGATAATCATCGATACCACGAATAAATAGGTTATATTCTTGGCTGATGACACTATTTACACCTTTTATTGTATCAGCAAGAAAGCTAGCGGAAGTCCCCTTGCTGATGCTGGTTAAGAATAAACCAAGCGTATGCGACTTCTGCATAACCAGACTTTTGGCATTATAATTTGGTGTATAATTTAGCTGGGAAGCAATTTCAAGGATTTTTCTCCTTGTGGGCTCTTTGATAAGAGGGCTGTTATTCAGTGCCCTAGAAACAGTTGTATGGGATACGTTGGCCAATTTAGCAATATCTTTTATCGTAACCATTGTCTGACCTTCCTTTTGTATTCTCTTTTTCGTTCATTATACCTTATCTGCCCTGCCCCGCCAGCTTTCATCCACTAATTATTAAAGATATGTTCGACTATTGCTTCCTGAAAATCAAAATAATTTTTGGCATTGTTATAGGATATTCCCTGAACAATATTTCCGAGTAACACCATATCATTGGGAACCTCACCGTTTTCAACCCATTCTCCAATTAAATTACAAACCAGTCTCCGGAAATATTCATGTCTTGTATAAGATAGGAAACTCCTTGAGTCGGTAAGCATTCCGATGAAACGGCTAAAAAGACCTACAGAAGACAATGCCTTCATCTGCTCGAGCATTCCTTCCTTTGTATCGTTAAACCACCATGCTGTCCCGAATTGTATTTTCCCTGGAGTCTTGCCGTCTTGAAAGCTATTAATGATACTTGCGATTACCACATTATCGCCTGGATTCAAAGAATAAATGATGGTCTTGGGAAGCTTGTTTTCCTGGTCTAAAGAGTCCAGAATTTTTACTAACGGCTTTGCAATCTGCCCGTCGTTAATAGAATCATAACCGGTGTCAGGACCAAGAATCTTAAACATTCTGCTATTATTGTTACGGTGAGCATTGATATGAAACTGCATCGCCCAGTCCAACTCTGCATATAGCTTGCCAAGATAAATTAACGTAAACGTTTTGAACTTCTTTTCTGCCTCAATAGAAATCACGCTGCCGGAAGTTCTTTTAGCAAAAATTTCAGCCACTTCTTCAAAGAACGCCTCTTCATACACCATAGAATCTAAAGCATGATCCGACACTCGGCAGCCTGCCGCATGGAAAAAATGAACTCGTGATTCAAGTGCAGCAAGGTAATCTTCATAATTGTTTATATCAATTTCTGCAGCTTCTCCAAGCTTAGCCACCCAATCAATGAAGCCTTCTCGATTTATTTCTAATCCTTTATCAGGTCTGAAACCTGGTACAACACTTACTGAATAGTCATTTTCTTCTCTTAACTTGAGATGGTATTCAAGACTATCAACAGGGTCATCAGTTGTACAAACTACTTTGACGTTTGATTTTTTAATCAAATTCCTTACACGAAAGCTATCTTCGTTTAGTTTGCTATTTACTTTCTCCCAAATTACTGCTGCACTTTGTTCATTTAATAAATCATAGATACCGAAGAACCGCTGTAATTCTAAATGCGTCCAATTGTATAACGGATTACCTATTGTCATCGGTACTGTCCTTGCCCATGCAAGGAACTTCTCATAGTCACTTGCATTGCCGGTTATATATTCTTCTGAAATTCCATTTGCTCTCATTGCTCTCCATTTATAATGATCACCATACAACCAGGCTTCCGTAATATTTTTAAATTTCTTATTTTCATAGATTTCTTTCGGACTTAAATGACAATGGTAATCAATAATTGGCATATCTTTTGCGTAATCATGGAATAAGGAGATAGCGGTTTTATTTTTCAGCAAAAAATTTTCATCTATAAATTTTTTCATTTTGCACCACCTGTTTTGGTTTTGTTAACGTTAACAATCTTTTTGTAATTAAAGTCTAACAGCTCATTGAAATAATGTAAATAAAATTGTTAACGTTAACATTTTATGTTGTGATTCTCCTTTTATACTCAGACTGCCTACATAAAGGGGTTTCCTCTTTTTAATATTTCCACTGAATTTTCTTGTGAAACATAGCCCAGTTCTTTAAAAGCACTTTCAGTAGACCATGGTTTACCGGGATTATCAGAAACACCATAATATGTTCCGTACTTAACAGTTGATTGAAGTGCCAAATCAAAAAGCTGTACTGTATCTTTATGGGATAATATAGTTCTGTAAAGACGGTTATCTTCTTTTACTGCTTTTTGTTCATCAGGATGAACACTTCCAATCCGTAAATTGATAATTGCAAGATTATCTGAATAACGGGCCAATAATTGCCCAATATTTTCAGAGGCAAATTTTAATACCCCGTAGAGCCCGCAAGAATGAGGAAAATCACTGGTATTGATTTCTCTCCCTAAAGATGAAAACCCGTTATTCTCATAGTAATCTGTTGTATGATTGCTGCTTGCATAAACTACTTTGGGAATTCCTAATGTAATTGCTGCGTGCAACACATAAAAAGAAGATACAAAATGGATATTGGTCATGTTATGAAAGTCCTGTACATCCTTTAAATCATTTTCAGTTTTTATGGTGAGTAAATTAATAAGGGCATCAGAATCTTTTGGAATGCTGTGTAACAGGGTGTCAAAATTCGTTGCGTCCACCTTTACAAACTCCGCTGACTGTTCAGTAACATTCTTATCGAGGGTAACTATATCATATTTGGCACGGAGTCCTTTGTATAAAATCGTTCCAATTGTCCCTGCTCCGCCTATAATAGTTACTTTTTTTTTCATTCCTTTTCCTCCATTAAAGTTAATTCTATTATCTGGAAATGAGTAGTTTTTAAGGTTAAGCTCTTTTATTCCTTTATTAAAATTACCTTTCATGAAAAAAGATATCCCTTTTGTGAAAATAAACTGGTAAATTTAACACGTGGAGAGCTGCTCTATATTCGGAGCAGCTCTTTGATTCTTTTACTTATTTTGAAAATAATAATCAAGAATCTTTCTTCCAATTGACTTATTTATAGCACTACTGTCATTCTCAGCATTTGGAACCACTACTGAAATGGCAACCTCCGGATTTTCATATGGAGCATACCCGACTAAGGTTAAATTATAGTTGTAGCCGCCATTTCCATCAGAAACTTGAGCTGTACCCGTTTTTCCGGCAGGATCATAGACGGCACCCTTGAAGGCAGATGCTGCGGTTCCCTGATTTCCGTTCATGACGAGATGAAATCCATTCTGAACCCGCTCGATATAGGCGCGGTCCATATCTACTGTATTTAAAACGTTGGTTTGAAATTCTTCAATAACTTCTCCAGATTTACCATTTTTATTACTTGGTTCTCGTACTTCCTTCATGAAATGCGGCTGAACTCGCTTGCCGTCATTGGCAATGGTTGATACATATTGAAGCAGTTGAAGAGGAGTGTACGTATCAAATTGGCCAATGGAGAAATCCATTAAGTTCCCTAATTTTTGTACCCCGCCATTATAACCTGTTGCTTCATCAGGTAAGTCAATTTCTGTTTTTACTCCGAGGCCAAATTGACCAAAGTACTTTCTCATCATCTCATACGCCTTTTCGGGATTTTTAAAACCTAATTTCCTAGCATAATCATAATCTCCGATTTTCATCGCAATATGAAACATATAAACATTAGATGACCGTTCAAGTGCGGTTAAATCATTGATCGTCCCCATATTGGTATAAGATTTTTTTACCGGAGTTCCACTAATTTTAATGGGAGAATCGACGAATGTATCCCCAGGTGAGATTACACCTGTTTCATATCCAGTTAACACCGTTGCTCCTTTTACAGCTGACCCCATGGCATAAGAGTTATAAAATGCGCCATATAATTCATCTGATAATTGATTATCAGTTTCCTTTTTCCCAGCAATTGCTAATATTTCACCTGTAGCAGGATTGCTCATTACCACGTACGCACTTTGAGCACTCTCGTCCTTTTTTAATTCTTCTTCAATGATTTTTTCCACCTCTTGTTGAAGCTTTAAATCAATGGTCAAAACCACATCTTTTCCGGGTTCCCCTGCAGTTACCTTTACGTCAGAGATCTTCCCTGTTATATCTTCAACATACGTTTGTTTTTCTTTTGTTCCACGCAGTACTTCTTCGTATTGTTGTTCAAGAAAGCTGGTTCCAACCAAATCACTCAATGCATATCCATCACTTTTGTACGATTTTGCTTCTTCTACGGGAATTTCTCCTATATTGCCAAATAACTGGCGGAGGGTGTCACCATAAACGTATTTACGTTTGGAATCAATTTTCACCTCTACTCCTGGAAGTTCCTCTAAACGCTCATTCACAATGGCCATTTCTTCGATTGTTAATCCAGATTTGATTCGATTTGCTGAAGATGAGTCTACATCCATTTCTCTTTTAATCGCCAGGACTTCCATTTCATCAGGTGGTATACTTGCTAATTCTTGTTCCGTAATTCGCTCTAAAATAAGTTGATATTCTTCATTATCATCTAAGTTCTTTTGTTCTTCGCCCATTAATTTTGCATAAGCTTCCTGCCTTCTCGTTAAAATCCAGTAATCTTTTTTATCCCGCTCTGTTACTTTTTCTGTTGTCATAGTAATGATTCCAGCTAACGTCTTGGCTAGCTCTAGTTTGTCCTGCTGGGAATCTTCGTTTGAAGGATTTGTGTAGGTTAACGTATAAATAGGTTCGTTTTCAACTAACACATTTCCGTTCCGATCATAAATTTTCCCACGGGGGGTGTTCCAAGAATAGACGGTTTTTGTAGATTTTTGACTCTCCGCTCTATATTCTTCTCCTTGAACAATTTGTATTTTGCCCAAGCGAATAATCAATATGGAAAATAGTAAAATGACAATAATAAATAGAATACGTAACCGAGAGCTAAGTAGTTTGTTTGGATTTTTCTCTATCATTCTTTCTCCTCCCTTTTACTTATAAAAAGGAATTAGTTTACCCTTCTCTGTTAAATCCATGATACCGCCAAGATATGAAAAAAATATTAATAATACTGTAATAGACTTAGAACCTTTAGCGTCTATTTTTTGACGGAGCATTTTAAAAAAAGAAAAATAGGATAGCCGCTGCTACCCTATTTTTCTCGAATTAATGTTCTTTTGACTTGTCAAAGAAATGTAGCTTTCCACCTTTACGAGGAAAAAGATTTAGTTCCTTTGCTTTATCTGCATGGTTTGTGATAATTTCTTTAAAAAGTTCGTCAGCAGATTTATTTTTTGTTTCTATTCCCAACTTCTCCGCCGCTTGGAATATCCTTTTTTCCCGGACTTCGTGGGCTATGGTGTGAAAATCCTTATTATCAGTAGAAATGCCCAGCTCTTTGGCATCTTTTTTAATTTGGGTTTCATGGATCTCTCTAGCTAGACCATGTAAATCTTTGCCTTCAGTCGCGATTCCCAACTCTTTTGCATCTTTTTTAATTTCGGTTTCCCATACTTCCTTCGCTAAAGCTTCAAGGTCTTTACCATTGCTGTCGATCCCCAGTGATTCTGCCTTCTTTTTAATAAACTCAGGATCATGCTTGAAATGACCACGACCATGGACTTCTGATTTTTCCACTGTTGCTGCGTAGGTCTGGACTGAACCGAAAAGCCCAAACAATAACGCAATGGCACAAATTAAAGACATGTACATCTTTCTCATCTAGTATATTCCTCCTACCATAGTTTGGGTATTACAGATGATAGGATGTCCAAGGATTGTTACCAAATTATGAACATACTGTTAAAATTTGTAACTATTTTACAGAGTCAGGAAAAATCTTGAATTGGTAACGTAGATAATGATAGTTCTCGTCCTAACACACTCATTTCATTAATAGTTATATTATCTATTTGAGGATGAGTAATATACTGAATAACTAAACCTGTAAAACTTACTAAAAAATTGAACCCATATGGATTTTCCTTTATACCTATTTTTTGTCATCTCTCCTCCCGAATAGTTCCACTTAGATAAGCCACGATATATGTGTAAGATAATTTTTTGAGGAGTTGACAAACTTGAAAAAAGGCTTGATTACTTTCGTTTTAACCTCTACTCTCATCGGTTTAACTGGTTGTGCCGGAGATAATCAAAATGCAGGCGGCGATAACAACGGTGGCAACTTAGGGGTAAATAACGTTAGAAACAACGTTAGAAACAATGATAACAATGGGATTACCGGTAGAAATGTTTCGAACCAAAATTTAAAAGTTTCCACTCGCGCATCAAACAGTGTAGAACGTTTAGGAGAAGTAGACCAAGCACAAGTTATCATCCGTAATAACGATGCATATGTGGCTGTCCGATTAAACAATCAGCAAGGTACTACTGGGGATCGTGCCGGCACGGGGACAGGTACAACGAATAACAGGGGTGGAAACGGCAATAATGCTGGGAATACCCAAAATACTGGTAATAACGGAATTACTGGAAACAACACAAATGCTGGTAATAATGGGATTACCGGAACCAACACAAACGCTGGCAACAACGGGACCACCGGAAATAACACAAACGCTGGGAACACCGGGATTACTGGAAACTACACTAACTCTGGGATTACCGGCACTACAAATCACAACTTGAATACTGGGGCTGGCGCAATAACCGGAAACAATACTGGCGCTGGGACGGATCGAATAACTGGAACCAACACAAACACCGGCAATAATGGTACGGGTGGAACAGGAACAAATACAGGTAATACGGCTAATACTGGTACCAATATGAATGGTAACAATGGAACAGGCGGTACCAACTATAAAGAAGTATCCACTCGTCTTGAGCAAAGAATTGCTGACCAAGTTAGGGCAGCTGATAAAAAAATTCACAAAGTTTATGTTTCATACGATAACGATTTCTACAACCAAATGAACACCTATACGAATGATATTCAAAATGGACGAAACAGAGATGGTATCTGGGATGATTTTACTGATACTGTCGGAAGGTTCTTTGATTAATAATCAATGGGAAAAACTGTCGAATTTACGAATCGACAGTTTTCCCGTTTCAATTAAAAATATTAGGTTCTTTCCAGCAAACATTCGTGAGGCGGAACCTCAATAAATCCTTCAATACTTGGCTGCCTCATGGCCCCACCTTCCGTCCACTCAGCGAATTTTATCTTAACCGTTTTTATCGGCCGTACCCAGGTGGCATGCGCATGGCGTGGAGGTGTCTTGTTAAAAGGATGTTGGTCTGTCACCAATTCCCTTAATTCTTTCGTTAAATCTTTCCAGTCACCGACCGTCATTTTACCAGTCCCTGTATGGCCCACGTAATTTAGGTTTCCTTGATTATCATACATGCCGAGCAGGATGGAGTTTACGGTATCATGCCCCAATGTAAAACCTCCGATGACAGCGATGATATCACGATAATTTTTTACTTTGAGCCAGTCATCCCGCTTTTTTCCTATTGAATACGGCGAACTGGTCCTTTTCATTATAATCCCTTCCATACCTTGTTCCTTAATAGCCTGAAATAAGGCTTCAGCCTCAGTCATAGAGGGAACTAGCTGAATATGTTCATTAGGAGTGATGATATCACCAAGTATTTGATTTCTTTCATGAAACGGCTTGTTATGAATCCACTCGCCATCCAAATAAAGCACGTCGAAAATCATATATATAATCGGAACAGATTCTGCAGCCAGTTTTATGCGTTCTAAATTCCGCAAACCATCTCGTCTCATTACTTGCTGAAAGGATGGCCTTCCATCTTCCCCTAAAGCAATGACTTCTCCATCTAAAATCACGGAAGTACTGGAACAGTATTCATGAATGGGTATAATTTCTGGAAAATGAAAGGTTCGTTCATTCTTTTTTCGATTATAAAGCCGTACTTCTTGATGATCAGAATAGGTAAGAATTCTAACACCGTCCCATTTCACTTGTGCAATCCATCCCTCCTCTATCGGAATAGTATCACTGCTAACAGGCTCCATTGCAAATATCGGTTCCAGCTTGATCACCACCATTGTTAAATAATACATAGTTTTAACCATAACCACTTAAAATATAGAGTAGAACAGGAGGTTTTACGTGTGGGAGAAATAGAGGTTGATGGCCATCTTATTAAAATTACAAACCCTGAGAAACTTATTTGGGAAAATCAAGGCATTACAAAAATGGACTATATTCAGTATTTGCTAGATGTCTCATCTTATCTAATCCAGCATGCCAAAGAACGATTATTAATGATTTGGGTTTATCCTCACGGAATATATGGCAAGAAAATTGAAAAAAGATCTGTTCCTCAGACTGCGCCAGAATGGGTCAGCCATACTTTCTATAAAGAGAAGGAGCGAATCTTGTTAAATGATCGGGCCACCTTAGTCTGGGCCGCAAACTATGGTGCGATTGAATTTCATGTTCCATTTGATCGTCACGATAAAACCGATTACCCGCTGGAAATGGTATTCGATTTAGATCCTCCCGAGGATAATAGCTTTGATCTTGTGTTAGAGGTAGCAATTAAGTTGAAGCACCTTCTGGAATCACTTGGTCTAGCCTCGGTCCCTCGTACATCAGGTTCTTCAGGCATGCAAGTATTTGTTCCGATTCAGCCCAATTATACATTTGAACAAACAAGAAAGATCAATACCTTTGTTGCTCAGTATTTTGCTGAGCAAATGTCGCAGCACATAACCCTTGAACGTGTCGTTTCAAAGAGAGGAAATAAACTTTATTTTGATTACTTGCAGCTATGGCGAGGACGAACGATGCCAGTGGTTTACTCGGCTAGAGCCAAATCAGAACCAACCGTAGCAACTCCTCTAACTTGGGAAGAGGTAGAGGCGGGCATTAAGCCGACAGACTTCACAATTTTAAACATGAAGAAAAGGATACAAGAAATGGGAGATTTGTTTAATACCGTCACAACAGAAAAACTCAATCAGTCATTAGATGATATTCTTAATTTCATTGAAAAAAATAAAGATTAGAAATGAAAAACAGGCCCTAGGAATTCCAAAGTGCCTGTTCAACGATTTATTCAAATTTGATAAAACATTCACCAAGAATGGAATTTCCCCAAAGTAATGTAAGATGATCGTTATCATTGACAGGGCCGACACCTTCAGGGGTTCCCGTAAAGATTAAATCCCCTTCTCCTAATCCAAAGTTTAGGGCGGTGAAATCGATAATGGTCTGTAAATCAAAAATCATATTTTTGATATTACCTAGCTGCACCATCTCACCGTTTTTTAGAAGAGAGAAGTCGATCTTCTTCATTTCCTCTATCCCTGGAAAGGGAATAAATTTGCTTACAAGCGCTGAGTTCGGGAAACCTTTTGCTAACAGCCATGGATGTCCTTTTTTCTTTAGCTCACTCTGGACATCCCTAAGTGTGAAATCAATGCCAATTGCCATGCTATCTACTATTTCTTCTACTTTTATTCCCTGTTCAAAAGGTTTACCGATTCTGATGACAATTTCCGTTTCAAAATGAATAGATCCACGATTGCCAGGGAGTTTAACTTCCTGACCTTCAGCTTCTATAAGAGCATGAGTAGGTTTGGAAAAAAGCATGGGAGAATAAGGAACTTCATTTTGTAATTCTTTTGCATGTGCTGCGTAGTTTCTGCCAACGCAATAAATGTTTTTTACTTTATTCAAGACAGTTCCTCTTTTCCAAGTTAGTATTATCATATTAACATAATCTGGCTAAAGCTGAGTTTAGTAAAATAGGTATGTGAACGAATCTACTTCACTACATTTTTAGGTTGAAGCGGGTTGTTTTCTAAAATGTTTTCCACTTCTTCATAGCCCTCTAGAAATGCGAAGTTATATCTAGCTGGAAGTGCGAAAACATATTCATTATTTTGGCCAAGCAATGTTGGACCAATCGGTGCTGCACCAATATGAAATTCACCCTTTTCAAGTGAGGACCATTGTCTCAAAGTAAAAATCATAATCGGAATATCTTGTCTTGGTTTTTCCTCCGTCCATTCAGGATGTCTTATTAAAAGGATTTGACCATTTTCCGTTTGTTGTTGATCAGTAGCTATACCTTCCCAAGAATCCGATACAATCTGATAGCCCTCCCAAGTATCGGGTAACGTAAAGGTAAATCCATATTCTGTATTATCATAATGGTTTTCTTCAGGTTCATTCTGATCTATACCCTCTTTATCATTGTTATTATCTACAGTAGGTTCCCCTTTACCTTGCTGCCCTTGTTGATTTGAATCAAGACCTATTGCCGGGATTATAAGAATGGCGAATAACACAAAGGCAGCAATACTCGCTAAACCTAATGAAATCTTTTTCATGATTACAGTTCTCTTTTTCTTTTTATCATATGAACTGGCCAATTGTATTAGGTTTTCATGGATGATATCTTGTGTTTCCTTCGTAAACTTTTTATCATAATCAGGTTTTGGTAATGATCGAATTTTCTGCTCTAAATCATAAAATTTCTCATTCTTTTTCATGAGAAAATCCTCCTATGCTTTTTTGTAGAGTCTTTAACGCACGATGATAGGTTGTTCGAACCTTGTTTTCATTCCAATTTAATACCGAGGCTGTTTCAGATACAGAGAGTTCTTTTATCCCTCTAAGGATGACTACATCACGATAATTTACTTTTAGTGATTGGATTGCTTGATAAAGTAATTTGTTATTTTCATTGAGTTGGAGAATATTCTCCGGTGTTTCCTTATTCGATTGCTCATCCCGAAACCAATTCATTTGCTTCATTCTCAAACGATTCCTTTTTCTCATTTCATCTATCCCCAAATGGCGCGCAATTGAAAAAAGCCAGGTTTTAGGACTTGCTTTTTGCTGAAAAGTATCAAAACCTTTTATGGCTCGGATAAAAACTTCCTGCACCAAATCCTCAACATCACTTGACCCGAGGTAATAAACTAAATAATGGTATATATCTTTATTGTACAAGTAAAACCATTCCGAAATTATGTTGCTATTCATCCGCTGGTCAACTCCATTTTCCCTACAATTTTTATACTCATAAATTAGTCGAATCAGTGCAGCATTTATGTCACCTAATACAAATAATATTTAAGTTTTATTCTTTATTGGTTAACAGCACAACTTAATAGGATGGGGTAAGTGAATTTGAAGCGGATCTGTGAAAACGGAGCACCCTTTGTTAGAGTAAATTTTTGATGAGTACCATCTATGAAGGTCCAAACAGGAAAATTAGCATCCAATCGTATCGCGAAAAGGTTATTGGGACAAAACTAGAAGCGGAGAAGAGCACAGAACAGCAGACAAAAACTGAAAAAGAATCTGTCTGATCGGGTAAAGGTTTAATACAGATAGGAAAAATTGCATTACAGGAGGAAATCCAATGACCAAGGAAGAGGTAGTCGAACTTTTAATACTCATTGAATCCGTTTATCCCAATTGTATATTTAAAAACGAAACGGTTCAGCAATGGTTCCAATTTTGTACAGAGATGGATTATGAGAAAGTGTTAACGAAACTGAAAAACCACATTCGGAAAAGTCCCTTTCCTCCTGTGATTGGTGATATTGCTGTATTCCACTTTGAAGAAAATTATTTTCCTGCCAGCTTACAGGAATGGATGAGGAAAGGACGTGAGAAAATGGATTGTGACTCTAATCCAAACAAGCGAAGACCACTACCTGCCTGGCTTACCGAATATACACCAAGAAAGTTTGTTTGAGGCGGAAGGCATCCTATTAGGTGCAGTCTATCAGGCTCCTGAACTAATTCATGAAATCACCTAAGAGTGATTTCAATTTCACTTATTTATTTAAAAAGATCGTACCTATTGCAATGAGAACAAGACCAAAAATGGAATAAACGGAAATCTTCTGCTGTAAAAACAAAATAGATAAAAATGTAACAACTACTGCATAGACACCAGTTTGAAGACCACCTAGCATTACCGTATTGCCAAATAGTTTGCTTCCTTGAATGAAACCCCATGATAGGACAATGTTTCCAATAAAAGAAAGAGGCAGAAAATATACATTAAATTTAATGCTGTCTTTTAAAGTCGGTTGAAAAAAATATGCTGATAAAATTGGCAGTAAGGAAAAAACAATAGCACCAAAAATAATTGCACCTATGACCAAAAATTTCAAACAAACACCTCTTTTACTCTTTTAGTTTTACTTTATCCAAAATTAGACAGCATATTCTATGTTCTAAAAATGTAAAAAGGCACCCTCCTGTCCGGAGGGTGCACAATTTTTGGTTTTATTTTGTCGTAAAACTAAAAAGCTTTTCTAAATGGCGTACTATTTCACCTTTATCAGCTTCAACAACTTCCAAATGCTGTGGTTTATCAAACAATTGACTGATTTGTTTAGGGAATGTCTGCTGGATCTGACAACGTTCAATGGATTCATTAAACTTTGCCGGATGTGCAGTTGATAATGTGACACAAATCTCACCAGGTTTATTACAATTTTCGTATGCCGCTACCCCACATGCAGTATGGGGGTCAAGTAAATAACTGGTTTCTGTATTGTACTTGCTAATCGTTTGCAAGCATTCTTCCCCTTTAACTCCATGTGCTGCAAAATCCTCTTGCACTTTATGGAGCAGCTCGTCACTTACAACAATTTTCCCTTCTGACTTGAATTTTTCCATCAAGTCCGACACGGCCTTTGGATTTTCTTTAAGCAAATAATAAAGATAGCGTTCAAAATTACTAGCTACCTGGATATCCATCGAAGGGCTGTATGTGCTGCGGAATTCACCGGGCTTGTACACTCCCTCATGGATAAAATCTTCTAAAATATTATTTTCGTTGGTAGCAACGATAAGTTTCCCAACCGGAAGTCCCATTTTCTTGGCAAGATAACCAGCAAAGATATCTCCAAAATTACCTGTCGGAACACTAAAGTTGATCGTCTTTACATCCGTTTCTTTTTTCACTTGGAAATACGCATAGAAATAATAAACCGTTTGCGCCATGATCCGCACAAAGTTAATCGAATTAATCGCACGCATATGATATTTATTTTTAAAATCCACATCTGCGAACAATTCCTTGATGATTCTTTGACCATCATCAAACGTTCCTTTAATGGCTAAATTCAAAACACTTTTATCGTCAACAGTTGTCATTTGTAATTCTTGTACCTTACTTACTTTGCCATGTGGGTGCAAAATGCAAATGCGAATGCCTTCTTTTCCTCTCACACCTTCAATCGCCGATGCGCCCGTATCCCCTGAAGTAGCACCAAGAATATGAATCGACTCCCCTGTTTTCTTGGATACATAAGAATATAAATTTCCTAAGAATTGAAGCGCAATATCTTTAAAAGCAAAGGTCGGACCGTGGAATAATTCTAAAACATACATATTATCCTTCAGCTTCTGAACAGGTGTAACCTCCGGATGGCGGAAGGTTGCATAGCTTTTCTCGATTAATTCGTTCAATTCATTGTCTGGAATTTCACCATCAACATAATAGGAAAAGATTTCGTATGCTAATTCTTGATACGTTAACTTAGACATTGCGTCTAACTTTTCTACAGGAATTTGCGGGATTTTCTCCGGTACTAATAATCCACCATCATTAGCCAGTCCCATTAAGACTGTGTCGATAAAACCAATTTTACTTACATTGCCGCGTGTACTAACAAAGTTCATAGCTGCCTCCAGTATCTATTAAAAGTTTAATTTTCCTCAGTTTTGAAATGTGGGATTGTATCCTTTTAAAGTGCTAAAATATAAGTTTCATTTTAACACAATTGAGTGAATAGTCTAGAAATTATTGTTTGAATTTTCATTAATTATTAACATTTTTGATTTTTATTTCATATTCAGATTTTTGATGTCTTGAAACAAATTTATTATTAGTAATCCAGAAACGCCATGGATAATCCTTGGCTTCACCCGAGTTGTCTATTCCAATCCTTTTCCCTACTGAGATGCTTTCCGGACTAATACCTTTAGCTATATATATAGGTGGAAGTATAAGTGGGCGACCATAGTCCTCCATTGTAATAGACATTGATTTTGTCAGTTTTCCAGGGCCATTTGTCAGGTTTGTCGGATCTTCCATCCCCCTCCTAATTTTCATAAGTTCGATACCATTACGAGGTTCGATGGCACGGACCAAAACGGCTTCAGGTTTTTCCTCACCTCCACTGACCACATTGAACAGGCAGTGGGTATGCATTTGATAGGTATAGGCAATTCCCGAACGATGGAACATAACCTCCGTTCTACCCGTTCGCCTGTTATTGTAACTATGGGCAGCTCTGTCAATTGGACCGATATATGCCTCTGTTTCTACTATATACCCTGAGGTCATTCCCTGATCAGTTTCTTTTACAAGGAGGCACCCGAGTAATGCCTTTGACAGTTCTAGAGTAGGCTGTTCAAAAAATTCTTGGGATAGAGGAACGATTTCTTTTGGCAATTCATCCATGACAGTTGCCTCCATTCAAATGATGTTCTTATTGTTTTCCCCACATTATAGATAATTAAAAATGTTTTAGACTAAAAGTACTAAAAGGCACCTTCCTGTCCGGAAGGCACCTCTTTTAATTCAATGAACAGATTGGCATATACTATTTATCATCATTTTTATCATTTCCTCAACCAGAGTCGGAACTTCTTCAAAGGCACTAACAATATGAAGCCTTTCTGTTCGTTTATGGGCATCCTTTCCAAACGGACCGACATTTAGGACAGGTGCACGAAGCTGGGTCATAGCATCAAAAGGTATACAGTAACTGCTTCCCCAAACTGGTGTATTTTCTTTAAATGCAGTCCACCCTTCCCCTTCATCATGATAGTTAACATAACTTAAGTCACTGATTCCATTAAAATAATGAACCTGTTTAACAGGTAAATTAAATTTTTCTTGACCTATCTCCCTAACAAATTGCACACATCTTTTAACGATGTCATCATCTGATGAATTAACCGCCGGATAATAAGGTGGTGCATAGAGTAAGACGATTGCTGGAGCAAGCTCCTGACATTCAATCATCAGACTGTCTGCTATTCGTATTGATTTTTCACGGTCATCCCAACTAGGATTTGCCTGAACTTGGTCCTTTATTTCCTCCAAAAAATTCAATCCGAATTTCTTGATTACATGTGTTTGTAGATCCTCATAACGCAAAACACGTACTTCCCCAACTGGCTTCACAGAGTGCTTCAAACAAACCTCTTTATACGCCTGATTGCAAGCTTCTGCAGCATCGTTGGCAACCTTTTCAAAAATCTCCATGATTTCGTCTGCAGTCCGTTTCATTAAAAACACATTATATAATGCTGCAGAACGATAAGGTGTTTGAACAGAGTATTCCAATCGTAAATCTTTTTGCAGAAGGGTAACGGGAAGTGGTGTTGTTTCTCCCTTCACCTTTTCTTGAAGACTTAAATTCCACTCCATCCTCTGAGTCAAAAATGAAGCAATATATGGTGCAGTAATGCCACTAAGGGGTTCGCCAACATGTGTTTCTTTTCCATAAAAGAGCGATGAGGGCATAATTTTCCCAATGGACCCAGAATACACATAAAAACTTCTATCACCAGGTTCTTGTGAAAATACCGGCTCTCCATTCAGGAAAAGTTTAAAGCTGAGATTATGTTGGTCTTTTAATTCAAGTAGTTTCGTAACCGCTGCACGCATACCCGAAGAATTAACCTCTTCATCGGGGACTGTTAGCAAAAGAAGATTAATTGGCCATTTCTCTACTGAGGCTTTTTCTAATAATCCCATGTGCATGGCCAGCCCCATCTTCATGTCCATTGTACCCCGGCCAAATAAATATTCACCAGATAGAAGGTCATTTTGGGCATCCTCATGAAGTTCATCAATTCTATTTAATAGTAATTTCGTCAATACTTCTGGCTGATAGGCATATTCCTCAAGGTCCCCATACTCTTCCGTGTTTACCGTATCAAAATGACTGAGTAATACAATCGTTTCCTTTGCATCACACTTATACAACCCGGTCAAGAACCGTCTACCCAAATCAGCCTCAAACAGGCCCAAATGGCCGGGATTTTCTTGAAAATACTCTAGCTCCTGAAGTTTCGCCTGAACCTTGCCTGGAAACTCTCGCTCACCTTCGGTTAACGTCATACTTTTCCAACTTACCAATTCACACAATAAACTCCGCAGCCTATCCGGTGTTCCCCACCTAAGATGTTCCATAATCCTTTCCCCTTTACCAATCAAATATTCCCTAAATGCGTGTCCGCCTGAGGGGTGGAAGTGTCCACGGGTGGTGGCTGTCACCCATATTTGTCACCCATATTATCCTTTGATATTCGTTTCTGAGTTTGCTTTAGTTTGTTTGTTTTTGATGTAGTAGGATAGATAGCAAATTACTAGGAATCCTAGTCCAATCAGTAGCCCTATTAATTGGGTTGGGTCAAAGGCTAGGAATATAAGAATAGACACGCAAAAAACGATACATACCAACGGGATTAAAGGATATAATGGGACTTTATATTGTAAGTCCTCTAATTTCCCACCGCCCTGCAAATATTTACGCCGGAACATTAACTGCGACAGAGCAATACCAATCCAGGAAATGGTTACAGATATTCCGGCAACAGACATCAAGAGAACGAATACTGTATCTGCGGCAATAACGCTTGTCAATAGTGATAATAGGGAGAATACCATCGTAAAGATTAAAGCTGTAAATGGGACCTTTCGTTTGGAAAGTTTCCCAAACCGTTTCGGTGCCATCCCCTCATGAGCCATAGCCCACAAAAGACGGGTCGACGCGTAGATGCAAGAGTTCCCTACAGATAATATCGCTGTCAGAATCACAAAGTTCATTATATCTGGTGCAAATGGAATTCCAGCCAATTCCATTAAAGTAACGAATGGACTTTCTAGTAAACCGAGTTCCTCGGTTGGAAAAATTGCTGATAAGATAATTATAGAGGCCAAATAAAAGACAATGATCCTAAATAACACGTTGCGAATGGCACGAGGGATATTCTTAGAAGGTTCCTCGCTCTCTCCGGCAGCAATCCCGATTAATTCAGATCCTTGATAGGAAAAGATCACATTCATCATCGTGACAAAAAGAATAGCAATCCCAGCCGGGAATAAACCAGATGGAGCTAGATTTTCTAATAGTGGAGCAGGTCTGTCTTCAAGAGGAATAATACCAAAAATGGCTCCAGCACCTATAATGATAAAAAAGATGACAGCAATTACCTTAATACCCGCAAACCAGTATTCTGCCTCGGCGAAACCTCTTGTTGTTAAAGCATTAATCCCGAATAACAACAATATAAACAACGCACACCATACCCAGACGGAAACATCTGGGAACCACCTCTGCATCAGAATACCTGCCGCGGTAAATTCAACACCAGCTGTAGTAGCGGACCCGATAAAATACATCCATCCTAAAGAAAACCCGGCAGAAGGACTAATGAATTTACTGGCATACGTTTGAAAAGAACCTGTTACAGGCATATAGACAGCGAGCTCTCCTAGGCAGACCATAACCAGGTACAAAATGATACCGCCAAACAGATAACCGACTAGAGCACCGCCGGCACCTGATTGATTAATTGTATAACCGGCATTTAAAAACAATCCCGTTCCAATAACTCCCCCTAATGAAAGCATAAATAAATGCCTGCGCTTCATGGAACGATTTAATTGATTTTCCTGACTTACCTGATTCATTGTTTCCATTCCCTCTCCCACCCCTCTTAAAATAGCTTTAACCCTTTTTTAATTAAAAGCGTAGTGACAAGCAGCTTAATCCGCCATCCTGTTTACGGAATTCAGACATTTCAAGTTCAATAGTGTGGAAGCCGGCCGTATTAATTTTTTGTTTTGTTATTGGATAACCTGCAGGGATGATGACATAGTCATTCACACGGATACAATTTGCAGCGTATTCCTCTTCAGGTGGAACAACTATTTTTTGATATTGGATAAACTCCGGATGATTAATAAATTCTCCTGCGACTACAATCGTTTGATTTCCTAAATAAGCTATACCTGTTTTTAAATGAAAGAATTTATCTAACTCAACAATTGTTCCTTTGTAACCTTCCAATTCAAGGATAGTTTTTAATTGCATCGCACCATCATGGTTAGTTCTGGCTGAAATTCCTATATAAAAATGGTCCTCAATCTGCAGGATATCTCCTCCATCAAGAGTTCCTGGAGCCATAATAGTATAAATAGTTTCATAGAAAGACTTGAGTATAGGTTCCATTTCATGGATCTCTCCATTGCGGGAAAGTGCCCCAGGATTCGAAATCACAGCGAAATTAGGTGTCAATACCGCTGTATCTTCCACGAAAGTAGAATCCGGAAATTCTATATTACTAGGAAGGATCGTTACCGTTGTTCCGCATTTTTTCAACGCCTCTATATAGGCCTGGTGTTGTTCTAATGCTAGTTCGAAGTTAGGTCTTCCTAAGTCAGAAGTGGTTAAGCCATTAACATAGCTTTCACTTGGGATTTTTACAATTGTATTGTTAAACATCACATTATTCTGCTTTTTTACCCTCTCACTACTGGACATGTTAGACATGTTGGTCCCCCCGTTCCTAAATAAGAAATTTCATTTCCCTCATATTCATAAACAGTTGCGCCGGCTTCAAGTAATTGCTCCTTTGTTGATGGGTTCCCTGAAACCATTACGCAGACTCTTGGTGCTAACGCAAGAACATTGCAGCCAAGACGGTGATACTCGTCATCGGGTACTTCTATTAATTGAAAACCTCGCTTAATTAACAGCTGCCGAAGAAATACCGGCATAAGCCTTGAATAAACCACTGCCAGGTTCTCGTCGACGATACTAATAATTGACATGAGATGAAGACATTCTTCTTCCCCCTGGTCGTGAGGCAATTGAACAACAATGAACTCGTCTACCAACTCTTTTGTCATTTCCTGGATTTGTCTAATGGCCTCGTCATTCGTCCGATAACCGCGGCCAATCAATAACGTACGATCATCGAGCCAGACAATGTCTCCTCCATCCGCCATCGCGTCCCCTGTTAGTTCGCCTATTATAGGAATTTTCTTTTCTAGTAAAAATTGTTTATAAGCCTCAGCCTCTGGTTGTCTTAATTTTTTCCCAGATTTTAAAATAATTGCCCCATGTTTCGTAAATTTTACGGGATCGTGGGCATAAAGCGAGTCTAATCCAACAATCTCTAAAGCTGGTAAAAATTCAATTTCAGCCACATGTTCCTTAATAATCGAATGAAACTGTTCAAATTCATCTTGTGCCTTAATGAAATTCGGTTCATTAATGTAGTTAAACCTTTTCCATTCATTCCCTAAATGCTCTTGACTGATAAAAGCATCCTTTGGATGTTTTAAAATCACCTTGTTAAGATTTTTGAACATCGATGATAACAAGTTTTTTTACCTCCTTTTCCGTATAGTGGAAAACTTTTTCTTTTAATGGAAACTTATAATATGATATTATTAAAATTAGAAATACTTGTCAATGAATTTTGAATTTACTGAAAAATTAATTATTCCTTTCTATACGTAGTTGATAAACATAATGATTGGGGTTGAATAAATTGCAGACAATTGACCGAGCTATGCAAGTAATTAAAGTTCTAGCGCAAAGCGATACTAAAAATTGGTTCTCGATTACAGATTTATCAAAGGAGTGTGACTTGCCTGTAAGCACCATGCATCGTCTTCTACAATCCATGATCAAACATGGATTAATTCAGCAGGATCCGAATCTAAAACTCTATTCAATGGGGTATTCCTGGCTGGAATATGGCTTAAAAATGTATGATACCTTTGATTTTGTCGGGCTGATCCGCCCTGAAATGGAGTCATTAATGCATCAAGTGGAGGAGAGTGTTTATTTCAGTAAGCCTATTGGCTTGGAAGCTTTAGTGGTCGAAAGAATTGATTGCCCGCATAATCCAATCCGGATTTATGACCAGTTGGGAATTAGAATCCCAATGAATATCGGGGCTGCGAATAAAGTCATGCTGGCCCATATGAATAGGGACGAGGCTTTAAAAATCATAAGTGAGTTAGTACCGAAAGAAGAAATGGATTCGTTTTTACAACAGCTAAACACCATTCAGCAAACAGGTTTTGGAGAAAGCCACGGAGAAAAAACCAAAGGCACCTCCTCTGTCGCAGCTCCCATATTCAATCACTCCAACGAATTAATAGGAGCATTAAGTATTGGTTACGTTGACATCAACCAAACAGATGAAAAAAAACAGTTATTAATTGAAAAAGTTCTCCAATACGGCTTGCGCATATCAGCAAAACTAGGCAATAAACTTTATATCCATACGAAAAAAAACATTAAGGAAATATAAATAAAGCCAAAGTGAAAACTCATCACTTGGAGTGAATCTTTTAAGTATACGGCAGGTAATTGGCAGCCCAACTTAACACTAATATTTTTAATTCGCCACAGACTTGGCAAAGCACCCATATGCGGGTGCCTTTTTTTCTATGGTTCAATTTTTCTAGTTACTTTGTTATCCACACTAGCGAATTCCGTTCCATATTTGCCTGAAGACCCAGCTTGGTGTCGAGACGTTTCCGCTTGATTAGCACGTATTTCAGCCTCTGATGAACGACTGTTCTTTTTGTTATCTGCCATTTACAATCACCTCCAAATATTAATGTAACCAATAATTTCAAGTTTATCTTAGTATAATAATCACACTTAGTTCACATATATAGTTAAATCTAATACTCGTTTTTAAAAAGCAAAAAAGAGAGAGCATCAGCTCCCTCAAATGGCTTTGTTTTGTTGCAAATTGACAGGTATGACGGCATCTTTTAGCTCTATTTCGAGCTCCTCTTTATAAAAAGCTGTCTGTTTCTTATTCCAATTAAATTTTTTCTCCATAAATGACAGTACCTCATCCTTCCAAGTACGGACCCAGTTGATATTGAAAAATAGGGCACCTGTACGGCGAATGAAGAAATCCGCAGGTGTTGCTGCCATTTCATGCTCAATGGAGTACATTAGTTGCGCATAAACGATTTTCGTTAATTTTGTGTTTTCTAACACCTCGAATGTTTTAGCGTAATGGAAAATTTCATTCACATTTGAACCGTACATTTGGACCTTCTTCCTTGGTGAATCCTGCCTCCATTGCTTCTTGTTCTTTAAGGGAAATATATTCGTGAAACCCTTTAGAACCTCCGACTTTGCCGCCTGAAATAGGATATGTTTTTGTTTTTGATTCTTTAAAAAATTGCCCATTTTCCCCAAGGCGTTTTGAAATAAGGTCCACGACTGACTCTGCCATCTTCCGGTATCCGGTCAATTTGCCTCCCGCAATTGTAATGAGTCCGCTTTCTCCTTCCCATATTTCATCTTTACGTGATATCTCAGAAGGGTCCTTTCCTTCTTCGTATATTAATGGGCGGACGCCTGCCCAGCTCGATTCTATGTCTTTGTGTGTAACCTTTACCTCCGGAAACATAAAATGTATGGCATTCAATATATATTCACGGTCTTCCTCAAGCATTTTGGGACGAGTCGCGTCCTCACCAAAAAATGTATCTGTGGTTCCTACATAGGTTTTGCCGTCACGGGGTATTGCGAACACCATCCGTCCATCTGGAGTGTCAAAATATACGGCTTGGCGCAGCGGGAAGACAGCCTGATCGATAACAATATGTACACCTTTTGTCAAACGGAGCTGTTTGTTATTCCTTGAGTAATCCTTTTTACGAATATGCTCAACCCAGGGACCACCCGCATTTACCACTTTTTTCGTAGTGATGTTTACTACCTTGTTTGTACGAATATCCTTTGCCTTGACGCCGATTATCACTTCATTGTGATAAATAAACTCCTCAGCTTTTACATAGTTTATTAAATTTGCTCCATTTTCGTAGGCAGCCTTTATGACTTCAATGGTTAATCGGGCATCATCTGTACGGTATTCAACATAATACCCTCCACCCTTGAGTTCTTCTTTTTTTATAAGCGGTTCTTTCGAAATGGTTTCATCCCGTGAAAGCATGCGTCTGCGTTCAGACTTTTTCACGCCAGCTAAATAATCGTAAACGCGTAAACCGATAGATGTACTCAAAGGACCGAATGTCCCGCCTTTATGGAGGGGAAGAAGCATCCATTCAGGCTTGGTAACATGTGGGCCATTTTCGTAGACGATTGCCCGTTCTTTACCTACTTCTGCAACCAAACCAACTTGAAATTGCTTTAAGTATCGTAATCCTCCATGAACTAGCTTGGTTGAACGGCTTGACGTACCTGCCGCAAAGTCCTGCATGTCAATGAGAGCAACCTTCATTCCTCGAAGGGAGGCATCCAAAGCGATTCCTGCCCCCGTGATGCCGCCGCCAATAATAAGCAGGTCATACTGTTCTTCCGATATGATGTTAAGCTGCTCTTCTCTTTTTAACGCTGAAAATTTCATTTATGGTTCCTCCTATGTGAATCATCGAATTAGCAACCCGAAAAAAAAGAGACCAAAACGTGCATTATAGCAGATGCTATAACTGGCGTTTTGGTCTCTCCAAATCTCGAACCGTCTTATATTAACTTACTATTATTATAACTTATAATTTCATCGTAGAAAAGGTGAAAATTCATTATTTTGAAAATACTGTCAAACTGCCACTATACGCCGCTAAAATGCTCCCAAATTTCCTTGTTGGAAGTGGTGATGGACTCCGCCCCTGCATCTAGTACATTTTGGGCATCTTCCACGGTTCGGATAAGCCCTCCTGCAATAATTTTCGTATGTGTTCGATCTTTTATTTCTTGTATCATGTATGGGATTACCCCCGGGAGTACTTCAACATAGTCTGGTTTTGCTTTTTGAATAATCGAGTAACTTTTTTCAAGAGCATAGGAATCTAATAAAAACATCCGCTGTATGGCTAAAACGCCCTTTTGTTTCGCTTTAGCAATTGCACTGGACTTTGTTGAAATAATCCCTATAGGCTTGTATTCCTGGCAAATAAATTCCGTCCCATATTCGTCATTTTTCAAACCTTGGATGAGATCCAAATGGTATATCATTTTTTTTCCATGCTGATTAGCCAACCGTGCAATATTCTTTAGTTGAGCAATGTGAACATCTAAGAATAATCCTATTTCATAGTCACTTCTTAGGAATTTTTCGAAATCCTTTAAAGAAGTCGAAGCCGGTAAGATTTTATGCATGACTGCCCCTTCCATTCGTATGATTGTTGATTTATTTAAATGCCATTGATGCCTTCACTGCTTTTTTCCAACCTGTGTAAAGATCTTTGCGCGTTTCTTCAGCCAGACTAGGTTCGAAGCAACTGTCAATGGACCACTGATTATTTTTCTACCATTATTTTAACCTCCCATAATCTTTAAAGTGAAAGCAAATCTAGTTATTTCTCCATTCAGCTTTATTATATCTTCAAAAATTGGCAGTTTATATTATGGGAAAAGCCTAATGGTCTTTATTGGTAAACATTATATTCATAGATTTGATGCTTTAAGCTGATTACGCTTTCCCATATCGACCATATTATTGGATACCTCAATGACTCCCTCAATCCTCTGAACTCCAATTAGGACATCATCTAATCCTTTTCTTGTTTTCACCTTTATTTTTATACAAACTTGATAATCTGAGTCTTTTAAGATAGATGTATTTATTTTTAAAATATTGATATTGTGTCCTCCTAAGAATGATGTAATTTTTCCAAGCACACCTGGTTTATCCTCCACAAGGAGATCTATATCCCATCTTGATCTTCTTATAAGCCGCTCCTCAATACGCGGGATAATGGTTAATACCAGAAGTACGAGTGTTGTAGTTGCCATGGCCATGAAATAATTTCCGGAACCAACTGCCAATCCAATTCCCATTGCTACCCAAAGTGAAGCCGAAGTAGTTAGCCCAGACACAACTAAATTTGGTCTCACCAATATAGAACCTGCTGCCAAAAAACCGATGCCATTTATGACTTGTGCGGCTAAACGTGATGGGTCATAACGGACGTTTGGATGGTTTATCCATTCCAAAAAACCATAAATAGACAGGAGCATTAACAAACAGCTTCCCAATGATACCAACAGATGTGTTTTTAACCCTGCTGTTTTATTTGAATACTCTCTTTCCCAGCCAATCATGCACCCAAGCAGGGCAGATAACCCAAGGCGCTTCACAAACAGGAGATCGTTTGGGTTAAAATTGTAATTTATAAAATCCATTTACTTCACCTTATTTCATTTTATAGGGCCCTTCTTTATGAGGCTGTAACATTACTTTTATAAATGAATGGGATTGCCTAATTATTTATTCATTTTTGTTACTGTTTCCAAATATCTGTCAGGGAAATTTGTGCAGATATAAATTTCCTTCGAAATCCCGATAACTTTTTCCATCGTTGCAGTATCATTAACTGTCCAGGTAACGATATCAATATGATTCTTCTTCAATCTTTCCACTAATTCAAAAGTCAGGAAATTAACGTTAATTGAAAGAATAGTAGCCCCGCAATCCAACAATTGTTCCTTTAACAATACAGGATTTCCCTCGATGATTAAACCTGTCCTTATTTCCGTCTCTATGCTTTTAATATTTTTTATGACTTCGTGGTCAAACGAGGTCAAACATACTGCTTTTTCTAAATCGTATTTCTTAACCAAGTCAATAATAGTATGTTCATACCCTTTGTATCGGCCGCCAGCTGTTTTTAACTCGATATTTACAAAACAGTCTTTGTTCCTCAATAATTTCAATACCTCTTCCAAACTCGGTATTTTCTCTCCGGCATATTGATTTGAAAACCAGCTGCCAGCGTCCAATTCCTTTAATTCATGAAACGTTTTATCCTTAACAAACCCGAAACCATTCGTTGTCCGTTCTAACGAAAAGTCGTGGATAATCACTGGAATTCCATCTTTGGATAGCTGGACATCCAATTCAATTGAAGTAACATAATCCAATTCCAACGCCTTTTCAAAAGCGATCAACGTATTTTCGGGTGCTATCCCCGAAAAACCCCTGTGAGCCATACACAATGGCATAAAAACCCCTCCATATTTATAAATGCAAAAGCAGTGCTATTTCATAACGAAATTCACTGCTTTCTTTTTTGCTATTTCTATTTTTTCATTCCAAATCTAGTGCTCATTTAGGACCTTTACTTTATGCCCACCACATCTCAGTTAATTGCTCTTTAAACAGGATACCCTGCAGAGCCAAAATCGCTTTATTTAGACCCTCATCGATAGAAGCAAGCTTATCTTCATGTTCAATGGAGAGAACATAGTCATATCCTACAGTACGAAGGGCACTGACCATATCCTTCCATATTTTTTCATCATGCCCGTATCCTACTGAACGGAATGACCATGAGCGATCCAGGATATTGCCATAATGTTTCGTATCTAAAACACCGTTTTTTCTAATGTTTGCCTGATCCATATAAGTGTCTTTTGCATGGAAGTGGAAGATGGCTTTTTCACGACCAAGAATTTTAATGGCTTCAACCGGGTCAATTCCCTGCCAAAACAAGTGGCTTGGGTCAAAGTTTGCTCCAATGTTTTCACCTGCATAATCTCTTAATTCGAGCAAAGTTTCCGGATTGTAGACCACGAAACCAGGATGCATTTCAAGAGCAATTTGATTAATTCCATGAAGTTTAGCGAATTTCGCCTCCTCTTTCCAATAAGGAATAACCACCTCGTTCCATTGCCAGTTAAGAACATCTGCATACTCCCTCGGCCATGAACATGTAACCCAATTAGGATTCATGGCTCCCTCATAATCACCTGGACAGCCGGAAAAGCCATTTACAACAGGGACACTCAAACGTTCCGCCAACAAAACGGTTTGTCTCCATACATCGTGAGAAGCTTTAGCCATTTTTTTATCTGGGTGTAAAGGATTTCCATGACAACTCAATCCGCTAATCATTAAACCCCTGCTTTCGATTGCACGCAGGAAAGACCTTATTTTTTCAGGAGATGAGAGCAATTCATCCGGATTACAGTGTTGATTGCCGGGATAATTCCCGGTTCCCAATTCCACTGCCTCCACTCCCATGTCCGCCAATTTATCCAACATCACTTCAAAAGGCAGATTCTGATATAGAACCGTAAATACCCCTAGTTTCATGCATATACCTCCTTTGAAGTCTGAACCTTCACCCATTTTTGATGCTCGTTACTTTCCAAGATGGCATTTGTGATACACATAGAATTGTGGCCGTCTTTAAATGTTGCAAAATTTGGCTTGTCTGATTTCAGGCTCTTGCCATCGCGAACAAAAGAGTAGAAATTCCGCATCATATTCTTTAGTGCATCTGGCCAGCCCTCATTGTGTCCGCCGGGGTGATGAATTTGTGACCTTGCTTCTACCGTAAACAGGGAAGGATCCGCCAATAGAGTTTCATTCGCTCGATCCCTATGTCCAATCCATAATTTTTCAGGTTCTTCCTGATTCCAGAAAACGGAGCATTCGCTGCCATTGATTTCAAAGCTTAATCTATTTTTCCGGCCAGCGCTAACTTGGGAGACGGTAAAGACTCCTCTTCCACCATCTTCAAACCTGACAAGAACGGATGCATAATCTTCTGTATGGATTGGAACTTCTTCATATTCTTGTTCATCTGAAGTTTGTGTACTAAAAGTAGCAATCGCATTTTTGGCTTTCTTTCTGACAGGAACCACGGTTGCCAAATCGGCAAAAACTTCCACAATCCGCTTTCCAGTTACAAATTGGACCGTATCACACCAATGGGAACCAATGTCGGCAATTGCCCGGGATTTACCACCCACTTCCGGGGCAAGACGCCAGTTAAAGTCTGTTTCATACAATAACCAATCTTGAAGATAGCTGCCATGGACAAGGTTCACCTTTCCAAGGTCCCCGTTTGCAATTTTTGCTTGTAAGTTTTGGACAGTCGCATACTGTCTATAATTAAAATTCACTCCATGGGCAACACCATGTTTCTCTGCCAGCTCCAGCAATTCTGCTGACTCTTGAATATTCATCGCCAACGGTTTCTCAGAAATGACATGCTTGCCTGCCAAAATAATTTCCTTATTTATCATAAAATGCACATGATTTGGCGTACAATTGTGCACAACCTGAATCTCGCTGTCTTTCAGCATTTCACGATAATCACCAAAAGCTTTTGGAATGGCAAACTCAGCTGCTTTTTTTTTCGCCATTTCCATACTCGTTTCCGCCAAACCTACTACTTCCACAAAACCAAGCCTTCTAATAGCCTCAATGTGAGTAGGTCCAATAAACCCTGTTCCGATAATTCCAACTTTTATTTTCTCCATTATTTATCTCTCCCACTGAACAGTTATTATCCCTTCACAGAACCTGCCGTAATCCCTTCAATGAACTTTCTTTGGAAAATAATATAAACAACAATAATCGGTACAATTGAAATACTTACACCTGCAGCGATTAAGGATTGATCAGCAGTATATTCACCAAAGAAATACATCAATCCAAGTGGCAAAGTCCGGTAAGCATCATCATAAACAAACAATAGCGGCAACAAGAAATCATTCCAGGCCCACATAAACTCAAAAACAAATAAAGAGGTGATTGCCGGCACCATCAAAGGAAGGTATACGCGGAAAAAGGTTTGAAACTCGTTACATCCGTCAATTTTGGCAGAGTCCATAAGCTCATCCTGAAGATCTTTAAAGAATGCCCGCATCATAAATATGGCAAAAGGCATTGAAAGACCGAAATTCGGAATAATCATGGCCCAAAAGGTATTGATAAGCCCCATACCTTGGATGTTGTAATATAACGGAATAATCATCGCCTGAATCGGCACCATTAAACCAAGTAAAAACAAGTAAAAGAGTGCATTTTTGCCGGGAAATTTCAACTTCCCGAAAGAATAACCTGCAAGAGTGGCCAAGATTAAGATTACGATCCCCCTTAAGCTTGGGCTATTTTTTGTGTGTTTTTTAAGAATGTAATAGACTCTAGCAATGACTTTTCCGCTTCACCACTTAAACCACATTCATAAGACAAAAACCCTTTATATTGGATGTTATTCAAAAGAGCAAGAGGTTCGGCAAAATCTGTGTGGCCTTTTCCCGGTTCCAGCCTGTTACTGTCTGCCAAATGGTAATAACCTATATAAGGATGATACAAAGATATTGCCTCTTCTATTTTTGATTCCTCAATGGACATGTGAAAAAAGTCTGCCATTACTTTTATCTTGTCACTGCCGACTTCCTTCGCGAGTGAAACAGCTTGGGAAACGGTGTTTAACATATGATCTTCGTACCGGTTCAAGGGTTCTAGGAAAAAATTAACATTAAATTTTTCAGCATCCTCTGCAATTCTTGTTAAGGAATCCAGCAAGGCTTTTCGATCCCCTTCCACACCTCTAGGAGGATGAAAAGGCGGCAATTTTCTTGAAAACATCCCGTAAGCTGCTGGGGCAATTAAGCCTTGCGCACCAATCTCAGCGGTATATTGCAATGATGATTTGATGCCTTGGACGGCTTCGAGTCGATTCGTTTCATCAAAATCCCCAATCCAATGGTTATAACCTCCGCAAACTGCACTTGCCTGAATTCCTGTTGCATGTGAAGCATGAAGAATTGAACGTGAAGTCTCTTTAGTTAATGGGCCTTCAAAATGGGTAATTTCCACTCCATCAAAGCCAAGGCTTAAAGCCACCTCAAAAATCTCCTGATAATTTTTTAATCCGGTTAACTTATCCTGCAAGGCAAATTTCACTATTTTTCCTCCTGTTCATTAAAACTTAACTCCCAGCTTTACGCTTTGATCTGGAAACAAATCTACATTTCTTTCATATCCTGACGCAGATTCTTCAAAAGGAACCACCGGATCTACGATGCCTTCACAATTAAGCATTCCTTCCGACAACATTTTCCAGCAAGCTTCTTCAATACGTCTCCAGCTCCAACGGGGGTAATCCGGATTGGGCTCACTACATGCTCTGGAGAATACAATTTTGGCATTATTAAAATGGGCTTCTCTGCCAAGATCCAAACCACCTTTAAACGGACGAGCCCAGCCAACATATGCGATGGTACCTCCGTATGCCAATCCTCTTAACGACTGCTGAAGGGCAAATTCATTCGCACTTGTTTCGATGACAACATCGACACCTAATTTATTGGTTGCTTTCTTTAATTCCAAGCCTACATCCTGTTTGAGGGGATCGAAGGCTTCATCTGCACCAGTATGTAATGCAACTTGACGGCGTTTTTCAATAGGGTCAACAACTGCAACATAGCTAGCTCCTGCTAATTTGGCCATTTGTGCTGCCAACTGCCCAATAGCACCCAACCCTATAATAGCAACACGATCTCCTGTCCTAACATGGGCGTCTCTGATTCCTCCCAATGCAAACTGGGCGGGGTCAAAACACACGGCACTTTTCCAAGACATCTCTTCTGGCATTTTTAATAGGTAAAAGTTATTTACTGCATTAACAATATGGGTCTCTCTGATTCCGCCATAACCGCAAACCCTGTCCCCAACCTTGTAATCGACAACCTCTGAGCCTACTTCAGTGATGATGCCTACCCATTGGTTTCCTAGATTCCAATTTCCGAAATTAACGCCCTTTTTATCGGTTTCGGGACGTGGTAAAAAGGTGTGCCAAGATTCATCATAATACTCATCCATGTGTGGACTTTCTCCTCTAAAACCCGCCAGCTCCGAACCGTGCTTCGGTGAAGCGAAATCTACCTGAACCCTCACTTCATTTGCATTTATTGTGCGATCCTCACATTCCAAGATAGCTGCCTTATGCGGTGCCACCGCGACTAATTGTTTTATCATATTGATCCTCCTCAATTTTCTTTTTACTTTTACTATAGAAAAGGGGTTACCCTATTGTTTAACAACCGGAGTATTGCTGTTCCATTTTGTATTCATATTTCTATATTGGGTAGGTGATATGCCCACATAATTCTTAAATAATCTAGTAAACCCCGGGACTACTGTAAAACCAACCTCATATGCGATTTCAGTTACTGTCATCTCGGTCGACCTTAATAATTTTTTGGCACGGTCAATTTTTAGTTCCCGCTGTATTTGAATAGGAGATTTGCCAAACAATTCTTTAAAGCGATTACTTATATAGGTTGGGTGCAGATGAAACTGATTAGATAATTCTTTTAATGAAACTTCCTTTTCGGGATTTTTTACAATTTGGGTTAGCATAGAAATGAATCCCTTCGAATGATCCTGTTCAAAGACTTTTTCCTGAGATCTCATAATGTTTTCGAGCAGCAAGTATAGAATTTCATAGGATTTCGCTTTTTTTAAGATGGTTTTAATTAAAAAATCTTGAGAATCTGTAATTTCCACAAAATCTACAAAAACCCGCTCAAATATTTCAGGTTTTTGTAGTTTAAAAGTGATTGGGAGGTTAAATATTTTCATTACATCTAAAGCACTGCCGATTTCGTAAGTGAAATGGCACCATAAAAATATGGTTTCATCTTTTGTTTCTTTGTAATGGTCATGCTCAATATGGGGAGGAATGATGACGACGGTCCCAGGTGCTAAAGGATATACTTCATCCCTAATTCTTAGCTTTGCTTCCCCTTTCTTTATATAGGACATGACATAACTGGGAAGGGTACGGTTAAAAGTTTGCATTTCATTTCTTTCATGAATATTAAATTCCACTATTGAGAGTTCTGCACTTTGCAAAAGATAATCCATTATTGGATGCAATGATCATTCCCCCTTAAATTCATCCGTTACAACCTTTAAAAATGCTTGTTTCACTTTTTTTGTCTCTATGAAAAGGTTTACATTATTCATTATATGGACCTTTCAAAAAAATTAACAGACTTGTAATAAAGTGATATTTAACTGTTTTACAGGTGGTAAAATATAGAAAATTCCACCGTGTGTTATTAGTATTTTAGGAGTTAAGAAGGATACCACAGAAAAAAGAGAAAAAAGCACTCGTTGCGTTATCGCATCAAATGCTTTGAATTAAACTGCACCATGCTTATAAATTGGATATACCAAATTTTCTTCCTTTTATTTTATATTTTTTCCGAATATCGGATTATTCCCTTCATTACATTCATCTTACGATAATCATTCATTATGGTCGGTATATCTTCCAACCTGAAATAGTGACTTAACAAAGGTTTAATTTGTATCTTACCCTGTTGAACTAACGAGATGGCTTGGCCATGTGTATTTGGATTGACAAAAGATCCTTTTAAGTTTAACTCTTTCGAAAAAATATCAAATGGACTTATTTCAATTTTCATATCCGGTGCTGCTACACCAAACAATAAAATATTGCCGCCTTTTTTCGCCATTTTTACAGCCTGTTCCATACTTTCTTTTCTACCCACACACTCAATAACGATATCAAAGCATATTAAATGTTGAGAGAGTTCTTCCGGGGTGATTACTTCATCACCGCCTAATTGGATGGCAAGTTCATGTTTCGTTTTATCAGGTTCACTTACTACAATTGGAAATGCTCCATACATTTTTGCCATTTGCAACATCATTAATCCGATATATCCGCCCCCTACTATTAACACAGAGGCACCTGGCCATATTTTTATTTGAGAAAACCCATGCAATACACACCCAAGCGGTTCAATCATGGCCCCTTCTTCAAATGAAATCCCATCCGGTATAATATAACAGTTACTAGAAGGAACAGCACAGTACTCTCCCATTCCTCCATCTCTAGTAACTCCAATTGCTTGGAGATTTTCACAAAGATGTTGACGATTCCCTCGACAATACTCACATTCACCACAATATATATTCGGGTCTATCGAGACACGGTCACCTAATTTAAACTTAGTTACCTTTTCGCCGAGTCTTGCAATTTCACCAGATAATTCATGACCTAACACGATCGGATATTCTACAGGTGCAGACCCAGGTTGCCCATGATATATATGCTGATCAGTACCACAAATACCACAGGCTTTAACATTTATGATTACTTCATTTTCTAATGGAGATGGAATGGAAAGTTCCTTAATTTCCATCTCCATTTTTTTCGTTAATACGGCTGCCCTCATTGTCTATTTACCCCAATAGTATGATTAAGAGCATGAAACATAGTCCGTTCTGCGAGCGTAGATATTTTAATGACACGGTCCATGCCTACTAAAGTTGTAATGGTATCATTTAAAGGAGAAATCCATTGCTTAGGTAATTTAGAAGCTCCATTCATTACTCCAAGGATAGAACCCACTGTAGCACCATTACAATCCGTATCCCACCCTGCCATAACTGCTATTGTTATACCTTTATGGAAGTCGCCTTTACTATATAGTAAGGCCATCGTTACTATTGCAGCATTATTTATTGTGTGAACTGCATTGTAGTCCCCATAGTATTCCTGAATTTTTTGGAAGCATTCTTCCCATTTTTCAAATTGGTGGGACCACTGAATAACTTGGTTAATCATTTTGGCTAAACGTGATGAAGGAGGGATAAACGATAACCCCTGATTAATGATTTCCCCTACATTGTTCCTGACAAAAGCTTCAGAAATCATGGCCGATACCCATAATTCACCATACAGTCCATTACTGGTGTGTGATAGCTTCGCATCGCGGTATGCCATTTCAGCCGCTGCTTGGGGATTTCCTGGATTTACCCATCCCCAAAGATCAGCCCTTATTTGTGCACCGATCCATTCTCTATATGGATTACGATAATTAGCGGTATCAGGGGGTATTTTTCCCAATATAAAATTTCTATAGGCAACACGTTCAGCTGTATAAACTAGTCTATACGGCATAGTTAGCAACCACATTTGAGCAACATCTTCTGTGGTAAAAGCGGAACCATGTTTATCAAGTACTTGAAGATTTAAGATAGGATAATCCATATCATCATCACGAGGAGTTCCGTCTACTCGATTTTTTACAGCGGTTTCAGAATCTTCCTTAAATTTATAGCCCTCAGGCATTGGTTCTAGGGCAGGAATATAATCGTTAAGAGGAAAGGAATTCGTTAGCTTAAGGTAGGAACAAACTTTTTCATAAGGCCAAAGTTCAACTGGTTTTCCAAGTGTACACCCCGCACTACGTCCTAACCATCCTCCATAAATTTTATCAAACAGATCTTCCTTAGATAAGTCTATTAGAGGATCTACAAAGACTCCTGAAGAAGGAGGCAGTATATGTCTTAATTCCTCAGGATGATTTTCTAATTCTTCTTGATTGGTCAATTGTAAAAGCTGTTCATAAATTGGTACCAGTTCTTTTTCATCCTCTTTGTTATATACTAATTCTTTTTCAAGGATTGCGAAGAAGACTTCTCTTTTGCTGCACCCTTTAGAAAAAAGCCATTCATCAAATTGCTTTCTTAAGTTACCAACTTCACAACCTTCTTCTTGCTTCTGTTGCAACTCATAATCTATAATTACCGGTAATAATGAATACATAGGAATTAGTCCTTTCTGTTCATATAAATAATTTTTAAAGTTTATTATTCTTAAAATCTAATGAGAATTTATTTAAACTTGATGAAAGTTAAAACTTGACACCACCTTCCTGCAACCCTGCTACGAACTTTCTCGTCATAAAAAGGAATAAAAGAATCATTGGAATAACACTTATTACTCCGCCAGCTGCCATAAGTGCCCAGTTTGTACTATATTTGCTTCCAAAGCTTAAATACTGAGCTGACACCGTTCTAACTTCCTCTATTTGTAATAAAGCATTTGCCAAAAAGAATTCATTCCAAGTTCCAAGTGTAGAGAAGATCATCACGATTATAAAAGCGGGTTTACTGAGCGGTACAATGATTTTAAAGAAAGCTTGCAATGAATTGCACCCATCCACTTTTGCGGACTCTACCAACTCTTTTGGAATCCCAATCATATAAGCCCGAAGTAAAAATACATTAAAGGCAAAACCCCCGCCAACATAAGGGATAATGACACCCATGTAAGTATTTATTAGCCCAAATTTCACAGCCATAAAGAACAAAGGTATAAACCCGACAGGCAAACTCATAGAAATAAACAAATAGCCCATAAGCCAATTAGAACCAGGAGTTTGCAAATGGGAAAGACCGTATGCTGCTAATCCTGAAAGAATCGCAACTAAAATAACGGTTGTTCCCGTAATAATGATTGTGTTAATATAAGCCACACTATAATTCCCTTGAATCCATGCATTGCTATAGTTTTCGAATGTCCAAACCGATGGCAGCCCCATTGGGTTTGTAATAATTTCGGACTTTGTTTTAAAGGAATTAATAAGAAGCAGGTACATTGGAAATAGAGAATATATGCTCACTAAAATTAAAGGAATATGACGCCAATTAATTTTTGGTATTGACATTTATACATCCCATCCCTTCTTTTTTCTAATATATGCAAATGCAATAATGATAAAGATTGCAATAAACGTCTGGAACAAGGCAACAGCTGAGGCATATCCAGCCCGCCTGCCGGTAGTACTTAATGAATAGTAATAAGTAGATAATGTTTCCGTAGAATGAGCTGGTCCGCCTGCCGTCATAACGTAAACCATTTCAAATGCTCCAAAAGATCCTAAAATCGTTAATAGAGTAATAACTGTTAATGTTGGTCGTAATTGTGGGAGGAAAACATGCCTCAAAATTTGGTAGCGATTAGCACCTTCTATTTTCGCAGCCTCTTCCAAAGATTTATCCGTTTGAGTCATAGCGGCTAATAACCAAATGACATTTGTACCAAAACCCTTCCACATATCAGCAAATAAGACTGAAAATAATGCAATAGCAGGAATGGTAAGACCGGGCACTTCTAAAAATCCTAAACCTGCTTTATCCAAATAAAAATTAATACCGCTGAACGGATTATAAATCCAAAACCAAATTTGACCTGCTACTGTTACGGTAATAATGGAAGTAGAAAAATAAGTTGCTTGATAAAGTGTTTGTCCTTTATTTACTTTTCTCAACAAATACGCAACCAAAAATGCAAAGATAAGGGGAATGGTGATCCAGAAAAGAGTCCATTTTATATTATTAAAAAGTGCTGTAAAAACGACACTGTCTTGGAATGCTTCAATAAAGTTTGCTATGCCTATAAACTTTGGGGTATTCAGTCCGTTCCATTCTGTGAATGGCAAATATAATGACATGACGGCAGGAATGGTCACGGCTAAAATATGAACCAAAAGACCAGGCAAAATAAAAAACCATCCCACCCAATTTCGTTTCCTATTCTGTTTCTTGTGTACGTTTGAATCTATAATGACAGAACTAGAAGTTTTTAAATTCGTATTTATCGTTTGCATAACCTGTACTCCTTTCTGAAAGTGGATTGATTAACAGAAGAACCAGTAATCTAGAAAACTATAAATATTTAGAGAAATAAGGAGAAATGTTTCTTCTCCTTCTTTCAACCCTTATTAGTAGTTACCTAGATCAAAAAGAGTTTTTTCAACAATATCCTTCTCTTTTAGTTCTTGTAACTTTTCCAGCCATTCTTCAGGAGTTGTTTTCTTAAGGTATACGTTTGGAAATTCCTTAATAGCATTTACTACACGCGGAGAACCATAAGACCAACTTACGTAACCCGTCTCTCCCTTAGCGGCAGCTCCACTAATTAAATTCAGTGCTTCAGTCACATTAGGTTTTAAGTCCATATTACTGAAATCAGCATTTATTGGTTCCGGAATCCCATTCTTAGCCATTTCCTCTACAACGTCCTCATGAAAGAAATAACTCAATAGTTCTGCCACTTGATCTTTATGTTTGGATTTCGCATTAATAACTAAACCGCCTCCAACTCCTAGAGGTATAACAGGCTTTCCATTAGGTTCCCAGCTTGGGAATGGAGCAAATCCGATATCAAAGTCTGTTTGAAGGTCAGATGCGAGAGACCATGTACCGTCTAATTTCATGGCAGCCTTTCCTTGTGCAAATAACTGCATGCTATCTTCTTGAGAAATAGCATGGGATTTTTTATCGCTAAGATATCCATTATTCCAAAAATCAGAATAACGTTGAACAGCCTCTATGATTTTAGGGTCTGTCCACTTTTTATCTCCGGAGAACAGTTGTTTCGTCCCGTCCGGACCTAATGTACTGTTCACTATGCTGGTGATCCACCAGTTATCACAATCCGCACAATCCGCGGTTCCCCATGCTAGAGGAATCAAGTCCTTCTTTTTAAATTCCTTGATTAGACTTTCCAATTCATTGTAATTTTGAGGAACCTCCCAGTTGTTTTCCTTAAACAACGTCTTGTTATAGACTAGAACCAGTCCTTCGTAGTTCCAAGGAATTCCGATTGTTTTTCCCTCAAAGGCATATGCATTCTTAGCCCATTTGAACATCTCTTTATCATATTGATATTTTTCATAATATTTATCTAATGGCTCCACATATCCCTGCTTAAAACTCTCTTTTGCTACAAAAGGGTCCATTAGGAGTAGATCAGATCCCTCACCGGCAGCTAACGCCGTTTCAACTTCCTTTATAGTTACTTGCTTAATCTTATATTCAGGGTGATCTTTTTGATATAAATCATACATAGTTTGTAAAGCTGAACTTTCTTCCCCCCAGATGGCAGCATCAGGAACCGTTATAACGTTCTTGGATTCTCCTGAAGACTTCGAGCTGCAACCTGAAATAGCCAAAACTATTAATAATAAAACTGAAAGAAACCCTTTCCTTGCATTCCTAATACTCCTCATGATACAGCCTCCTTTTTCTTAAATAAGACATGACATAAACAATCAGAGTTCGATTATATTTTTTTAATATGAATATCAAACTCTATTAAGTTTAAATCGGGGCCATGCATAGAAAACCTGGTATTAAATTCTTCCCATTACCCCTCCTTCATCTGTATAAAAGGTAATTGATTCAATTAAATGCTAAAATTAAGCGTTTACATTGTTATTATATTTGATTATTTTTAAATTTTATACATCTCGAATACATACGTATTTAACAGTTTTACAGGTCAAGCACCAATAATTAGAAATTACTTTCCACCTTTTTCTTATTGTTTTGTAAAAAATAAATATAATAAAGATTTATTTTAATAAATACTGCTCAAGGAAAATGTTAAAAGGCACCCTCCTGTGTGGAAGGTGCCATAATCATTTTAGTTATGTTTGTATTCGCTTTCAAAACAGACTTAACATATTTAAATTTTTATCGAATAATTAGTCTGAATTTCCATTGGTAACCCGACGTAATTTTCGGCTAGACTGGTCGCCGCTGCCTGTGAGGAAGTCACATAATCTAACTCAGCCAGTTGGATATTATGCTCAAAAGAGCTATGTTCAAAGTTACGATGCAGCATGGTAGTCATCCAATAAGAGAATCTTTGAGCTTTCCAAATGCGACGCAGACAAATTTCTGAATAGCGAGTAAGAGTATCCTCCTCACCGGAATGATAATATTCACTCAAGCCCCTTGCCAATACTTGAACGTCGGCTGCTGCTAAATTTAGACCTTTCGCACCTGTTGGAGGAACAATATGAGCTGCGTCTCCCGCGAGGAATAGATTTCCATAGCGCATTGTTTCGCACACGAAGCTTCGCATAGAAACAATATTTTTTTGAATAATCGGTCCATCCAGGATGCTCAAGCCATCCATGTCTCACTTTAAAAGCTTTATAGTTACCCAAATTCGTTTTACAGCTTCGCTTCGGTCACTATAAGAGCTCTATAGTTACCCAAATTCTATTTTCAGCTTTGCTTCGGTCACTATAAGAGCCCTATAGTTACCCAAATTCTATTTTCAGCTTTGCTTCGGTCACTTAAGAGCTCTATAGTTACCTAAATTCTATTAAAGCTTCACTCTGGTCACTAAAGGAGCTTCATAGTTACCTAAATTCTGTTTCAAGCTTCGCTTCGGTCACTATACACGATTGAAATTACCATTTCAGAAAGCATCAACTTAGCATGGAGGTATCTACCACCATGCTAAGGTCACTAATTTATTTTTCTACAGGTTCCCCAGCTTTTCCCCAGTGGGTCTTAGGGATTTCCGTAACGATTACTCTTATATTTTCTTTTGGAGCATCCAAAGTTTCTGAAACGGTATTGGTTACATTACGAATTAACTCTGCTACTTTTTCTTTTGGTCTTCCTTCCATCATTTGCACTTGTATAATAGGCATGATAATCCCCTCTATTTTCGACTTCTTAATCGGTTACGGTGAATGATACTTCTCCAAAACCATCAAATTTTCCAGTAACGATATCACCAAAGTTCAACTTAACGGCAGCCGTAATGCCGCCAGTTAGTATCACATCACCCTTGCGAACCTTCTCACCCTTTCTTGCCAGCATATTGGCAAGCATCGCCACAGAGTGGGCTGGGTGTCCTAGGACTGCAGCTCCAGCACCTAATTCCTTGATTTCACCATTAATTGAAAGCGTTGCGCCGACAAGATCGAGTTCAAATTGTTCCGGTTTTTTCAAGGCTGTTCCAAACACAACCCGAGATGTTGAGGCATTGTCAGCAATGACATCCGGCAACGTAAACTGGAAGTTTTCATAACGGCTGTCGATGATCTCCAACGCCGGGAGAACGAATTCCGTTTTGGCGAGAACCTGTGCCCCTGTAATTCCAGGACCCTCAAGATCTTCCCCCATCACAAAAGCAACCTCCGCCTCCACTTTTGGATGAATCACATCATTTAAGCGGACTTTACCGCCATTTTCAATCAACATATAATCGAACACATATCCGTAAATAGGTTCTTGAATGCCCATTTGCTTCATCTTAGCAAAGCTGGTTAATCCCATCTTAGGGCCAACGATTCTTCTTCCTTCATTTAATTTGCGATTTACGATTTCTTGTTGAACTAGATACGCTTCCTCAACCGACAAATCCGGCTTCAGGCTCACAGTAACCTTCGGAACTTGGCGCCTTTCTTCCTCCGCTGAAACAAGGTAATTGGCTATATCCTTGTATTGACTCATTAACATTTCTCCTCCGTTCTAAAAATGGACACTTACCTGCCCAATGTGTGCAAATCTTGCCGTAAAAGAATCTCCTGTCCGAGCTTCTATCGCTGCCGATAAGGCTCCTGAGAGAATTACTTCACCTGCGCGCAATGGGATATCAAATTCTGATAACTTATTAGCCAGCCAAGCAACACAATTGGCTGGATTGCCTAATGCGGCTGCTCCAACTCCTGTATTCACTAACTCACCATTTTTATAAAAAGCCATTCCGATTAGCTCAAGATCGATGTCTTCAACCTTAACTGGCTTGCCGCCAAGTACATAAAACCCAGAAGAAGCATTATCAGCAACTGTATCGGCCAGTTTAATCTTCCAATCCTTTACTCTACTATCAACGATTTCAAGCGCTGGAACAATATACTCCGTTGCCTGAAGAACATCTAGAGCAGTAAGATTTGGTCCACGTAATTCCTTTTTTAAAATAAAGGCAATCTCCGCTTCTACCTTTGGCTGTAACACTTTCTTGGTGGAAATAAAACCTCCGTTTTCAACCACCATGCTGTCTAATAGATGTCCATAATCCGGCTCATCAACACCTAATAGATTCTGCATGGCCAGGGAAGTTAACCCGATTTTTTTTCCTACAATTTTCTGTCCTTTTTCTACCTTTTTCTTTATATTTTCCAGCTGGACATAATAGGCTTCCTTTACTGTCAGCTTAGAATCCATTGAAGTAAGCGGTACAATTCCCACTAGTGTGGACTCTGCTTCTGCCAATGTTTTAGCAAACTCTTCTATTTTACTGGTCAACTTACTTTCACCCTTTCTAAAGCTAAATTTATATATTTTCATAATTTAATGGTAACGCTTGCGAGTTTCAATTACAACACTTGTGCTATATTCAACTACTAGGCAATGATCAGAAACCAACGCCGCCATCAATTCATTAACTATGCATATTTATATCACTACATAGTTGTTTTGAAGTTGATGGTGATATGTACCCAATTTATTATTAATATTCCGAAAAATATAAATATTATATTGAAAATAAAACCAAAAATGATTATAATCTCTAATTAGAGAACTACGATTACTAAAAGTAAAGTTTATTTTTTGTGAACAGTCAAAAAATAAGAATTATCTCATATTTTGGTAAGCGTTATCAATGAAAATTCATTTTTTAGGAGGAAGAAATATGACAACGATTAATTCTGCCGAAGTTATTGCTAACAGCAAATTTAACCGCTTTCATTTAGGGTTACTATTATGGAGTTTCATCATTATCTTGTTTGATGGCTATGATCTGGTGGTCTATGGAACGGTTGTACCAAGTTTGATAAAGGAATGGAATCTTTCATCGGTAGAAGCAGGAGCAATCGGGACCTATGGGTTATTTGGAATGATGTTTGGGGCAATCTTTTTCGGTACATTAGCTGACCGTATCGGCAGAAGAAACGTGATTGCAATAACATTAGTACTGTTTAGTTTATTTACATTCCTTTGCGGCTTTGCTAAAACCCCTACTACTTTCTCAACCTTTCGTTTCTTAGCTGGCTTGGGTTTGGGTGGTATCATGCCAAATGTTATCGCACTATTAATCTGATTATGCACCGAAAACAATGAGAAGTATGATTGTAAGTATCGTATTATGTGGATATTCTGTTGGGGGAATTCTTGCTCCCTTAATTGGGATCTTCCTAATGCCAACATTCGGATGGGAAGCAATCTTCTGGTTTGCGGGTGTTCCTCTACTATTTTTGCCAATCATGTATAAACAGCTGCCCGAAACAGCCAGCTATCTTATTCGTACAGGTAAAAAAGAAAAATTGATTGCAACCCTTGCTAAAGTAAGTCCAGAATCGCATTTTAGTCAAAATGATGAGGTTATCGACTTAAAAACGCAAGGAACTAAGGTTCCTATAATAGGATTATTTAAAGAGAACCGAGCCTTCAGTACGGTTATGTTTTGGACAGCGTTTTTCAGTTGTTTATTGATGGTTTATGGTTTGAATACTTGGCTTCCAAAATTGATGATGGAAGCAGGTTATGGATTAAATTCAAGCTTAGGGTTTCTCATTGCCCTCCAAGGCGGAGCCATTATCGGGACACTCATAATCGGACGACTTTGTGATAAATACGGTTCAAAAAAAATGCTTGTTCCGATGTATGCCTCAGGCGCCGTGGCTCTGACACTTCTAGGATTCGGAGGAAATACACTAGTAATCTATCTATTAGTAGCTATTGCCGGGGCTGCAACCATTGGTGCACAAAATATTGTTCAAGCATACGTTTCTCAATACTACCCGCCATCTATAAGATCTACAGCATTAGGGATGGCTTCTGGAGTCGGCAGGACCGGTGGTATGCTCGGTCCCCTATTAGGAGGATTCCTATTATCCGTTTCTTTACCCATTCACTTAAACTTTATCGCCTTCGCGATTCCTGGCTTGATTGCAGCCGCCGCCCTCTTCATGGTGCCTATCAAAAATGCCTATCAAAATGAAAACGATGCCAAAGAAGAAATAACTAAAGTTCATGTAAGTTAATGGATTAAAAGAGTCTCCCCTTGTAAAAAGGGAGACTCTTTGCATTTTTAAAAACGATTAAGTTATCAAGGACATTAGAAAAACAACTTACACTTCCATTATCCAATTCCGAAGAGTATTTTTGATAGATAAACTACAATCGTAACAGTAATACCGCTTAAGATAGTAGTCAATAGGACTGCTTGTGAGGCATACTCTGGGTAATTATCATATTCAAGTGCCAGTAAAGCACTATTTCTTGAAGAAGGAAATGAGCTGGCAATAAATAGTGCCTGAGCAGTTATCCCTGTTAATCCAAGACAAAATATAACTACTAACCCAATGAGAGGAGAAATAATCAGCCGGCCGATTACAATCCAAACTATGGGTCTAGAAATTCGTGTAATTTTTAAAAATGCCACTTGAGCTCCAAGTGTGACGAGGGCAACTGCCAAAAACGCATTTGATGAATTTTCAATGGGCCTCCACAAAAATGGAGGGATTTCAATATGGAGCCATTTCAACAATATCGCCAAGAATAATGCGTAAATAACCGGAAGACGGATAATTTTTCGTATGATATCTCTACCGCTGCTTTGGGCAGAAACACTGTTGAAGAATCCATATGTAAAGGTAAGGAGATTCTGAAAAATAGAAATAATAATTTGTATCGACATACCAGCAGGATTAGCGGCAAAAACTAGTTCACTTACAGGGAGACCATAATTACCAGAATTACTCAAAACCATGCTGTTATTAAAGGTCGCTGTCAGCTTACGGTCAAACTTGTTCACTTTTGCAATAAACATACTGGTAAGGATAAGGAGAATATTAAAAACTATCAAAAATACTAATGTTTGGCTAATTAACTCACTTGACATTTCGCTCTCATAAATATTTACAAAACAAACCGCTGGCAATAAGAAATACACCGTCAATGTTGACAGTGTAGATAAATCCATCCTTATTAAACGCTGCAGTATAGCGCCTGCCCCAATTAATAGAAATATCGGAAAAATGATATCCAACAAGATATGAAACAAAATATTCATACAACTTACCTTCTCTCCATCTAATGAAAAAAAGGAAAAATGCAGTTTATTAAAAAATAAAATGCATTTTCCTATTTCTTATACCACCTGATCATTAAAATAAATTACCTCAGATAGAATCTTACAGCCTAATACATTATTAAAAACTTCTCTCGCTTCTTCTTCTGAATTAAATTCAAACATTGAAATATTGTTTCCCTTTGAATAAACAGTGATTATCCACATAACATTCATCTCCACTCTATTTTAAAAAGGAATAATTGATAAACCAATAGCGAAAACAATCATTACCAATGTCGAACCACAGGCCCATTTTAGGAATGTACGCTGTAATTCCCCGAAATCTTCTCCAACCAAACCGACCAATAAGTACGTTGAAGGTACAAGTGGGCTTAATAAATGGACAGGCTGCCCCAATAACGACGCTCGGCCAATAAACTCAGGATCTATTCCATATACACTTGCGGCTTTGGCAATCAAGGGCAAAACCCCATAGTAAAAGGCATCATTTGACATAAAAAACGTTAAAGGTGCACTAATGATCGCCGTAATAAGTGCAAACTGAGAACCCAGTACATCTGGAATATATGAAATCATGGTGTTAGCCATGGCGTCAACCATTTTCGTTCCTGAAAGAATACCAGTAAAAATACCTGCGGCAAATACCATCGAAACTACCGATAACGCATTATCAGCATAATTTGCAACACGTTCTTTTTGATCACTTATTTTTGGATAATTTAGCGTAATCGCTAATGCAAATCCAAGCATAAACAATACGGTTGTTGGCAATACTTCTTTAATTAACGCTACTAAAAGAAGGATTGTAATGAAATAGTTAATAAAGATTAGCTTTGGGCGTTTTAGGTAAACGTCCTCAGATGTTGCCGCCGTCATAGCCATCGTATCGTAATTCACTTGAAGTATTCCGATTCGTTTCCGTTCTTTTCTCCCAAGACAGTAGGCCATGAACAATACGAACAATATCCCTCCCGCCATGCTAGGTATAACCGGAGTAAAAACATCTGACATCTCAAGATTTAATGCCGTCATGGCTCTAGCAGTAGGTCCGCCCCATGGAAGGAGGTTCATAACACCTGAAGCAGATACTGCAATTCCTGCAAGGATTAATGGTTTCATGCCAATACGCTTATACAAAGGCAGCATGGCAGAGATGGTAATGATATAAGTTGTTGTTCCATCCCCGTCAAGGGATATTAATAGTGCAAGGACTGCAGTACCAATAGCTATTTTTACTGGATCTCCCTTTACTATTTTTAAGATGGTAGAAATAATAGGATCAAATACTCCTGCATCAATCATGATGCCGAAAAAGAGAATAGCGAACAAAATCATAATTCCCGTTGGAGCAACACTTTTTATGCCTTCAAGCGCCATTGGCCCCATTTCCTTACCAAAACCGCCAAGCAATGCAAAAATGACAGGAATCACTATAAGGGCAACCATAGCGGGAAGCCGTTTCGTCATAATCAAAATCATAAAAGTGATAATCATTAAAAACCCTAATATTGCAAGCATCGTCTTCACCTCTTTTGTTTGTAAATTAAATATAATCAAAATATTCAGTTGTGAAAACGTTACCAAAATAAAGTTATTAACGTAAATAAAATTGATTTTGTACATATTGTTCATATGAGGGTAATTTTTCCAAATGGAGATAACGCTTTGAGGATTACGAGAAATAAAGATGTAAATAACAAAAGGGGGGCGCTCCCCCCCTCTTACAACACTGAATAATATTTCCTTTCCGGTCTTCCTACAATTCCATAAACCACTTCTGCTCTTACTTCCTGATTGGAGGAGAGATATTCCAAGTACCTTCGTGCAGTTATCCGGGAAGCACCAATTTCCTTCCCTACCTCTTCTGCAGAAAGTCCCTCTCTTCTATCGTGGAAAACAGCCTTAACTTTTCCTAAGGTAATTTCATCAATTCCTTTTGGCAATCCCGCGCTCTTTGTTGGTGCTTCACTTTTCCCTTTACGGAATAGCAAATCTACATAATTCTGATTTACTTCTTGTGCGGCTGAAAGAAGCGCATGTTTTTTTATATAATCCTGAATAACTTCATCAAATCTTTCCCTGCTTACTGGTTTGATTAAGTAATTCTCAACACCATAGCTTAATGCTTTTTCAAGGAATACTTTGTCAGTCGCTGCTGTTATCATAATAATACTGACCTTAGGGAAATTCTCCCGGATCGTAGGGAGTAACTCAGAACCAAGCCTATCCGGCATATACACATCTAGAAGCAGTAAATCTGGGGTTTTCTGCTCTAATAATTGCAATGTTTGCTCACCATTCAATGATTTGCCAACTACCTCTATTTCCTTAAACTTTTCTAAAAATTTCTCATGTATATCAGCTATTCGAAAATCGTCTTCCGCTATAGCCACTTTTATCTTATCCAACATTCTCATCCCCTTGCACATTCTTCGGAAGATAAACGGTGAAAACAGTTCCGCTTTCTGGATTGCTTTGCACCTCGATAATCCCATTTAACTCCAATACTGCCTCTTCAGCATTTGATAGGCCATATCCCCTTGGCTCAGTGCCATTCTTAGAGGTATAACCTCTTTCAAAAAGAAAGGGAATTTCTACATCACTTATCCCTTTGCCATTATCTGAAATCTCAAAAATAATATCTCTTCCAATATCTGTAGCGAAAAACTTAACCGTCGGATTCTCGCATTCATAGACGGCTTCAAAGGCATTATCTAGTAAGTTTCCAAGGATCACGATCAAGTTTGATAGTTTAACATGGGACGGTAAACTATCCAAATAGCTATCTGGATTAATCTCAAACTTAATTTTCCTTTCTGATGCTCTTCCTAATTTACCTAACAGGATCGCCTGCACTTTTGAATCTTTAATCTGGTTAAAAACGACTGAATTCTGAAATTGTAAGGTTTGTGTCTCACTTTGTATCATAGCGATTGCTTGGTTGTATTCACCGAGCTGAAGAAGGCCCAATAAAACATATAATTTATTGGTAAACTCATGCGTTTGGGCACGAAGATCTTCCGAATAACTTTTTACTTCGGATATGGTATTTAACATTTGCTTAATTTCTGTTTTATCACGAAAAGAAGCCACAACCCCATTAATACCTGTTTCATCGATGATTGGAGTACAATTAACGATAACCGTTTTATCTTTCCAGACCATTTCTATATCGTTTTGGGCGTTTCCTGACCTTAAAACCTCATACAAATAATTTGAAGGAAAAAGTCCATCCACTTTCATATTTTTGACTGTTCCCTGAAGCTGCAGAAGCCTCTTCGCCTTTTGATTCATCATGGTAATGCAGCCTTTATTATCTATCGCTAAGATACCTTCTTTTACCGCATGCAGGACAGCGTTTTTCTCTTTATAAAGAGTTGCAATTTCGTAAGGCTCAAGCCCCATTGTATCCCTGCGGATGTTGCGTCCTAGTAACATACTGCCTAGAAGGGATATTAAAAGGGCGAAGAAAGAAACAATGAGCACTCTCGTGATGTTATTTATAATTTGCTGGTGCACATCTTCAAGGAGGAAGCCGACAGAAACAATTCCGATTATCTCCCCCTGATGATTAAAAATAGGAGATTTCCCTCTAATAGATGGCCCAAGTGAACCCTCTGCCTTTGAGATATAATATTCCCCATTTTTTAGCGCCCTTTCATTATCTCCGCCTTTCATCTTTTGCCCAATTTTTTTAAATCTAGGATGCGCATATCTCGTTCCGTCTATATTTCCGATGACTACAAATTCCGCACCGGTTTCTTTTCGAATTTTTTCCGCTATAGGCTGGATCGTTTTAGAAGGGTCGTTCGTTTGGAAAGCATCGATAATAGTCGGGATAAATGAAACGGTTTTCGATAATTCCAATGCGAGCCTTCCCTTGTTTTCTTCTATTTGTTTACTTTCCATGTAACTATAAAATCCTGTCATTAGCAGGATTAATAATAAACTTAGCGAGAGAACCAGCCCGAATATTTTTGTTTGCAGGGTAACCTTTATTGACTTCAGGCAGAAAACCTCCTATTAGATTAAATTCTTAGTTGCTTTGCTTGAAACGATATATACTCGTTCTGGCCGGCCTACTGTTCCGTATGATAAATCAGCTTCAATACTTTCATTAGATACTAAATGTTCAAGGTACCTTCTTGCGGTGGTTCTGCTTACACCTATTTCTTTCGCAACACTCTCTGCTGTTAGTCCATATTCAACCTTCCCGAGAACCTCCATCACTTTTTCAAGTGTTAGTGGGTCGATTCCTTTTGGGAGGTAAGACCTTTCGTTACTTGCACCATCAACTTCTTTTCGTAAAAGCTTGTCTACCTGCTGTTGTGTCACATGAATGTTTTCTTTCCCTAATTGTAATACCTTTGTGTGATAATCCTTATATCTCAGTAACGATTGTTTAAAGCGGTCAAAAACGACCGGTTTGATAATATAATCGAATACACCAATACTAATAGCCTCTTGGACTTGATTGATTTCTTTTGTTGCTGTAATCATAATAACATCCATTTGTTTGGTTTGCTGTTTTGTTTCCTTTAATAAGTCCAGTCCATTCATGTCAGGAAAATACACATCCAGCAAAAGTAAATCCGGCTTCAAGATATCAATTAACGTTCTTGCCTCAAGATAACTTGCAGCAATTCCTACTGTTTGAAAGCCTTCAATCTGTTCAATATAACGTTTTTGAATCTCTGCTATCCTCAAGTCATCCTCAATAATTAACAATTCGATATCCCTGTTCCCCATCGCGTACATCCCCCATGCTTTTTGGAATCGCCACTGTGAAAATCGTACCTTCTCCCACATTAGATGAAAAGGTGACATATCCACCTAAACTATTAATTGCATTTTGAACTAGACTCAGTCCAATTCCGGCATTACTGTTCTTGTCCTTTGTGGAAAAGCCTTCTTTAAATATCTGGCCGTTATCTTTACTGTCTATTCCTTTTCCATTATCTTCTACCTCAATAATTAACTCTTTACCAAGGTCGGTCAAAAATAGAGATACTCTTTTTTCACCATTATTTTCTTTCACAGCTTCAAAAGCATTATTAACAAGGTTGCCAATAATAGTTACTAATGAATCTCTGCTGATTTCATGTGGGATATCTTTAAAGCTGCTCTCTCGATCTATTAAAAAATTAACCTTCAATTCGCTTGCTAGACTTACCTTTCCTAATATAAATCCAGCAATAATTGGATCGGGTATTTCCTTCATTAAAAATTGAATGAATCCCTGGGTGACATCCACTTCTTTGGAGATAAAATCAATGGCTTCCTTATAAGACCCAAGTTGAATCAAGCCTAGAAGGGTATAAAGACGATTGGAATATTCGTGGGTTTGAGCACGCAAACCTTCTGCATAAGCTTTTACATGGGATAATTCCTGAAGTAACTGCGCCAGCTCAGACTTATTACGTAAACTCGCGACTGCCCCAATCACATCACCTTTCTTATTAAAGATCGGAATCCGATTTGCTAAAAATACATCCCCAAATATGATAATTTCCTTATCATATTCAGCCTTCCCCTTTCGAACAACTTCAAGTAGATTCGTATTTTCTATGACCTCTTCAATTCTTTTTCCACGGAGCAGCGTCTCATTGGGTACCCCTAAAATTTTATGAGCTGTTTCATTCACTACGGTAATTCGTCCATCGGTATCGATTGCAATGATCCCTTCATGAATGGACTCCAAAATGGCATGTTTCTCTTGGTACATCCAGGCAATTTCTTTCGGTTCTAATCCAAACATCGCTTTTTTTATATTTAAAGAAATGAGCAATGCAGCTAGTAATCCACCAATTAAAATAAGAAGTGTAGCAAAAAAGATTTTTTTCTGTATTTTTACAACTTCCTTTTCAATATCCGTTTGGAGATAACCGACAGAAACTACTCCAATAACTTCTCCCTGATGATAGATTGGTGCTTTTCCTCTTAGAGAAGGACCTAGAGTCCCGGTAGATTCTGATATGACAGGTTCCCCTTTAAAAACAAGTCCATTATCTCCCCCAACCATTTTTTGTCCTAAACGCTTCGGATTGGGATGCGAGTATCTGATTTCATTCGTATTCCCGATAACAATAAATTCTGCCCCAACCTGTTTCCGAATGCTTTCTGCGATCGGCTGGATAGCAGCGGCAGGATTTTCCGTTTGAAATGCCTCCTGGATACCAGGCATATTTGCAATGGATTGAGCCACAGATAAGGCTTTAGAACCTATTTCATGTTTAAGATTGGTTTCCATTATATTTTTAAAAGTAACCTCAAAAATAACTCCGATTGAGATAATTAGAAGAAGAATGACTAGCATTAATTTTGAATGTAACCTCACTCAATCACCTCCATTCTTATTATAGTAAAAAAACTCCTTAAATAAAGGAGTTTTCGCATTATTAAAAAAATTATCCTTCAATATTAATAATTACATCTTTCCCTCTTCTTTTCATGATGAACGGTATAAGCAGCCAAAGGAACGTAATGATTAGAAAAACAAGTGAAATCGGTCTTGTAAAGAATACACTAAAGTCTCCATTAGAGATTGTTAAAGCTCTTCGTAAATTATTCTCTACCATAGGGCCTAACACCAATCCAAGAACGAGCGGGGCGATTGGATAATCGTTCTTGCTTAAGAAATAGCCAAGAAGTCCACATCCCAATAATAGTAAAAGGTCGTTCGTTGATACTTGTACTGCATATACACCAAAAATGGAGATTGCAATAATAATAGGAATCAAGAATTGCTTTGGTGTTTGAATAATTTTCGCAAACACTTTGACAAGTGGGAGATTTAAAATTAAAAGCATGATGTTTCCAATAAACATGCTGGCAATCAGTCCCCATGCTACTTGAGGATGGTCTTCAAATAATAACGGCCCCGGCTGGACGTTATACATCATCAGGGCTCCCATTAAAATAGCCGTTGTACCTGAACCTGGTATTCCTAATGTTAATAATGGAATCATCGCCCCGCCCGATGCCGCGTTATTCGCCGATTCTGGTGCTGCAACCCCTGCAATGGTTCCCGTTCCAAACTTTGAAGGCGTTTTTGAAATCTTTTTTTCTAGAATGTAAGAAAAGAAGGAAGCAAGTGTCGCCCCAGCACCTGGTAATATGCCAACAAAGAAACCTAAGATCGAACCACGGGCAATTGGTCCCGCAGATTCTTTCAGCTCACCCTTAGAAGGTAGTAAATTATTTATCTTTGCAATCTCCGCATCTTCCTCTTCTTTTTCCAAAATGGTTTTAAAAACCTCGCCAACTGCAAATAACCCTACCGCAATCGTTAAAAACTCAATTCCCTGAAACAGCCATGGAACATTAAAGGTAAATCTGGCAATACCAGATACGTTGTCGATTCCAATCGTACCAAGTAACAAACCGAAAACGGTCATAATTAAAGCTTTTGTTACCGATTTTCCTGCTAATCCACTGACAGCCCCCAGCCCTAATAGCATTAACGAAAAATATTCTGCTGGCCCAAATTTAAGGGCTACTGTTGATAATGGTTTTGCTAATGCAATCAGTGCCACAAGGGTAATAATCCCTGCCACAAAAGAACCGAGTGCCGAAATGGATAACGCACTTCCTGCTCTTCCTTTCTTGGCCATCTGGTAACCGTCTAATGTCGTAACAACTGAGGAAGATTCTCCAGGTGTATTTAATAGAATAGAAGTGGTCGATCCGCCATACATCGCTCCATAATAGACTCCAGCAAGCAAAATAATCGCGCTGGTTGCTGCATGTTCTGGAGGAAGGCCGCCCGTGATAGAAGCCGTTACTGGAATGAGAAGGGCAACGCCGCTCATCGGTCCAATCCCCGGAAGCACACCAACAGCAGTCCCTATTAAGACCCCAACAAAGGCAAAGAGGATATTATACCAAATAAGTGCCGTTTGGAATCCCTGAAATAAATAATCTAGTGTACTCATTTTATGTCCTCCTTTCTTTCTCGCTTAAAACCAAATTGGCCAGTCTGGCAGTGTACCTTTTAAAACCTCTACATATAAAAAATAAACAAGTCCTGAAAAACATGCTGAAATGATAAGGGATTGAATCACCTTCGACCGCTCCATCGTTTGAAAGCAAACGAATAAAAATAGAAAGGTTGTAATTACATACCCGATCGTTTCCAACGTTATAATATAAATCAATGTAGCCGCAAAAATGATTAGGAAAGGCTTGTACTGTAATTTTTCTTTCGTCCCCTGTTGATTCTTCGTGATGAATGTTTCATAAAATAAACGGATACTTAATAAAACCAGTGCACTGCCAAGAATTAACGGAAATATATCAGGTCCAACTGCACTCCCATAGGAAGAACTTCCGAGACTCTTGCTCCCAATAATGAAAAGAACACCTACTGTGAGAAACATTACTGATGCAATGTAATCAAATTTTAGTGCCATTCATAATCCCCCTTCAGAAAAAAATAGGGGAAGGAGAAAGTTAACTCCTTCCCGCCTGTTTTACTTTTGCATTCCTAATGCTGTTAATAATTGCTGGACTTGGCTTTCTTGCTCATCTAAAAACTTTTTGAAATCAGAACTGTTTTTATAGTCCAATTCCCAGCCTTGCGTCTCTACTTCTTTTTTCCACTCAGGAGAGTTTATGAGCTTATCAATTGCTTGTTCCCAATATGTTTTGGCTTCTTTAGACATTTTTTCCGGACCAAAAACCCCGCGCCAAATCGTAAACTCTGCATCGACACCCTGTTCTTTAGCCGTTGGAACATCTTTAAAATCACCATCTAAACGCTCGTCTGAGGTAATCGCCAACACACGCACCTTACCCGCCTTTAAAAATTCTTTAACACTTGAGGCATCGGTACCAATGACATCTGCGTTACCGCCAAGCAGTGCGGTAATCGCTTCACCGCCGCCATCATAGGAAACGTATTTAACTTTTGTTGGATCCACCCCATATTTATAGGCAGGTAAAATCGAAATTAAATGATCCATGGAACCTGGTGCTGATCCACCTGCAAATGTTAGTTTACTAGGATCTTCCTTTACCTCTTCCAAAACTGATTTTAAGTCTGTAAATTTGGAATCAGCTTTTACAACAATTGCCCCGAAGTCTTTTGTCAGCTGCGCCAATGGTGTTGTATTTTTGTACCCATATGGACTATTTCCTTCTTTTTTCAGATTGTTAATAACAATCGGTGGTGAATTGACAAAGAGCATATCATTATTCTCAATTTGCTGGGTAGCGTATTCAGCCATGAAGACAGCACCGCCGCCACCTGGCTTATTCTCTACCGTCAAAGTCTGATCAACTATCTTCGTTTCACCCAGCACTTTCGTAAACGCGCGAGCGGTTAAATCCCAGCCGCCCCCTGCCCCTGAAGGTGCGACAACTGTAATCGCTTTCGCAGGATAGCCTGTAGTTTCTTCACTCTTACCTGGGCTTGCCGTTTCATTACTGTTGCTGCAAGCACCAAGGCTTAGTGCCAATGCTCCTGCAAACATAACTGCTGAAATCTTTTTAATAGAAAACATTTCAATTCCCCCTTGTAAACGTTTTCTTAATTTTACAAAACTTTAGAATATTTAATAGATTATACATTTAAACAGCATTAAAAACTTATTAACCATTTTGTTCATTTTGTTCACGAGGTGCAGGCAAATAAATACTTTATTTTCCCGCTGCTAATAAAATTGGTTCTATAAAGTGAAATAATACTTAGCTTAAGAATATTAAATTGCTATATCGGAAAGGATATTGTTGAGGTGTTTATATGAATCTAGATCGTGCAAAAAAAATCCTTATTTCCGACCAAGAAATAGCCGTTCACTATCATGGAATTCCTGTTTGGATTGAGAACATAGATGAGACATCAAGCAAGGCGGTTGTATCCGAAAGAGGAATTCATAGTGAAAGACAAATCGTGCCAATAGATGAATTGGAAGAAACAGGAGAGTATTATACTTGAATAGGCAGCATTTAATAGAACCTTTTAAAGAGGGAACCTGTTCAAATCTCCTTTTTCATCAACTAATTCTGCTTGTACAAACAAAAATCCCACCTTTTAGGTGAGATTTTTTTATGTTCCTACTGGTTCCCCTTTTGCCTCAAATATCGTTTATCATTCATGAATAAACTCCAAAAGTAAATAAAGCCAGGGAAAAGGATAGCGAATCCGACGATATAGGTGATAAACACGGCTCTAAAGGAGTTAGGGTCTGTAAAGGCCGACTCTATGGTAACATTCGGATAGATAATATAAGGCAAATGGGCCTTTCCATATACATAGCTGGCAATCAAGTATTGAATGGTAACCGCAATAACAGCGAGTCTTGGCATGCCTCGTTCCCCTTTATGAAAAGGGTTGGGTGCATATAAACCGAAGCCGATAACTAAAAAGAAGCCAATCGAGATCAATAGTAATGGAAGATCTTCCATCATTTTATTATATAACCAACCGACTTCATTTTTTAATGTAATCATAATCAGCAATGCCATAATTAATGATATCGGACCAAGGATTTTTCCATCTCGAAGGTAAACACGGTACGCCTCCATTTCATTCGAAGCTTTCGAATAATCCGCTAATAATAAAGAAGAGAGGAAAAGTGTACTCGTGATGGCAAACCCAATAAAGGCATATTCATTAGGGCTCGAAAAAAGCTTGTTAAGGTTTAGATTCACAGTACCATTTGCAACATCAACATAGTGACCATGCGTTATCGGCAAAACGCTAATTAACAGGCCGGGAATAATGATCCCTGCAATACCAGAAATGTACGTTAACGGCTTTTTATATTCCGTAGCTATATTTGAAAAAACTAAAAAGGCACTCCGTAATGCAAGTAATAGAAGGATCAAGCTGCCGGGAATCAGTAGAATCGTCCCCAGAATATTGGCGGCACTTGGAAAAAGGCTATAAACAGCAACCACCAAGGCAACAATAAAGGTATTTGTCACTTCCCAAGTAGGTGATAAATAGCGATTGGCAATGTTCGTAGCTTTCGTTTTTTCCCGGTTAATGTAAACCATTGACCAAAAGCCGGCTCCAAAATCCATGGTGGCCATGACAGCATAGATAAACACGAATCCCCACAGCACGGTAATTGCAATAAGAGCATCAGCCATTTGTTTCTCCTCCTATGAATTTGAACTAAATAATGGGATGCTTTTTTTCTCTGCACGCTCGATATCATCTAATTCTGTGTTTTTTCTAAAGAAATAGAGTAATACAAGCACTACAGAAAGCCCTAAAATAATGTAGACAATAATAAACGATACGAATAGAGTACCTAAGTTGGTTGCTTTCGTTGCAGACTCTGCTGTGGATAAGATATGGTAGATAACCCATGGCTGACGTCCCGTACAAGCAAAAATCCATCCACATTCAATGGCGATAACAGCTAGAGGACCTGTCGTTACCAGCCCCCAAAGCATGAGCTTTGGATAATGTGATTTTTTGAAAAGTTTTTTCCAGGCGAAAACGAGTAAAGGAACCATAATAAGGGCTGAGCCAATAAACACCATTCCATTAAAAAGAGTATGAATGAATAATGGCGGCCACAGCTCCTCTGGATAATCGTTTAAACCAACTACCACCGTATCAAAGCTGTTTCCCGCGAGGAAACTCAACGCCCAAGGAATCTCGATAGCTCCTTTTATTTCTTTCGTTTCTGGGTCGGTAAAACCGCCTATGGCCAAGGGAGCATGGGATTGTGTTTCAAATAACCCTTCTGCTGCTGCTAACTTTTCCGGCTGGTATTTATGTAAGTATTGAGCAGATTCATGTCCATTTAAAGCGGTTAGAAAAGCAAAGATACCACCTACTACTAGACTTAGAACCAGCGCTTTTTGATGAAAAAGATATACTCTCGAACCGATTTTATTTTTCATCATTTTAAAAGACGCAACAGATGCAACCACAAAAGCTCCCACTACATAGGCAGACAATGCGACATGTCCTGCTGTTACAAAGAAGCTTGGGTTAAAAAAAGCAGCCCAAGGATCAATGTCTAGAAATTTTCCATCTTCATAACGAAATCCCGCAGGTGTACCCTGAAAGGCATGGACATTGGTAATTAAGACGGCAGAGGACAGTGCCCCAATTGCCACCAGAACTAAACTGGCGATCCGCATCCAAGGAGCAATTCTTTCTGCTGCATAGACGTAGATAGACATAAACAACGCCTCAATAAAAAAGGCATAGATTTCGATTTGGAAAGGAAGAGGCATCACACGGCCGATTACTTCCATAAAGCCTGGCCATAGTAACGATAATTGAACGCCAGCAATCGTACCCGTCGGGATCCCAACGCCCAGTAAAACGGCAAATGCCTTTGTCCAGCGTTTCGCCATTACCACATAATCTTGATCCTTTGTTTTTTGATAGAGAAGCTCTGCAGCCAAGATCATGAGCGGCAAACCGACCCCTATCGTGGCAAATATAATATGAAAAGCCATTGTCGTTCCAAATAAGGAACGGGCTATTAATAAGTCACTCAAAATAATTCTCCCCTTACGTATCTTGGTCTTGATAATTATTTCCAAAAGGACCATTAATATGTAGAGCTAGTGATTTCATTTTTAATAAGAATATTTGTGTTTAGCGGGGGACATCCTTAATTAGGGTTAAACAAAATACACCTTTTGGAGGATTCGAATATGACCATGACACTTGGAGCACACGAGGTATTAGAGTTACATGAAGTATTAAATGATGCCATTCACGGAATCAATACATTACGCCTTTACCGTCCGCATGCGAAGGATCAAACTTTGCAGACTATGATGGATATGCATATGAATGCATTATCAATGGAATACAACAGTTTGGTTCAGCTTATGAATCAGCAAGGTGCAGGGAATATGATGTCTCCTCGCCAAATGGCAAGAACAACACAAGGTTTTCAGCCAACTTATGGGTTACGGAACCCTGAAACACAAACACCTGCAACCTCTGTAGAAGATATAGATGATTATGATGTTACTTCATGTCTTATCAATTGTCATAAACAAACTGCTGGGATGAAAATGAAAGCAGCGTTAGAAATGGCGAACCCCACTCTTCGCCGTGCCATCCAACTTGGAGCAAATGCAAGTGCTGATATGGCTTATGAAGCATTCCAGTATGCGAATCAAAGAGGTTTCTATCAGATTCCAACTCTAAAAGATACAACGCAAAGCAACTATATGCAGTCCTACGGGACAATGGCTATGCCACAAATGACACAAATGAACCAGATGAATCAACCTGGGAATATGACGATGTAGGTTAATAGAATGAACGATTGTACTAATAAAAAATCTCACCTTCTATTTTGAAGGTGAGATTTTTATTGTTTTTGAAAAACTTTGTATTCCACGGTGAGTCCATCGTCAATATAGGGCTCTTTAGTGACCGAAATCTAAAAAAAGTAAGGGCTACGGTCATTATAAGGGCTCTTTAGTGACCGTAACCTATAATAAGTAAGAGCTATGGTCACTATAAGGGCTCTTTAGTGACCGTAACCTAAAAAAAGCAAGAGCTAAGGTCACTATAAAGGCTCTATAGTGACCGTAACCTATAATAAGTAAGAGCTACGGTCACTATAAAGGCTCTATAGTGACCGAATCACCAAAAAAGTAGAACAAATGGTAACTATAAACTAAATTTACTGACCTTGGTCCAACTAATGCAAACCTTTATATTTACATTTTGTGACCCATAGTCGGCATGTCAGAAACGATCGTTGGATCAACCATTCCAGCGATCATGGCAATGTGTGCAAAGATTAGAAACATCCCAACAAAGATCGCGTGAACTTTTAATTTTTCTTCTTGTGATTTGTTTTTATAGATAATATTTAAATCCAAAAGTGCCATGCCCAGCAATGGGATGATTCCAAGTAGATAAAACCCTACTGCCACTACATCAATCCATCCATGCCATTCTCCTTTTGAGGTTATCGGAATAACAGCATTAAATAGTAAGTAAATAAAAATACCAGTGAAATAAATTCCTACAAAAATCGAGGTTATTTTGTTAACCAATCTTAATTTACCAGTTAGATTTCTAGTAAACAAAATCGCTAATTCTGTTACTGCAATTGTTTCCGCACAGATAACCGGAATCGCCATAAAAATAATCAGATTCCATGGTTGATTATCTGCCAGTAAGCCCATATAATGTGTCATGTTCATATGCCTATATCCTCCTAAAAACGTCTTATTTTGTTTCGTTGCAGATTGATTGTAGGTTTTGGATATAAAGATTAGATGAAGAAACTGTGACAAAAACATGACATATCCCCTGCTTGATCGATTACTGGATAATTTTTAATTAGCATACAAAATAGAGCTGACGGTAATTTGCCGCCAGCTCTATTTCTATTAATTTTCTTAACAGTGGAAAGTGTAGTTCTATTCACTGTCCATCAAACATTAATTCGTAACGGCTTCTCGTTTGCGCTTTTTCTCCATTTGCTTTTCGTGCGCGCGGGAGTGGGCACGGTGGCGGTCTTCTTCCACTTCATTAGACATTTGAACACCCATTGGTACTGTAGTTGCCGCAATTTCTTTGAGCCCTTGCTGGTCTTTCTCAAAAACAAATGACGCTCTTGTTGAAATATCAGCTCCGTGCTCCGTTACAAATGGGACGACACGATAATCTGCACGCCATTGTTCAGGAGTCACCTGGCAGCGAACGTAACCGCGGAAATTATTAAAGAATTTGATGTGCGGGTTATCCGCTAAAGATTTAGCCGTGTCTGCACGCCAATCTGACCCGTTTCCACCTGAAGTAATGGATGTTCCAACAAACTCCGCTCCAAAAATCGGAGCCTCTGGATTGTTGTAATCTGTCGTTAGGTTAGAAGCCCAGCTCGCATGGACATCTCCAGTAAGAACGATAACATTGTTGATGTTATTGCCAGCAACAAAATCGGTAATACGCTGACGCGCGGCCGGATATCCATCCCATGAATCCATACTGAATTTTGGTGCTGTAATACTTCCAGATTTACGCTGCGCAAAGAAAATCTGCTGGGCAAGGACGTTCCAATGAGATTTAGAGTTTCCTAGATTACCAAGCAGCCATTTTTCTTGCTCTGGACCAAGAACGGTACGCTTTGGATCCAATGATTCCGGTGTATGAGCTTTTGATCCATCACCATTTGCCTGGTCATCACGGTACTGACGTGTATCAAGAACATAGAAGTTCGCCAAATCACCATATGTAAAATCCCGGTATAATTGCATGCCGCCATCGTGAGGCAATGACGACCTTCGAAGTGGCATATGTTCGTAATAAGCCTGGTACGCTGCCGCACGACGCTTGATAAACGCCTCAACAGACTGGCCTTTTTCTGGAATGACATTTGCGTAGTTGTTTTCCACTTCATGATCATCCCATGTAACAACCCAAGGGAATGCAGCGTGTGCAGCCTTAAGGTTTTCATCTGAACGATATTGAGCATGACGATTGCGGTAGTCTTCAATCGTGATAATTTCATCGCCTTTGTGTGCACGGACATTGCCCGTAGGTGAAAGATACTCGTTTGTACCGTATTCGTATATGTAATCACCAAGGTGGAATACAAGATCAAGATCCTCTTTCGCCATATGCTTGTACGCAGTAAAATATCCGTGTTCATACTGCTGACAGGAAGCGAATGCGAAAGTCATGCTTGCTGCGCTGGCTCCTGCTGCCGGTAAGGTTTTTGTTTTTCCAACAGGGCTTAGTTCATTTCCGGTTTTGAAACGGTAAAAATAAACACTATTCGCATTCAAGCCAGTCACTTCTACATGGACTGAATGTGCGAGATTAGGCGAAGCATGTTCCGTTCCTCGTTTGATTACGTTTCGGAAGTTTTCGTCTGTGGAAACCTCCCAATTAACGGGAACCACATGAGCTGGCATTCCGCCGCCATTTAATGGATCCGGAGCCAGCCTTGTCCATAGTACGACACTGTCTGACAGCGGGTCGCCGGAAGCAACACCAAGAGTAAAAGGATATTCACTGAAATTCGGAGCCGCATCTACTTTAAATCCTCCCAAAGATTGAGCAATGGTCAGCCCAAGGGACAGCCCAGCAATCTTGCCGGCTCCATGAAGAAAGCTCCGACGGTCTAAATGCTTGTTCAAATTTTGTTCGTTAAACTTCCTAATCATTTCATCCAAATTAGTCATGATATTTCCCCTCTCAGATTACATATTTCTAGCACGACTTTGATTATAACTAGGATTTATTAAAAGATTATGAAGATTGTAAATAGAAAAATAGTATGGTGTACAAAAGATGGTTCATATATAATAGGCCTTTCAATTTAGATAGGGATTAAAATTACAACAATCATTCGGATTTCTTCCAATCAACGGTAAATTCTATCGATTTTTAATAGCCTTTTTCTCCTGTTTTTCTTAATATTATTTTCATAAAAAACTTACAAACTATCATTCCATTCAAAATGTGCACGTCACACGTCACTTACTTGGCAATCTTAGGTGCCTCTGAGACAAAAAAATCCCACCTTCCATACAGAAAGTGAGATTTTTTCGTTTAGTTCTCTCGATTTAACATTGTGTTATTTTACCTGAGCAGCTTCCTCTCCCTGGTAAATCCGAAAGGCTGGAACAATCGTGTCGGAAACAATTTCTTTTCCCTTTTCACGAATGAAGTCCAATTTATAATAAGCATCAAATCTTTGGCTGATTTCTGTTTTCACCAGCTCAGGCGGTGTGACGACGATAAATTGGAACTTTAGTTTTTCGGCAACGGCGAAGATTGGGTCAAGGACGTGTGCCGATGCCGCTTGTCCGAATGGATTATCACAGACTAGCGGAACCCAGCTTTGATCGGTTTCACTTTTTACCGATAATAACATCATCATCATTACCATTCGCGCTGATAACTTCTGCCCACCACTGCCGTCCGATTTCGTCTTCGAACCTTGATTAATTGTCTGCCAGGTGGAATAATGCTCTCTTTGCGGCTTCCCGTACATAAAGGCGTTATCCGTTCTCATGTTATAGACGAGCAGTTCAGGATAACGATTTCGAAGTGACACAAATAATATTTGCTCATCACTGATCAGCTGTTTAATTTCTTCATCTAAGGCCCGGTTTTGATCGTCAATCATATCAAATTGTTTCGTGATTTTGTTAATCGCAGAAACAAAATGCTGCTTCAGCAGTGGTTCGATATCTTCAGGCTTTTTAGGTAAAATGTCTTCTTTGAGCTGGACGAGCGGAAAGGATCCTCGTTCATTTTTCAGCTTCATTTTCGCCACCATCGACCGAATCGCCTCTGAAATGCTCATTACTTTCATGCTGGCACGGCTGGCCCAGAAGTTTTGCGCCTTCTCTGCCCTTTCTTTATCGCGTTCTAATTGTTCCAATCCGCTTTGTGAAAAACGCTTCATATTTTTAACAATGCTTTGGATATGCGCATAATGCCTTGTATCCAAATGGTCAAGCGTTGTTAATACTTCATTTTTAAATCGAATCTCCCAATCTTTTCCTTCAATCGTAAGCTTTAAATTGCGCAATGATTGGTCAATTTTCGCATGCTTTTCTTGACCTTCTTCTTGAATCGCCTGATGTTCTTCACACCAGGACAAAATGCATGCTTTTCCTTGACTCTTAATTTTTTCTACATCATCATTCGTAAATACGGCGGCTTCCTCTTTAAGAATTACGGATAAGGTTAATAAATCTCCTTCATAACCCGCAATATTTGTTTCTGTTTCTTTTTGAACCTTCTCAGCCTTTTTTACATCCTCTTTCGTTACTTTCGTTTGGTCTTTTATTTCTACCTCTTTTACTTCTAAGTCAAGGTCTTCCCAGGCCTCTGGCTGTTTTTCATGCTTTTCAACTTTTTTTCCTAATTTTTCACGCTGTTCAATTGCGTGCTTTAAGGACGTTTCCGCAACGGTTACCGCCGTTCCTTGTTCACGTTCTTCTTTTTCTGCTGTCTTCGCTTCCTTCTGAGCATTTTGCAGCATGTTTTCTAATATACTGATTGGTTCCTCAGGTTCAGCTGCATTTTTCCATTCCTCATCATGGGCATGAAGTTTTTTCTCCAATTTCTTCTGCTGCTTTTGTTCCGTTTCTTTTCTTGCTTGAAGAACGAGTAATTCTCTTGCTTGTTCTTCCTTTGATTTTTGCAGCTGTTTAAGCTCTTCGATGCTTCCGTTTATCTCTTGTAATAAATGTGGTGATAAACGAGGAACCTCTTCACTTTGATCCGCTTTTTGTTCTGCAGGAAAAACAGCTTCTTCAATAAAGAAAGCAATCTCCTTAATATTTTGTTCGGTTGTAAGTTTCCATTCTAAGTATGTTTGATTCCATTGGTTTTGCAGGTCAACGGTATGCTGGTGCTCTTTGCCTATTTCTTGCTGCTGAGAATCTAAGGCTTCCTTATGTTTTTCTTTTTCGAGTTTCACCCGTTTGTTTTCTTGATGCAGCGTTTTTTCTTGATCAAAATCCTCTAATGTCTCTACATTTCTTGTAAGCTTTTCAATCTTTCCTTTTGTCTTTTCTAGCTGTTCTTTTAGCGCAAGCTGTAATTCTCTTTCTTTCTCTTCTTGTGTCTTAATCTCCTGTAGTTTCGTTTTCAGAGAAAGTAGAGTATTTTGTTCCTGAATAATAGCCTTTTCGATATCGCTAGAAAGCTCACTGGATGAAAAACGATCGATTTCTTTCAAAATACGACGCAGGGAAGTTTCGGTTTTTTCAATTTCAGATAGAGTATCTTTCTTGTCATCTATTTGTTTAGCAATCTTTATTTTCCAGCTGGTGAACTGATTTTTATCGGTTAAAAGCTCTTTCTCTTTTCCGTTAATGATGACAAAGGATGGCTGGTGCTGTTCATTGTTCATTTCTTCACGCAAAAATATCGGAACAGGACTTTTAAACATCCTTCCTGAAAGAACCTGCTGGTTAATTTTTTGCCATTGCTGCCCGCTTACCACCAAACCGTATGGAAGGAGCGGATAGGTGATAAGGGTATTCGCTAGTTCTTCGGGACTTAATGATTGCAGAAATTGAGTACCATAAAAGACATCAATACCAGTCTTCTCATCAATCCATTCCTTTAATTCCTTCACATCTTTATTGGCAATCCAAAATGGCTCATCGTTTAAGGAATGATCGAGTTGTGTTTCCCAAAGTTCTTTTTTCATTTGTTCCGCTTGTTGGCGGTTATTGCTCAGTAGTTCTTCTATTTGTATTGAATACTTCGATAAGAGAGAGTGAGTAAATGGCGCTGTGACATCATCTAATAAACCATGAAGCTTATCTAATAGCTTTGCTTCTTTCTCTTTTTGCTTTTCATTTGCTAGGTTTAAATCCTCAAGTTTTTCTTCTGAAAACTGAATCGATTGGACGAGGGTGCCGTGTGAAGTAGCAAGTTGATTTTGCTTTTCATTCGATTCCTTATCTTTTGTTTGCAGATCACCTAATGTTGCTTTTTTGTCCTCAATTTGTTTCAAGAAACTCCCGGTCAAGCCCTGTAAGTCATAGGTTAAGCGGTCGCCAAATTCTTGGATGAGTGCTGCTTCCTTTGAATCAAAGTTATGCATTTGGGTATATAGAAAATCAATTTCAGTACTAAGCTGCGCAATGTCTTTTGTCTTCTGTTTATCTTGCTGCGACAGTTCCTTTGCTTTTTTAGTTAAAAACTTCTGATACCCTAGATACTGTTTTATGCCTTCTTGTATGGATAAATAGGATTCCTCCCATTGCGATCTCGCTTCTTGTTTAATTTCATCCATTCTTTGGTTCACTTGCTCTAAACCGCTATTCTGTTCCAACGTTGCAATCTGCTGAGAAAGTGAGCGAATACTTTGCTCGTTTTCATTCCATTCTTTTAATAAAGCTTGAAAGGCAAGTTGTTCTTTTCGTTCCAGTTTCTCTTTGACAATACCTTGCAGGGAAGTATGTTTTTCCTTTTCTTCCAATAATTTCTTTTCCCAATCCATGACTTCTCTGTGAGCTTTCGCAAACTCTAAATTATCTTTTTGATAACGTAAATCGGCCTGCTTTATGATTAGTTTTTCGATATCTTTCTGTAAAGCAAGCAAACCTTCCTCTTCTGTTTGCTTTAAATGCTCTAACGCACCAAGAAGCTGCCTGCCTGTCTGGATACTTGTCTGCACAATTTCTTTATGTTCTACCCCTTTAGCTAAGTGCTCTTCAAATGGGACAATGTCTTCTAAAAACTCTTTATGGGCTTGCTCTCTTTTCAAGAGTACAGGCAGGTCCTTTGCGATACTAGCTTGACTCTTAAATATCTCTACTAGATCGTTCTTTTGATGTTCAGTTCGATGTAAAACCTGACTCACAGTAGGAATAATTCGTTTTTGGAACAGAGAATGATCATCCTCAGCTCCCTCGAAGTATTTCCCAACACCGCCTTCATCCTTATTAATATCCTTCATAATATCCCAGTCTTTACGGTTAATGCCGTAAGTATCAAGGATGCGGTAGTGCTTCTTCGTATCTCGGTAAACGTCATATCCATTCCATTTTAAATAGTCCTTCAAGCTTTCGGTATCAGCAGCCTCACCATTTTCATAAAGCGGAATATGCTCAAGCGCTGCCTCTTCCTTCCGTTCAAATTCTCTTGTATAGAATGTGATATTAGGGAGAATCTTAGCTTCTTGTTCCAATGTTTTATTTTCGTTTTCTTCACTCATCGAAATCCGCTGCTCGGCTGAAAACATTCCTCCAGTTATCAAATGGCGGCAGTCCGCTCCGTCCAATTCCCACTGAATGAGAACATGAAAGGTATAGGGAATAAACTGTTCTTTATTATTAAAAAAGAACTGCTGATAATAACGATTGTTCTGTTTTCCCCACGAAGTTCCAGGTTTAAGTATTTGGAAAATGGTCTGAAGGAACACACCTTTTCCTCCGCCATTCATCATCGCAATCAGACCATTTGTTGATGTCTCATCATTATGGAAATTAAACGTGGTATCTTTATATTGCTTTTGCATGCCATCATACTTCAGGCCGACTATTCTAATTCGATGGATTTTCGGCATGCTCATCCTCCTCAGCTGTCATTAACTTTTTAAAAAGTTCATAACGGTCATAATCGTGATACAAGTATTCAATCCGCTCAAAAAGCTCTTGTTTCGGTATGACCTTCGCTATATCGTCTCGATCCAAAATGACGATAAGCCCCTCACTCTCTAATAAGCGCATAGCGCCAGCAATTAAACCGATTCTAGTTCGTCTATTGCCTTTTTTTAACCCAAAATCGTCACTATCGACCTCCATGTATTTCCATGTGGTCACAACCTCCCTCATATCAATTCGTTCTTCTTCTCCGAAGGCTGGTTGATTTTTGAGTATGCTCTCCCATTTAATGATTAGATCATTAACTTGGCGTTCTAATGCATAGTAGCTTATTCCTTCCCGCTTCGTACGGATTTTTGCTGCCTGGTTCCGGTCGATGGCTGCTAAAAAAGACATAATGACGATGCTAATAAGATGGAAATGCTTTTTCGTTTCAACTTGCTTATGCTTATCTTTCAAATGGGTAAAATTCGTTGCAAATACCGAACCAGTTGGCTGAACCACTAAATGGATGCGTTTAGGTGCTTCAATGATATATGTACCGGATTCGTCTGCTAATAAAAGTACCGTCTGTCTTACTTCCGGATCAAAATAAGTCTGGAAGTGTTCACTATTTTCGTCGATTACTTTTTCTTTTAATAGAGTAAAATAGACAGCTGATGCTTTTTTGATTGTTTCTGCATTCATCACTTATTCTCCTCTACACAAATTTTAAAAGGGGTGATTTTCATTTGATACCATAGGAATGGCTCTGCCCGATGATCGAACATGGTATAGATCTTTAAACCTTCAAACATTTCAAATTGTGGGTACTCCTTCATTAATTTATAAAGAAGAATTTCCCTCTCATCGCTTAAGGTTTCTTCCTTTCGATGGAGCACTTGGACCTTCAGCGGCTTTTTATCGAACATCATCCACAAATCGATTGTTTCAGATTCTTCGAACCATAAATCCTGCACTTCTAATGGCAGCTCTTTTAAATCCGTTAATGAAAATTCACCGTTTGTTTGTAAAAACTGAAACACATAACTCCATGCTTTAATAACAGAATCCCAGTTGGTTACCCGCAGTCGAGTAATACTTTCTTCTGGCTCTTCTTCAATGATCGAGTCGGTTACTTGTTTTTCATTGAGTTCTTGTTCACCCCAAATCCAATCAAGCGGCAAGATAAATTCATTCTTCGGTGAGAATAAGGGAGAAAGCACCTGTTCTATGACGGTGAAACGATGAACGCCTTCCTTCATGAGCCAATTTTCATAAAAATGCTCTCGAAATGAAACAAGACTGTTTTCCCAAAACAATGAAGGGTTTTCTGCTTTTAATTTCATCTCATAGGAAATATTTTGAATCACTAACTTTGCAAACCGGTCATGCAATTGTCTTGTATGGCCAATTTTTTCCTGGAGAAGAATCAATTCTTTCTGAATATAATCATCTTCTTCATTTCTACGTTTTGTCTTCTCTATCATACTAGTAATCGTACGGAAGTGATTTTTCTCTTCTTCAAATTGCTTTTCAATTTCAACACGATTGTCGGCCCTTTGCCATTCTTCTTCGATCAATAAGATTTTGGGATTGTTGATCATTTCCTTTTGGAAAGAGAATTCATTTGCCATTAAGCGGTTTACGCGTGAAATGAGGTGATCGAGGTTTCGAGTAGCTTTTCTAAAATTACCGTTTTTAATCAGCTGCATACTATAGAGTTGTTCAATCGTAATAGAAAATTCTTCAGCCATTTCCCTGCTCATAAAAATCATTTCTTGAGCGATATCCGTCAGTTTATAAACAATCGATCCGCCCATCTCTAAATTCGTATATAATTCATCCATGGTCACATATCGAAAGACTTGTGTCTCCCAGGATTGTCGTATTTCATCGTAATATAAAGCTTCGAATGGTTTACTATACTCTTCTTTTCCCTGATATAATAGTCCGGTTGTAATTCGCTCAATTTGTTTATCATCAGCTAAAAGCTTCATTTGTTTAATAGAATCTTCCACCATATACTTGATATCTGACTTGCTGCGATGATCATCATCATTTAATTCTCGATAAAAGATGGTGAGGAGCACTTGCATGAGAATGGTTTGGATATGAGGTTTCAGTTCCCCTACTTCCATTCCCCTGCCAAGCTCAAACAGTGGATTTAATCGCTGCATTCTCTGGGCGAAACCTTCCCATGATTCGTTCACATCCATCTCCTCCATGTTTCAATTGTTAAGACTTCCTGCGGGATCCGTTTATTTTCCTGCCATAATTGCAATAGTAGGTTTTGCTCCTCTTCGGTAAACCACTGAAAGAAGGCATCACGGTATTTGAGATTTTGTGTTTGTCCTTGCTTTTGGTCATTCCTTTGTTCTAGACATTCTAGCATTTTGCGATAAATCCTTAAGGCTGGCTGAATACAGCATTCAGGGTATTTTTCTATTAGCCTGCTAATAATACCGTATCCCGCAGCGTCAAGATCTCCTGCGTAATAGAAAAGATAGTTGTCAGCTGGAAACATACGGAAGAAAAAAGAAAAGCTCCGTTCGATTTTTGTTCCTTCTCCATATATAATCAGTTCTGGTTCATAATCTAGTTGATTAGCTTCCAATAGCTTAATAGATGTATGAAAGAAAGATAGATTCTCGACAATCAGTACCCGCTGAATATCCTTTATTTCTTTCCCCTGTTTCATCCAAAATACAAATGGCTCCCCGTAGTTCACCATCTTCAGCTGCTCTTCTGATACTCCTATTCTAGCTAAAAAACCTTTCCCTTCAGGAAAACTATCACCGTCTAGTAAAAATTTTTCATGGCCAAAGAGCTCCAAACTTCTTTCTTCGACCGACACGATTTCCCGTTCCTGACTAGATTGGAGAAAAGAATATAAATTGTGGATTCGATTCCATTCCTCTCTTGTTTGCCATTCGGGATGGCGTTCATAAAAGGAAAAATCAAACTGATCACTTAATTTCATCATCGCCAGACGATCCCATTTGGTACTTTGAACTTTTATATTAACCCAGTAATAAAGGGGCAGCGCCGGTGTTCTGCCATTATATTGATTATTTTGGATAGGAATAAGAATTCCCTCAGCTTGCAAGGTTTCAATGGCAGAGTAAAACAATGTATACCCGTCCATTTCAAAATAATCGTCCAAAAGCCTGCGCAGCTGTATTTCTAAATCATTACTATTAATCTTCTTTTTTTGTTTGGGGTGTTGAATATCAGCAATAAAACCTCTCACCCGTGTTTCAATGATGTCGATGATCATTCACCTACTTATATCTTCATAGTTCAGAGGAATAGACTCCTACCTCCATTTTGGACATCCTTATATTATAACCTAGTTGTGTTATCGTTGGTAAATGGATTTTTCTTACTAAAATGGTCGGCTGCAAATGAACAAACTTAAAAGGATGGATATATTACCATTTATTGTGAAAGGATATGAATATAAACATTGGTCTTGAGGAGGATGGAAATGAAAACTCGTACTCCTATCCCTTTAAAAAAATTTGTACAAGATAAACATGAAGACAAATTAAAAAAACAATTAAAAAAGCTGGGTCAAATAGACTCTCAAAGCGAAGAGAAAAAACAAGAACAATCGCAAGATCAGGATTCTGTTCTAAATCAAAACCGATCTTCACAAACCCAAGAAACCATTCTTCTTTCCTCAGACCTTAAGACGAATATTGACTATATTAAAAAAACACTTGGAAATAGCTCAGATATTATCATAAGGGAGTTTGAATCTGGTCAGAAGGGCGAAATTAAAATTGGCGTTATTTTCACAGATGGATTAACGAATTCAGAAGAGCTTCAAGATTTTGTTTTAAACACCCTAATGTTTGAAATACGAAATGCAGAGCTAGACTCAATGATTATTGATTCATCCTGCCTGCTCAATTTAATCAAAAACCACTCTCTTCCTGTTTCCGGAATAATGGATATTAGTGATTTTCAGAAACTTTTTCTTCAATTGTTATCAGGAGATTCAATCCTATTATTAGATGGTTGTTCAAAGGCCATTTCCATCGGTTTAAGACAGTGGGCTGAACGCGGTGTACAGGAGCCTTCCTCACAGACTGTTGTTAGAGGACCAAAGGATGGATTTACAGAAACGATCCGGAAAAATACTGCATTAATACGTCGTAGAATAAAAGACCCGAATCTAAGGATTGAAACACTCTAAATCGGGATGAAGACTCAAACAGATGTGGCGATTATGTACTTAAAAGGTATTGCCAATGATAAAACGGTCTCAGAGGTTCAAAGCCGATTAAATCGAATCAGCATTGATGCAATTCTCGAAAGCGGTTATATTGAAGAACTGATCCAAGATAAAACCTACTCACCTTTTCCAACTGTGTATAATACAGAACGTCCCGATGCTGTATCAGGTGCAATCTTAGAGGGACGGATTGCGATTCTTGTTGACGGAACACCATTTGTCCTGGTCGTACCTGCACTTTTTGTGCATTTTCTCCAAGCTAGCGAGGATTATTATCAACGGGCAGATATTGCAACATTAATTCGATTTCTTCGGTATTTTTCATTTTTCCTAGCCTTATTGACTCCATCACTCTTTATCGCCATTACAACGTTTCATCAGGAAATGCTGCCTACACAATTGCTCATTAGTTTGGCATCACAGCGAGAGGGTGTTCCATTTCCAGCCCTTGTCGAGGCGGTAATGATGGAAATTACGTTTGAAGTCCTACGAGAAGCAGGGATACGATTACCTAGAGCAGTAGGTTCTTCTATTTCCATTGTGGGTGCATTAGTTATTGGCCAAGCAGCCGTGGAAGCGGGGATTATTTCTGCCTCTATGGTCATCATCGTTTCCTTAACAGCCATTAGCAGCTTTGTGTCACCGAACTTTAATATGTCTATTTCCGTTCGAATTCTTCGGTTTATATTTATGTTACTTGGTGCTTCGTTTGGATTATTTGGAATTATTTTAGGTCTAATTGTGATGGTCCTCCATCTAAACAGTTTACGTTCCTTTGGGATTCCATATTTAGCTCCCTTTGCACCATTTATTTTAAAAGATCAAAAAGACGGCATTATTCGACTGCCACATTGGGCATTATCTTCACGACCTCGCTTGATCAGTCAAAATAACATAAAAAGAGAAGATACACCTTCTCCAAAACAATCGAATTAATATCGGAAGCATGAGAGGGTAGTAAAATGAAAAAAATCCTAAGCTTTTTCATTATGGTCCTTTTACTAATTAGCCTTCTAACTGCCTGCTGGAGTAGAAAGGAGCTGAATGAGATTGCCATTGTCACTGCCATAGGAATTGATAAAACAAAGGATGGATACATGGTTTCCGTCCAAATTATAAATCCAGCTGAGATTGCCGGTAAAACTGCTACCGGCCGAACGGAAGTGATAAGATTTATGAAAACCGGAGATACCATTATGGAAGCTATGAGAAGATTATCAACGGATGTACCAAGAAGAGTTTATGTAGCCCATCTCCGTGAAGTTGTTTTTGGAGAGGAATTGGCTAAAGAGGGAATCGGAAAGGTCCTCGATAGTCTTTCCCGCCATCATGAAATGCGTTCTGATTTCTTTCTTACTGTGGCTAAAGGATCGAAAGCTTCCGACATTCTGAATGTCCAAACGGCACTTGAAAAAAACCCAGCAGTTAAAATTTCCAGCGCCTTGGAAACTTCAGCAAAAGCATGGGCACCGACAATGGCCGTTACAATTGATGAATTAATAACCAGTATTGTTAGTAAAGGGAAACAACCTGTATTAACAGGCGTTTACATTTACGGAAACCCTGAATCTGGAAGCTCTTTCACAAATGTACAAAACGTCTCACCAAAAACAGGCTTAAAAATTGACTCTATTGGAGTATTTAAACGCGATAAACTTATAGGATGGTTAAATCAGGAGGAAAGTAAAGGCTTTAATTATATTGCCGATAAAGTAAAGACTACAGCGGTTACTTTCCCCTGTGAAGACGGAAAAATTACGATTGCCACCATTCGTTCAAAAACAAACGTCAAGGGGAAAATGGAGAAAGGGAAACCGAAAATTTCTATCAATGTCACTACAGAAGGAAATGTTGGTGAAGTCGGATGCAAAATCGATTTATCGAAACCTGAAAAAATCAAAGAATTGAATGAAAATTATCAAAACACGATTAAAGAAAACATAGAAGCAGCAATTAAAACGGTCCAAGAGGATTTTCAAAGCGATATCTTTGGTTTCGGGGATGTAATCTACCGGACTGATCCTAAGGCTTGGAAACGTTTTGAAAAAAACTGGGATCAAGAATTTGCAAAATTGGAAGTAACCGTTAACGTAAAAGCGGAGATTCGTCGTTTAGGAACCATTACAGAATCATTTCAAAAGGAAATCGAGGAATAATGATCGATGTTGGCTATTATTGGGATTTTATTGACAGGGGCAATAATTACTTTCTTCGAAATCCCGCCCCTAATGAAAAAAAAATGGCGGCGAGAAATGATTATTTATTTCCTATTGCTTTCAGCAGGTATGACCCTGGCTATTCTATTAAGCAAAGACGTTACCATTCCTTCACCGTTAGACTTGATAACGAAATTTTTTAGTCCGGTAACTTTTTACTTCGAACGGATTCTGTCATAGGAGGTGTCCAATTAATATGCTTGAGGAAGGGAAAATTAATGCTGGTGAATTTAGTATTATCGTATTTACCTTTACGGTAGGAACCGCTGTACTTCATGCCCCTGCTTTACTTGCTACAATAGCCAAACAAGATGCCTGGTTGGCTGCTGCCTTAACGGTTCTCATCAGCTTACTTTTTATATTTATATATAACCATTTAATTTCCCTTTATCCCTCCATGACTTATGTAGAAGTGAATGAAAAAATATTAGGAAAATGGCTTGGAAAACTAGCCTCGGTTTTATATTTATTCTACATTTTTCATATTACTGCAGGTGGGTATAGGGGGATTGGTGATTTTTTTACAACACAAGTAATGGTTGAAACCCCTTCTCAAGTCATTATGATCTTGTTTTTATTGACAAGCATAATCGGAGTCAGGTTAGGATTAGAAGTTATTTGCCGGACAGCAGTAATCTTTCTTCCATGGATCCTCTTACTGCTTTCGCTGTTATTCATATTTCTTATCCCACTGATTAAATTAGAAAACCTTCAGCCTATTTTCGGAGAAGGCATAAAACCAATAATAAATGGATTCTATAGCCAATTGGGACTGCCTTATTTACAGTTACACATTTTACTAATGGTAACACCTTTTGTTACCGAAAAAGCAGAAGCAAAAAAAGCCTTTTATTTAGGAACAGTCATTGGCGGTATCATCTTATTCATTTTCGTCCTATTCTGTATTTTAGTACTGGGAGCTGACTTTACCTCAAGACAAGCCTATCCTACTTATGTATTAGGGAAAAAAATAAGCATTGGAAATTTTTTAGAACGGGTTGAAGTGATTGTAGCGATCATATGGATCTTTACCATATATTTCAAAGTGACAATTTGCTACTATGGGCTCACTCTTGGACTTGCTCAATTATTTGGGTTAAAAGATTACAAGATCCTTATTTTTCCATCAGCTTTTTTAATCTTACCCTTTTCTATTTTTATGACTCCAAATGTTGTACATCTTAATAACTATATAGCTAAAACGCTGACTCCGTTTTCCTTAACGATTTGTTTTTTTCTTCCAATACTTTTATTAATTATTGGAAAAATAAGAATGAAACGGGCTTCTGCCAAAGTATCTAACCATTCGTCAGGCTAAGTTCAAATTGTAACGAAAAGGGGGATTAATACCTTGGTCCAAAGCAAAATACAACCGATTCAACTTTTTGTATTAATCGTTTTATTTGAAATCGGAATACCGTGGTGGTTGGATTAGGTTTAGAAGCTAAACAGGATGCATGGTTAGTGATAGGCAATGATTGGAGGAATTGAGCTATTTTTCAACACTGTAATTGTCATGATGAAAAAGAAAATACTGAAGTAAAAAAACTCACCTTCGATACAGAAAGTGGGATTTTTACCATTCAGATGAACTAGTTTTTTCATGGCCAAAAAGTTCCAATCTTTTTTTAACTTAAACAATATAAAAAGCTGAAAGGTAGATAAAAAACACCTTGTCAGCTTTTCATTATTTTCTATTTAATGAGCGTATGAATCCATAACAGACCTTACTTTTACTGCACTTAGCTTAAATCCTGGCATTTTGCATACCGGATCTAGGTCTTGTGAAACTAATAGATTCACATTTTGCGAGTCGGCCCAATGGAAAGGAACAAATACTGTATCCTGACGGATGGTTTCCGACCATATACTCCTGACAACAATACTACCTCTTTTGGATTCTATCCTCACTAAGGAACAATCTTCAATACCGTATTTTTTAGCAGTTACCGGGTGAATTTCTACAAAGGATTCTACATTTCTAGCTGCTAATGCCGGACTTTTTCTCGTTTGTACTCCTGTTAAATAGTGCGCCATCACTCTTCCTGTTGTTAAATAGAGGGGATACTCCTCGCTCAGCTGTTCCTTAGCAGGGTCTGGACGGTTTGGGACTGCCACCATCTCTGCTCTGCCATCAGAGTGGGAAAACGATGTTTCAAACAAACGTATTGTCCCTTTATGCTCAAGGTCAGGGCACGGCCAAAGGATGCCTCCTTCCTTCCGCAGACGATGATAGGTGATGCCATAATAATCCGCTTTTCCTCCACGGCTCGCCACCCGTAATTCATTAAAGATTTCTTCCGCAGAGGAAAAGTTAAAGTATTCTCCTTTTCCAAGAACACGAGCTACCTCGCAGATAATTTGCCAATCATGTTTCACTTCACCCGGACAAGGATAACTTGCTTCCCTTAATGTCACCCTTCCTTCCACATTCGTCATCGTTCCTTCATCCTCTAAATAAGAGGAAGCTGGTAAAATGACATCTGCTAATCTCGCAGTCTCTGACACAAACAGATCTACTGCAACTAAAAACTTTAACTTTTTTAATGCTTTTTTTACAAATTGTGCGTTCGGATTGGAAACAACTGGGTTCGAGCACATTAAAAACATGCCCGTAATCTCACCGTTATCGATTTTTTCCATCATCTCAAACGCGGAAACACCTTTTCTAGGGATTTCCTCCTTTTCCACGCCCCAAACGCTCGCAATATAAGCGCGGTGTTCTTCATTTTCAATCGACCGATATCCTGGCAGTTGGTCTGCTTTTTGTCCGTGTTCCCTAGCCCCCTGACCATTTCCCTGCCCTGTAATCGCTCCAAAACCACAATTCTGCCTGCCAATTTTTCCTGTTGAAATAAGAATATTTAAGAAATTACGAACGGCTATAGATCCGTCCGTATGCTGTTCCACCCCTCTTGCAGTAAAAATCATCCCCGTATCTTCTTTTCCAAACTTACGAGCTGCTTTTTGAATTTGCTCTTTTGGAACACCTGTTATATCCTCAATTTCTTGTAAATCCGTAGATGATAAATGTTGTCGGACTTCCTCAAAACCTTTGACCCGTTCATTAATAAATGCATGTTCGATATAATTTTCATCTATCATCACCTTTAATAAACCGTTGGCTAAAGCTGCATCTGTTCCAGGTTTGATTTTTAAATGCAAGTCCGCTATTTTCGTTGTCGCTGTTTCGCGAGGATCAATCGCAATTATATAAGCACCGTTTTCTTTTGCTTTCTCAAAATATGGCATGATCGTCGGCTGACATTCTGCGATATTCGTCCCCGCAAGGATAATACATCGAGTAAATGGAATTTCCTGCAGGCTATTTGTAAATCCTCTGTCGACCCCAAACGTTTGAGAGGCTGCAGACGCCGCTGCTGACATGCATAATCGACCATTATAATCAATATATCTCGTTTTCAAGGCAACCCGAGCAAATTTCCCAAGTAAATAAGCTTCTTCATTTGTAATGGACGCACTCCCATAAACAGCTAAGGCATTTAGCCCATCTTTCTCTTGAATTCTAGTAAAGTTATTCTTAATATGTTCCAATGCCTCTTCCCAGCTAGCACGGACAAATTCTCCATTTTTTTTAAGCAATGGAAATTTCAACCGTTCGTTATGAAAGCTATGTTGATGGGCATTCATTCCCTTCATACACAATCGGCCCTCAGAAGTAGGGTTGTTTTTTCCAATCGTTACATATTTTTTCCTGGTAACAATGGATTGTTCTAGCAGCTGCATTTTACATTGCATACTGCAAAATGGACATTGTGTATCATATCTTTTTTCAGACCTCACTTCCTGCTGCTTTGTGCGGAAATACTTCAATAATAATTCAGTCAAAAGTCAATCCCCCTTTTTGGCATATTTTTATGATGAATTTATTAAAAGACGCTTTTTTCTACTAAACTCTTGCGTAAAACAATTTCCTGCGCCAAATGCTCGAGCAGCTGCTGGCGAAGTTCCTCATCAAATAAAACTTCCCTTACATGAACTAATCCCACTCTTTCTACCCATTGCCATGTACGCTCCAGGTAATTAGCTGTCTCACGATAATATTGAACAAAACCTCTGATTAATACCATCGCTTCCTCAGTGGTTGCAGCAACACATAATAACTCACCCGCTCGAACATGCCGCCCGCTGCTTCCGCCTATATATATTTCCCATCCACGGTCAACTCCAATGACGCCAACATCTTTTGTAGTCGAACCTGCACCGTTATGCAAGCAGGGGGATATCCCCATTTTGATCCGGTAAGGGGTAGTGAGAAATTCTAATTGCTTTTCGAGGCTTACTGCAAGCTCAATAGATGGTTTTTTATCACATGAACAAATATGTTCCCCAATACACGTTTTAATGTTTTGGACACCATTAGCTTGCGGCGAACTTAAGGGCATGTTCAATTCCGCCCATACATCGGACAAATCTTCTTTTTTAACACCAAGTAAATGAATTCTTTGGTCACTCGTGATTGCGACATCATTTATATGATATTTTTCAGCTACTTGAGCAATTTTTCTTAAATGCACCGGATTTGTGATACCACCATACATTTGTGGGATAATGGTATAGGTCCCATCGGATTGAATCACTGCATTCCTTTTTTCGTTTACAAAAAGAGCTTGTTGGTTACTCTCATATTCTGGATTAATCATTCCTAAATAATAGTTAATCGCTGGACGGCAAATAGAACAACCCTCGCTATTTTTCCAATCTAAGACATCCATGACTTCCTGTACAGATGTTAATCCTTGCCTCTGCACCTCCTGAACCACTTCATCATCGTTTAATGTGGTACAAGAACACAGACCTGACTTTTCTTCTATCGCTTCTTCAACATCATGATTCTGTACATATGACAACAGGTCGGCCACCAGTGGTTTACATCCTCCGCAGGAGCTTGAGGCATTTGTACATTTTTTTATCTCTTCAATAGTCGTTAACCCTTCTCTTTGAATCGCCTCCAGAATAGTCCCTTTCGTCACACTATTACAATTGCAAATGATTTTACTTGCAGGAATGGACGCAGTAGATAATCCAGCGTCCTTCAGCTGTGGAAAAAGTGAAACCTTTTCTAAATCCGAAACATCCTGTTGTTTGAGAATCATATCTAGCAGCATGTTTCGTTCTTTTGTATCTCCAAACAACACAGCGCCGATAATCTTATGATCCTGAAAAACTACTTTTTTATAAACTCTCTCAACCTCATCATAAATCTTTATCGATTGGTTGGAAGAATCCTTTTCATGAATGATTCCTGCTGAAAACAGGTCTACACCTGAAATTTTCAGTTGGGTGGAAAGAACACTTCCTTCGTACCCTTGACCTTCGATACCACAAATCCGTTTTGCTAATGCTTTACCTTGCTCATAGAGAGGCTGTACCAAGCCATATACCATTCCTCGATGCTCGACACATTCTCCCACAGCGAAAATGTTTGGATCACTCGTCTCCATATAATCATTTACTAGAATCGCACGGTTTGTTTCAATTCCAGTTTTCTTGGCGAGCTGCACATTCGGCCTGACACCTGCAGCCATCACAACCAAATCGGCTTCAACTTCTGTCCCATCATGAAAACGGACACCTTTCGCAACAGTACCTCCAACTATTTCCTTCGTCTCTTTTTCTAATAGGAACTTCATTCCTTGACCTTCTAGTTCTTTTTGCAGCATTCTCGCAGCTGTTTCATCTAACTGCCTCTCCATTAAATAACTGCCAATATGAACGACATACACAGTCATCCCGAGATTAAGAAGACCCTTTGCGGCTTCTAATCCCAACACCCCTCCACCAATCACCACTACGTTTTTATTCTTTTTAGAGCTCTCTAACATTCTCTGACAATCTTCAATTGTTCTGAAAGTAACTACTCCCTGTTTATCAGCACCTGGAATCGGAAGCGAAAACGGAACAGAGCCAGTAGCAATAATCAGTTGGTCATAAGAAACAATTCGGTTTTGATCCGTCTTGACGACCTGTATATGTTTATCAATTTCAATTACTGTCTCCCCGGTAAACAAATCAATATGATGACGTTCATACCAATCACGGTCATGCAGCGTAATATCTCCAAAAGAAGTGCTCCCCTGTAAAATGGAGGATAAAAGAATTCGATTATAATTGACGTGGAGTTCACTTCCAAAAATAGTAATCTCAAAACCTGTAGGATCCAGCTTCAAAATTTCCTCTATACAGCGGACACCAGCCATCCCGTTTCCAACCAATACCAGCTTTTTTTTACCCATTCTAAACCTCCAGATGTTATTTCATCTCACATCAAACTTAATGCCATCAATTATCACACAAAGTCAAAATAAAAAAATGAATCACGTTATATTTCCTTACATACTAGTTTTCTCATAGCTAAAAGGATATTTCCTTCATTTATTTTTCTTCCGCATATGAGACTGGCATTCTGGACAGCTTTTCCTTTTTTGCTGGCTGCTCTGTCCGAATGAGAAAGGTATTCAGACAGCTTTCCCTTTTTTGCTGGTTGCTCTGTCTGAATGAACCCGGCATTCGGACAGCTATTCATTTTTTAGTGCCAGCCCAGTCCGAAATCACCATTGCAATTGCTCCTTAAATATTTTCAGTGACACTAGCAGCAAATTTACGAAAAGAGCCTATTCTTAACACGCTATAAATCTTGTCATTATACCGATTTTTCATGGTAGAAAAAAATACATGTGTAAGCTTTCTTAACAACAATTGAGACAAATTACCGGTATCAGATTATTCTTAAAACTATAAAAACTAGGAGGTATGAAAAATGAAAAAAAATATTGGATTGGTTTCATTTATCTTTTTATTAGCAAAAGTCCTATTTTCAAAAGGAACGAAAAATATCGGGTGGTAATTCCTGATAGAACAAAACAAAGAATACTTGAGAGGAGTAAACAGGATGAAACTAGCAGATTTAAAAAAGGCAGGCCATGCTCCATCATTAGTGGCGTCATTTCTATACTTTGATATCAGTTTTATGATTTGGGTGATGTTGGGGGCATTAGGGGTTTATATCACAAACGATTTCAATCTCTCACCTTCTGAGAGAGGTTTAATTGTAGCGGTTCCTATCTTAAGTGGTTCATTTTTTCGACTGATTCTCGGTTTCTTAACAGATCGAATTGGCCCTAAAAAAACAGCTATCAGCGGGATGACTGTGACAATCATTCCACTCATATGGGGATGGTTATACGGTCAAACACTTACAGAACTTTTCCTGATTGGAATTCTTCTTGGAGTAGCAGGTGCAAGTTTTGCAGCAGCCATTCCAATGGCGAGCCGGTGGTACCCGCCGCATTTACAGGGATTGGCCATGGGTATAGCAGGTGCGGGGAACAGCGGTACGCTATTGGCTACTTTATTCGGACCACGTTTGGCTGAAACGATCGGCTGGCATAATGTAATGGGACTTGCCCTTATTCCTCTTCTCATTGTTATGGTTTTATATATTGCAATGGCCAAAGATGCTCCATCCCAGCCGAAAGCAAAACCGATGAAAGAATACTTTCAGGTTTTTAAACAAAAAGACACCTTATATTTCTGCCTGCTTTATAGTGTTACCTTCGGGGGATTTGTCGGGCTATCTAGCTTTTTAAGTATATTTTTTGTAGATCAATATCAGTTAACAAAGGTACGTGCTGGTGACTTCGTTACCTTGTGTGTCGCAGCCGGAAGTTTTTTCCGACCAGTCGGCGGATACATCGCAGATAAAATCGGTGGAGTTCGATTGTTAACTTTCTTATTTATTGGGGTTGGAATTACCATGTTCAGCATAAGCCAGCTTCCTGCCCTGCCAATTGCTATTGCAGGATTGTTTATTGGGATGCTTTGTTTTGGAATGGGTAATGGTGCTGTATTCCAATTGGTTCCTCAGCGATTCCAAGAGGAAATTGGTGTAATTACAGGTATTGTCGGAGCTGCTGGCGGCGTGGGAGGATTTTTTGTTCCTAACATACTGGGTTCACTTAAACAAATGACAGGAACGTATGCTGCCGGATTTTACATTTTAGCAGGTGTGGGATTATGTGCTCTTATCGTCTTAGTCATGGCTCAAATATCCTGGAGGAAAAACCTGGAATCAAATCGTGCATCCATTTAATATGGGAAGTTCATATTAAGGAACCAAAAAGGCATGAGTTGGAAATCAAACCAACTTATGCCTTTTTTGTTATTACCAAAGTATTACTACCGAGCAACAAACGCGCGAAGCCAACCTTATCAATATTACTGATAACTAATAGCTTGCTTTCCCATTTGAATCCATGAATCTTCAAAAACTATCTTTTGAAACGGCTTTATATGGTTGGTCTGCTAATGGATCATTTATATATACATTATTTTCGTCATACCCTACTACTAATACACTGTGCTCTCTATAGCTGATGCTCCACATGCATAAATGCAGTGGGTTCTAACTTCCTAGTCTTCTCCTATTCGTACACACACTTTTCTTCATGAGAAAACGGCTTAGGAAACAGGAACTGGAACTAGTTCTGTTAGAACATTCGTAGTCAAAGCAACCTCTGTTGCCATTCACGACTACATCTATTGCTCTTTCGAACTCGGCTACATCAAACCGCATAGAACTGAAATGTTAGGCTGCACATCTTGTCTTTTTTACTTTCAATACGATACCAGAATTTAAGATTACCTCATTTTCTTTTTCAATCTTCTCGATTTCTTTTTCGTGAAACTTAAAAAATTGATCAAACGTATTAAAACAAGATGTTCGATCAGACTCCAATCCTAACAAATTGGAATTCATTAAAAGAAAAGCAGAATATAAATCACGTTGGACTCTAGTTCCATCATCAAATTTATGCCACCGTTCTTTTAAATCTTTCTTTTTACATTTGTCTACTTTGTGATCATATTGACTGGCTTTAAAAGTGAATGTTTTTACTTTGATGAAAGTCCCGCCTACGGCTATGACTTTTCTTGAAAGAATACTTACGAAGGATGCGGGAGAACGATGGGATATGGTTTTACCGAAACGTTTTTTCTTTTTATACTTACCTGTTTTTTCACTAACTTCTGTCTTCTTAGCTCGCTTTTGTAGAGCTTTAAAATTCATTTCTTCAATGTAAAATTTATCACCTAAAATGATCATTCGGTTGACTTCATATTGATGGCTAAACTTACGATATAAAGCCAATTTTCGATATAACTCTTTCAATTGAGCTTTCAGCTTCTTATAGTTCTTGGAAAACCCCCACTGTTTTTTACCCTTTCTTATACGACCAGCTTCATCGTAGTTCAGTGGATTCGTCGCTCTTTTCGATCGATTTAATTTTCTATTAAATAACCTGATTTCTCGTTGAACATGTTTAACCTTTTTTATGTTTTCAGCTAAATTTTTCAACAGAACCTTTGATTTACTTGATACGGCAATCGAGGATGTCCCAATGTCAATGCCAACAGGACCTTCTCCTAAATGATATTTCACTAGTCCTGTTTTATTGTCTCTTTTTACCGGAGGATACCCTGCACAAACCAGTTGAGCATAGTAGCGAACACTCCCTCGGACGATTCGTTTTAATATACGAACATATTTTACCCTATAGAATTCTGAAACAGTTTCACCTTCTTGGTTCTTGTATTGGAATATCTGTTGGGAGGTTAGTAGATGAAAAGCTTCTTTTAGATACATATCCATTTCTTTTACCTTCAGTGCAAATACCCTATCATTTGAGATTACTTTCCCCTCTTTGAATCTCCAACCTGTTTGGTTGTTTTTCCCTTCAAATGAATGCATATCTCCACGTTTTACAAATGCTACTTTTTTCGCTTTTCCAAACAATTTCTTTTTGAAAGTGTTCCAAGCTCTTGTAGCTGTTTTTTGGGCAATGATTGAATTAATGTTACCCTTAAAGTGATTTCGAACTTGTTTTATGTATTCGTCATGGAATATTCCGTTAATCCAAATTCTTCTCTTAGTTTTTTGAATGCTTCAGAGAGACTTTTTTGTTCATTTTGATAGAATTTCATCTTTTCTTTGTTACTATTTTTAGCTAGATTGGACTTTATAGCTCTTGAAATACGGACTAATTTTTTATATCGTTTTGTCCTTTTCATTTGTTTTTCTCTCTTCAAATACTCGCCGAGCGAAGTATTATAGATTACTCGATTAATTTCCAATTCAGATTCGATCAGAAAAAAGTCTCTTTTCTTACCTTTTATTTCTACATCAATGATAAATGAAGGAGCTTTTGCTTTCGCCATGTCCACACCTACTTTCACATCTAACACTTCAAACGTACGTTCGTATACATTTTATCAAAAAACTCCTAAATCAGCAATAAAAAAATCGGTCCATCCCCATACTTAAAAGCAGGGGCTTTCCCGATTTAGTTTTGGTAAAATTAATAGATAACCTTTACTAGAAGGCCATGGTTGTTTATTATGTAACAGATACTGTTTAAGAATTGTTTAAGGTTTATATTGAACAATAATAGGGATTGGTAGATAAATAGAAGGAGGACGAAAGCTCGGTTTAGAAAGAGTTTAGTAGTCTTCTTAACACGAAAGGAAGATACACCATGAAAAGGATTAAATTGTTACTTTTCCTACTTGTTCTAGGGATTAGTACTATTTTCATATTAAAAGACAACGAAACCACACCGTCTAAAGCAACAGGCATTGAACAGAAAAAAGATGTACCCTTACCGACCGAACTTCATCCCGTCGTAAAGGAACGTAGCGATCAATTAGTCCAACAAGCAGCAAAGATAGGAATTGTCGTGTTAATTACTGACGGTTTCCGCAGTATAGAAGAACAAAATACCATTTATGAACAAGGACGTACGACAGAGGGCAATATTGTCACGAATGCAAAAGGTGGAGAATCCTATCATAATTATGGGCTCGCGATTGATTTCGCACTTGAAACTCCTTCAGGAGACGTTATTTGGGATCGTCAATATGATCGTAATCAAAATGGAAAGTCCGATTGGTCCGAGGTGGTGAAAATAGCTAAGTCACTAGGGTTCGAGTGGGGCGGAGATTGGAAAGATTTTAAAGATTATCCACATTTCCAAATGGATTTTGGACTGACAATTGCCGATTTAAAGAATGGCCAAAGACCTGATGAATCATCTAACGTGGCGGATAGCAAGTGAAGAGGGACAAAGGGGACGGTTCTCCCTGCCTTTTTGGGCAAGGAGAATGATGTGACCCCCGAAAGTTAGAGTTTTATTTTAAGCAGCCAATTGGTGGGTATGAATACGGTATTGTATCGTACTCATGCCCTCCAATTTTTGCTTTATACGCTTGTTATTATAGTAATCGATGTAATCTTCAATTCTCTTTTTTAACTCCTCAAATGTGCACAGAG
>NZ_JBIVOI010000018.1:0-7842 GCF_044754045.1 Neobacillus sp. NPDC093182
AAAATCTGTTTTTGATGTCTACGGGGCAAAAAGTCTTTACTCTGCACCAATAAGCAATGCCAATATGACATCTTCTTTAGGAGTTATTTTGCTTGAACATCATTATGTCTCAACACCAGCCAAAAATTTTATGGGTCTAGTAAAGGGATATTATAGACATTCACAACTTTAACATTTTCTTTAATTGAAATAGCCTAGTAACGAGAGCATAGTAGAACAGCGGGGTTGTGGTGGCAACCCGTGTAACAGAAGGTATTCTAAAAATTTGCAAGAATTAATAATTATGTTACAAATTATGATTTGGAGTGAATGGAATGATAAAAGAATTAATACAAGAGAAAGAATGGCTTGAAGCGTTTCCAGTTTTAAACGAATTAAGAACCCATCTAAACAAAAGTACATATCTTGATTTTCTCCATAGTATGAGAGAAGAAGGATATAAGCTTTTCGCTATATATGACAATGAACAAGTTGTTGCAGTAACAGGAATAGCAATACGAACAAATTTTTATTATGGAAAACATATTTTTGTTTATGACTTGGTTACGCAATCTTCACAACGTTCCAAAGGATACGGTGAACAATTACTTTCGTATATACACCAATATGCTATTCGAAACGGGTGTGGGATTGTGGCCTTAGAATCAGGGTTATTTCGTGCAGAAGCACACAGATTTTATGAAACCAAAATGGGTTACGAGAAATTTTGTTATTCATTCAAAAAAGTTTTATAGTTTTTATTTCATAATAAAGATTGTGAAAGAATGTACTTAAGCTAACGGGTGCGTTGATCCAAGAAGGATTAACGTTTTTTTTGTTGAACTTTATTGAAGTAACGAAGCAGGTTAGTTGAATAAGTATATTGGGTTTTTATGGTAAAATTGAGTTAAGAGGATTATAAGTTGATTAAATAAAGTTGGGGTGTTGGGATATGAAAAGTAAAGTGATAATCATATTGATGTTTGCATTAACACTAATTGGTATTTATCTAGTCTTTCACCCAATGATTGTTTTGGAATTATTGGATTAACGGGGCGATTCGTGAATTACCAAGAATCGCTTTTTTCTTATTTAAGTAACTGGCAGGTTAGTGTAACAAGTGAATTTTTCTATGTTGGGTTATACTTCATTTTTAAGTTTGTTATAATTTGGATAATAAATGCAAAAATAGACTGATGAAATGGAGAAGAAGATGGATAAACAAATTAATCGAATTAATCAAATTAATCAAATTTTTCTACTTACCACTCTATATAGGTGAACTTATTAAAAATAAAATTGGAATCGGCATAAAAGGTATTATTGTTTACACACTAATATATTTTGGATTTTCTACCTTCCTTTCAATACTTACAAATGGAATTGATATATGGTTAATTAAGATACTTATTCCTTCTATAATTAGCAACTATCTTCTGCTGGGAATGCTGTATGTCTTCTTTTTTATTTGGAGGAGATAACACTTTATTATTTGATTTGTGAAGAAATGTACTTAACCTAATGGGTAGCTGATGTAGATTGGTATGGAATGGGGAACTTAGATATGTATAATCCAAAATGGAGTCAAGCAAAGAAACAATTAAAAAGTTTTATCTGTGAGTCGTAAAAAGATAGAATTGATTTTCACATTATTAATTATCGTAAAGCTCATGATCAGTTAGGCAGAGCAGTTATTACAGTGGATAAAAAAGAAGTCTTAAATATGTGTACGATAACATCCGATATAGCTTTAAATAGAAAAGTTGTGGATTTGAAAGAGAGTTGTACCGTTTATAAAAAAGATGTACCGTTTTGAAGAAAGTTATACCATTTATAAAAAAGTTGCACCGTTTTATCCCTTTGGATGGTATAATTTTTTAGTATTTTTAATTAGAAGGAAGTGAATTTCATGAGTGAATTAGAAAAAATTAAACTCGTGAAGCCACCATTTCCCAAGCTACGATGTTTTTCTTTCAAACCTATAATTATCTAGGAGAGGATTACTTTGAAGAAAAACATCGGAAACAAAACACTTAGCTTATTATTACTGATTGTATTAGTAGGCTTCCCACAAATTAGTGAAACTATTTTTAGCCCATCATTACCTTCTATCGCAGAAGCGTTTGAAACTTCTATGAGTGATGCACAGCTTACGATGAGTGTGTACTTTATCGCTTTTGCCATCGGAGTATTTTTCTTTGGGCGTTTATCCGATAAAATCGGTCGTCGCAAGGCAATGCTTTATGGGCTGTTTTTATATCTTGTTGGTAACGTACTTTGTTTAGTAGCTAATGAAATGGCGGTTTTATTAGTCGCACGCTTTATTCAAGCGTTTGGTGCAAGTGTTGGCTCTGTCGTGACACAAACGATTTTACGTGAAAGCTTTTCTGGTGTTGAGCGTCATAAATTGTTTGCTCAAATTTCAGCTGCCCTTGCCTTCACACCTGCCATTGGCCCGTTAATCGGTGGCTTTACCGATTATTATTTTGGCTTTAAAGTCGTATTTTTGGTGTTAGTTGTTATGAGCATTATTGTATTTTGCTATGCGTTTTTACGTTTACCTGAAACAGCTCTTACTACAATCGAAATGAAGCCTTTACTACCAATAGTGAAGCGCATGATTACAAATGCGCGTTTATGGCGCTACGGCGTATTAATTGGCGGTATTAACGGTGTATTATTTAGCTATTATACCGAAGCACCATTTATTTTTACGCAATACTTTACACTAACAAGTGCGATGTATGGTTTTTTAGGCATTATCGTTGCACTCGCTTCTATCGCAGGTGCGATGCTATCTAAACGACTCGTTAGCCACACAAAACCTGAGAAGATTATCGTACGCGGATTAGCAATTATGCTCATTGGTACATTGCTCGCTACATCGGTACATTTTTTACCGATTTCATTACAAATGCCAACTATGATTGTTAGTGTGTTCATTATTTTATTTGGTACTGGTACCGCTTTACCGAACTGTTTAAGCTTAGCGCTCATTGACTTTCAAGACGTCATTGGTTCTGCGGGTGCGATATTTAGCTTAGGTTATTATTTACTCGTCAGCGCTACAATCTATGGTATGAGCGTTTTCCATAACGGAACAGTCCTTGTGATGCCACTATATTTTTTAGCACTAGGGGTTGTTATGTTTTTAATAAGCTTACCCTTGCTGTATAAAAAGGATGCGATGTTTTGAATAAGTTGCACCATTTTTAAAAAAGATAAATGCTTGATCTTCACGGTACGTAATAGGAGTCTCTAAATCATTTATAAGCCAAGTCGAAAATAAACTTTAGGCACCTCGAAAGTGATAAAACTTTTTTATAAAAACTAAACTTAAATCTGCTGGGTTAGAATCCATTTTGATCAATCTTTTTTTCAAAATGGATTCTTTTTATTTATCGTAAAATCTGGGCTTTCGTGTTATTTTTGATCAAACTTTCTTTTAAAACTACAAAAGTATGGGACATACGACGTAATCAAAATATTGAATATGATGTTTATAATCGAAATCAAAATTATGAAATAGTTGAACAAGCACATAACCTAATTAAAGCTGAAGGGGTATTTGAACAGTACGATTTTTTTGATTCACTTGAAGAATACTTTAGTTCTTCAATAGAAAAATCATTAATTTCAACAGATATGGTTATTAAAATACTTTCCTTAATCGATAGACGAATAGGAAAACGAACATTACAAAAACTCAACGAATCAATCAAAAGTGAAAATGATATTATTAAATATTTTTTTGAATTAAGATGTGATGCTGAAGGTGTAAGTTTTAATCCATTCTAAGTTATTTAGTAACAATATCTTGTTAACCAGAAGGGTTGCTTGTGAAGGATTATACTTAAAGTAACGGGTGCGATAACGGAAGAACAAGGATTGCTGCGGCGATCCTTTTTGTTATTGAGCTAACGAAGCAGGATAGTTTAATAAGAGGTGTTAAGATATATGTTAAAATTGTAATAAAAAAGGGGGAGAAATGATGAAATTTTATATAGCATCTAGCTTTAAAAATATAGAAAAAGTTAGATATGTTAGTAAAAAATTAAAAGATAAAGGATTTATCCATACATATGATTGGACTGTAAATGAAAATGTAACAACATTGGAAGAACTAAAGGCGATAGGTCAAAAGGAGAAAAATGCTGTAATAGAAGCTGATTTTGTTGTAGTTTTATTACCAGCAGGAAAAGGAAGCCATATTGAACTAGGTATTGCTATTGGGAATGGTAAAAAAATTTATCTTTATTCACCTAACAATGAAATAGATAACATTGAAACTACGAGTACATTTTATCATTTACCTGAAGTCGAAAAGTGCTTTGGAACCATAGATGAGTTAGTAGATATTATAGACTTAAAATCAAAAAGTTTATTAATATAACGGCTGCTTGTGTTGAAGGTCAGAGCTGTCATTGAGGCAGCTTTTTGTTGTTTCACTAACTGGGCAGAATAGTTGAAAATGTTAAAATTTCTATAAATGATTTTATGGGGGGATAACTTTTGGAAATTAAAAAGAAGGTAGATTTTTTTCTGGAAAATTTTAAGGAATGGTCCGAGCAAGAAACTAATATAAAAGGTGTGGCAGTTGTGGGTTCATTTGCAAGAGGTGACTTTCATTCAAATTCAGATGTGGATTTAACTATTATTTCTACAAATAAAGACCTTACTTTAGAGAGTATTAAAAATGATTTTAATTTCGGTAATATTGAGAGTAGTACACTTGAAGAATGGGGGATTTTGACCTCTCTAAGAATCTTCTATAATAATGGCTTAGAGGTAGAATATGGGGTTGTAACAGACCAGTGGGTTAAAGAGCCACTTGATGAAGGAACGAAAAATGTCGTTAAAAATGGCTTTAAGGTCGTAACTGAAAAAGAAGATATATTCTTTAGTATAAGAATGTTTTTGAATAAATAGTAACCATATTCTTCAACTATAGGGTAGCAATAATGGGCTGTTAAAACAGTCCCTTTTCTTTTTCGTTCTTCAACTAAAGGGCAGGTTAGTGGAAGAAGGAGCACCTTTTCCAGTTATAGAAGGTTAAGTGTCAAACACCTTTTAAAACAGTGAGAAATAGATGAATTTAAATGACTTAGCAAAGCATTTTACTGATAAACTTCAATAATAATAAACCTTTATTATAGGAATAAACGGACTCTATGGTGAGTGTAACGATTAACTTGTTGAATTAATTGGTAAAGAGAAGGATACCCACGAGATTATAGCATTATTTGATTTTCTTGAACGAATAGCACAAGACGTTGATGATGTAAAATCAAAGAAATTGCTACAAACAGCATGTAAGTATAAGGGTTAGCAACAAAGGGAAACTTTAGAAGAAATTGAAAAGGTTTGGGGTAGATATTGAACTCAAGCTCGAAAGAATTGTAAAGGGATTTCAATTGGATCTTAATCCCAATAAATATGCCCTTTTATCAATTCCGGATAACTTAGAACCTGAGTGGGTATCAGAAATGAAACTTTATAGGTTAAGGGATACCAATCCAATTGAACAATATTATGATCTTATTAGCTATTTTAATAAAGCATTTGTAAATTCCAAAAAGTATCCTAATGATGCAGTCCTAAAGTATTGCATTAAAAGGTTATCAGAAGAAAAAATATTCATTGAAAATTGGGATATCTATGAATCTTTTCTTCTCAATGTAGCTGCTATTGACTCAAGTACATTACCATTAGTTAAAATTTTATTTAATACATATGAATGGCATTATAATTACGATATTAATGAGGAAAAGATCAGTGCATTCATACATCAATTTATACTAAAAAATATAAGGTCTAAAAATAACTTCGAAGTAAGTTGGGCACTCTCATTTGTAAAATCTATGGGTTTGACTATCGATGATAACCTAGCTTCTGAATTATTTAACTTTGAGGATCCTATAAGTTCTGTTATTTTACTGGATTTGCTAGATTTGGGTATTTTTCAATCTCAACCAGATTTACAAAGAATTAATTCATTATTAAAACAGGAAGAATTGTATGGAGAAAATTGGTTATTAGCTTATCAAGGGGCGATTAGGAAACCTTATCTCTATCAATATGTTACACAAGATAGTTTCTTTTCCCAACTTTATTCTAAATCTGTTTCTTTTTATGATCCAACTTTAGAAGATATTAGGCGAGCAATATATGAATCTAATAAAGAAGATGAGATAAGAGCGATTTTACAACAAACATATGAAAATGATAATGGATATTAAAGTAAGAATTTCTTGAAAAATAATCGTATCTATGTATATCGTTCTAAGTTTGTGAAGAAATGTACTTTAACTAACGGGTAGCTTTAATAAAAAATGGTACCCAATACAAAAGAGCTTGGAAATCAAACCAAGCTCCATTCCTCTTATATTAACTTAAACCTTGCTCCTTAGCTTTAGCGTAAATCGTAGACCGGGGAACGCCTGTCATTTTTGAAATATCATTAACGCTCAATCCATTTGATTCTCGTTCTGTATATAGCTTTAATGCCTTTTTAACGTCCTTCTCAGCCTTCCCAATTCGCCCCATGTGTTTCCCTTGAGCCTTTGCCCTTTCACGCCCTTCTGCCGTTCTGTCAGCTATTAAGTCACGTTCAAATTCGGCAATAGTTCCCAGCATCGTAAACATGAGCTTTCCAGCTGGAGTAGAAAAATCAATCTGTTCCTTAATGAACACAAGGGATATTCCTCGGTTGTGCAGCTCTTTTGCAATTTTATGTAAATCGAAAGTGCTCCTTGCTAACCTGTCCAGCTTATAAACGACCAGCTTGTCACCTTCTCGTAGATAATCCAGAGCTTTGGTAAGTTCCTCCCGGTCGCATTTAGCACCACTTTGCTTTTCCATAAAGATTCTTTCGCAGCCATATTCAGTTAGTTTGTCGATTTGCAGTTCTAATTCCTGGTCTTTAGTTGATACCCTAGCGTAACCAATGATTGCCATAATGGTTCTTCCTCTCTTGTTGTCTAAAAGTCATGTATCTTTTGTATTTTTTATTTTAGACTAACTTCTAGACATTATCAACAGCAATAATAGCAGCAATTTATGATGTTTTTTTCTTTGTACAAAACTTATAACTTTAAGATAGTTTTTAGTGAAAATTCATATCCCCAAATAAGAATTCCTAAATTTAATTCAAACCCTTGTTGTTGAAATTAAGTGGGATAATGTGTGAGATTTGACGATAGTGGGGTGAACCAGGATGATGGGGGATTATACCAATAGTAATGGTAAGTTACTTGAACAAAAAATCAGAGACCATGTATTTTACGATTTTTTTGATATTATCACCAATTTTTAATAACAGAGCCTTTCTTAAAATAAGTTATATGGTTACGTTAGTTTTGATTTAAAATGATACGTATTATTTCTTTGTTGGTCGGTAGCCCACTAAAGAACAATATATTATTGATATTAATATCAATAATTACCCTTAGTTGCCTGGTTCACATCTATTGAATTATCAAGCGTATTAGAACCAAATAAAGGGTGATTCAAATAATGAATATCCATAACACTTTTAATCCATGCTGTCCAATTTTTCCGATTCCAAAACCACCAAAAATCCGTCCTCCTGGACCAAGAGGACCAAGAGGACCAAGAGGACCAACGGGACCGACAGGACCAACGGGACCAACAGGAGCGACGGGGCCAACAGGACCAACGGGACCGACAGGCCCAACAGGAGCAACGGGGCCAACAGGAGCAACGGGACCAACAGGAGCAACGGGCCCAACAGGAGCAACGGGACCAACAGGACCGACAGGCCCAACAGGAGCAACGGGGCCAACAGGCCCAACAGGACCGACGGGCCCAACAGGACCGACAGGCCCAACAGGAGCAACGGGC